>CAYFTI010000071.1:0-11386 GCA_964346065.1 uncultured Hyphomicrobiaceae bacterium
CGCACGTGCGACGGAGTTGCTGTATCGCATGACGACCCAGCTTCCCAGTCTCCCATCCGCTGACCTGTCGCGTCTGTCGGCTGTTGATCCGCAAGATCTGGTTCTGGCCGCGCTGGCGTTCGATCGCGCCGCGAGCGAGCAAACCCTTGGCCGTCGCCTCAAGCCGTGGGGTTTGGCGCCAAGGCAGATGCCGGTCGTGCTCGCCGCCCTCGAGCGCGCCGGGCTGGCGAAGTCCCGGAACGGCCGTTGGTCGCTGACACAAGCCGGCAGGGCAGAGGCGGCGCGCCGTTTCGATCTCGAGGCCGGACTGAGCTGGCCGGCTTTCGCCGAGCGCCAGTTCACCACGCACGCGCTCGGGCTGGACCCCGCGCAGCGCGCAAGCCATGCCTACCTGGCGGGCGCGCGGAACTTCTATGCCTGCGCGCTGGCCGTGCTTTTCGATCTGGCCGATCCGGCGACGCATCCGGGGCTGAGCGCGATGCGCGCTGCGCTGGTCTGGCGCGTGGCCGCAGCGCGCTGTCCCGACCTGTTGAGCACGGCGGCGCCGTCCGCAATGACCGGCCTGAAGGACCCTCTGTCGCGGACACTTTATGTCCGGTTTGCCGGCCTGGCGCGCGGCTCGGTCGATCAGGCGACACCAGCCCTGCTGCGGCGGATTCTGCCGGGTGCTTCGGCGAGTGCCAGCGGTCTGCGCCGGGCGCTGGTCCGCACAGCCTTGACGGGTGAGGCCATGGAAGACCCGGAGATGCAGCCGACGGAGCCGCGCGCCGCGACGCCGGCGCAGCCCGAGCCAGCCGATTTCGCGCGGGAGGTTGTCGCTCTGGCACGCAGGTTGAAAACGCCGAAGGCAAAGGGCGGTCACTTCACTGGCGGGCAGGTCGCGATTGCGCAGGTCTATGACGCCTATACCGAGAACGGGCATGCGCCGCTCACGCTCGATGACTTCAAGTCCCGGCTATGGGCGGCCGTTCGGGCGGGCGCGGACTTCCATCTCACCCGTCTCGATATTCCTGATCTCATGGATGATGATCTACGAGAACGCTCGGCGACGCCGACGCGCGCGGGCGACGTCGTCCATTTCGTGGTTCTGGATTAGCATTGCGTCGCCTGCTTGTTCCCGGAAACCCGAAAAATACAGAAAATTTTCACGATTGATGGGCATGACTCAAGTCTCGATGCAAGAATCGAATCAATGCGCCTCTACAACCGAGCTCCTCTCAGTCTTCTAAGGACCGATTTTTCATGACCGATGCTTTCAGCATCTTCATCGACCCGCGCTTTAACGGCGTGTTTTCCCAGACCGCGTCGCTGCAGGGCGCGAAGGACGAGGTCAATGTCGATGTCGAGTCGCTCCACGCCGAGGCGCGGGACGCCATTAGCTCGGCGGTGCGGGCGACACGTTCCGGTGATGCGGACCCGAACGCGCGCATCGCGCTGATCCTTGGCGAGGCCGGTTTCGGCAAGACCCATCTTCTGGCCGCCAGCCTGCGCCGGCTCGCGGTGCAAGGGCAGCTTTACCCGGCTGTCATCCAGATGACGTCGCCCGTGACAGATGACGATTACGACCGCTGGATGCTCGAGGCAGTCATCCGCGAACTCAACAACCCCTATTTCGGCATTCCGCGCCTCGGCGACGACGCGAAGGCATTGCTTGGCTTGCTCCCCGCCGAGGACGCCGCGCGGTTTCGCCAGTCCGTACAGGATGAGGACCGGGCACTGTGTGAGCGGCTTGCCCGGGAATTTGCGCCGCGTCTTGCCGAGGAAATGGAGCGTCGTGCGCATGGCCGCGCGGTCCCCGCGCCCGAGCATATTGCGCAACTGCTCGTTCGTCGCGGTAGTGCGCCGGAATGGCATCCGCCGCTGATTGACCTGGCCCATGCGCTGCTCGCCCATATGGGGAGCGCCGATGCGCGCACCTTCAGCGCGCGGGCCGAGGCCGGCGATCTGGACGGTCTGGACGCCGTGCCGCCGCTTGCCCGCAGCCTCCGCCGGCTGATCCACCAAAGGACTGGCGCGGTTGTCAACGAGGATTTCCTGAGGGCGCTGCTGCTGCATTACGGCGGGGATCTTGCGGGCTTCGACGCGCTCTGCGGACATGCGGCGGAAACCGACGTCGAGGGGCTGAGCTTCCCGGCTCTGGAACGTCCCGAGCAATACCGGCGCCGGCTGGGCGATATATCGACGGCAGCGCGCGCCGTGAATGGCGCGTTCGTGTTGGCATTCGATCAGCTCGAATCCTTCTGGTCGCTGGCGAACGAGGCGCTCTACGTGCGCGCGATCGAGAAGGCGGTGAACCTCGTTCAGGAGTTTCCGAACATCTCGGTGGTGCTGGCGTCGCTGCGCAACGTGTATGAGGAACTTCACGACAAGCTGGTCCAGTCCACGCGCGACCGCATTCGCCTGTCGCTCGCCCCGGCCCATCTCAAGCCGCCGAAGCCCGAACAGCTTCGCGCGCTTTTCGAGAGACGGATGGCGCACGTCGCCAGGCTGGCCGGGATGGAGGACAGCGCGCCGCTGATGGCGCTGATTCCGGATTGGCTGATCGACGGATTGACGGGGTCGCGCATCCGCGAGGCGCTTTCGGAATTGGCGCGCTTCCGGGCGATGGCGCTGAGCCTTGAGCGTATCCCGGAAGAAGCCGAGTTCTTTGATGACGCGGCGCCAGCAGCCGCGCCGGTGCCGCAGTCCGCGCGTGATTATGCCAAGGCCTGGCAAGACCATCTCGACCAGCACACGGCCTTCGACGTACCGGAGACGGACGAGGCGCGGCTCGACCTGCTGCGCTGGGTGGCGAGCGCACTTTCGGCCGAGCTTGCGCCGGTGCAGGTGCGCCCGGAGGCGAGCAACCTGACGGAAACGCACACCAGGAGCCTTCAGCTGACCTTCTCCGGCGGCGAAGAGGGCCAGAACGAAATACGCTTCCTCGGTATCTGTACGGCGATCAATCGCGACTATCGGCTCGCCAAGCAGATCGAGTCCGTTCGCCGCCACTCCGGAGACGCGCGCCCTGTCGTCGTCGGCAGGCAGCGGTTTCCCCGCAGCAAGTCGGCCCAGGTGGCCGGCCCCTTGGACAAGCTCCGCGCCGCTGGGGGCATTGTTGTCGATTTCGAGCCGGCCGACTGGCAGATGTTGAGCGCGGCCAGGAGCTTCGTCGAGACGCATCAATCCGAAGGCGGCTTTCGCGCCTGGCGCGCGGAAACCGGGTTCCTGCTGAACCGCATTGCGCCGCTGCGGGCGATCTTCCTGCCGACCATCGACATCCGCGCCCCGGTCCCGGAGATGGACACGGAGCCCCAGGAGCGCGACCACGCCGCGCCGCCACCAGAGGCCGTCCCGTCAGCGCCAGCGGCGCAAGCGGCGGCGGAGCCTGGGGATGTCGAGTCGCCCGAAGAACCGGCTGAGCGGACAGCAAAACCCGTCGTGAGCGACGAAGCGGTCATCGCCTTCAGGAAGCACGAGGCGCGTGCCGCCGAAGCCGAGCGGTTCCAGGTGTTCCTCGGTACTTCGGACGCGAAGACGCCGATCTATTGGGACCCGCATCATCCGGAAGAGCGGCTGCTCAACTTCGGCTTCCTCGTCACCGGCGATCCCGGCTCGGGCAAGACGCAAACGCTGCGGGTGCTGATCGACGCGATGGCGCGCGCCGACTACCCGATGTGCATTCTCGACTTCAAGAACGACTATGCCGACGACAATTTCGCACGGCCACTCGGCCTCTCGGTGTATGACGTTAGCCGGGCCGGGCTGCCATTCAATCCTCTTCATCCGGTTCCGGGGATGCAGGGTGAGGTCCAGCCGATCCGCCACATCCACACGATCGCGGAAATTTTCCAGCGCGTGTTCGGCCTTGGCACGCAGCAGCAGGCGAAGCTGAAGAACGCGCTGCGGCGCGGCTTCGAGGACCGGGGGATCAACCTGCAGCACTGGTATCGCGCCGGCGAGATCACCTCGCCCGGCTTCGGCGATGTCGTCGAGTATCTGCGCGAGCACAAGGAATCGCAGACGCTGCTCAACCGGGTCGATCCGCTGTTCGATCTCGGCCTGTTCCCGAACGATGACACCGCGCCGCTGACCTTTGGCGATCTGCTGGAAAAGAAGATCGTGCTCGACCTGCATGACCTTCCGAACGACGAGATCAAGGCGGCGATCGCCGAACTCATCATCATTCAGGCGCACGGCCATGCGCTACGCGGCGAGGCACCGCGGGTTTTGCGCCGGCTGTTCGTGTTCGACGAAGCATGGCGGGTGAAGGACAGCCAGCGGCTGCAGGAGATGGCGCGCGAGGGCCGCGCATTCGGCATCGGCATCGCTATCGGCACGCAGTTCCCGGTGGACATCCCCGACGACCTCGCCGGCAGCCTGGAGACCCAGATTTTCCTGTCAAATTCGGAGGCGCGGCACCAGGCGGCGACGGTGCGCAAGCTATGCTCCAGCACGAGTACGGTGGAAGGGCAGCGCGTGTGGAACAAGGCTGCCTCGCTGGGGCAGCTCCAGGGTTTCATCCGCAATCAGCACTACAAGCCGTATCGCGTCATTACCGTGTATCCGCATTACCTGCGCGGCGTGGCACCGGACGCCATCGCCGCGCCCGCGGAGTGAGCAGGGCCGGTCACAAGCTCAGCTCCACGGTTCGCAGCTTGTCCCCCGGCGCGCGGATATCGAGGCTGAAGCTGTAGGTTTCGCCGGGGACCAGTGAGGCCTGATCCAGTCGCTGGCTTTCTTGCTTGACCATCGATCCCGCATCATCCCGGATCGTGATGCGCAGCGGCGGGATCTCGGTGAGTTCCTCGCTGGTGTTCTTCACCGCGCCTTTAAGCGTGAGGATACCGGGCGAGCCGTCCTGCCAAGCGTAGTTGACATTCTCGAAGGCGATGGCGGGCTTGTCCAGCGGAAAGCCGACAGCCGCGTAAACGGGCGCGGAGGCTGGCAGCACCTCAGCGATTTGCTCCCGGAATGTCAGCAATGAGACCGCCGCGCCTGCGATCACGGCGACGAAAAGGGCCCATGCTGCCGCCACTGTCAGCGTGCCGGCTCCGCTCTGCCGTTCGGCAACGAAGTCTTCGGGCAGATCTTCAGGTTCCTCCTCGTCGAATTCGTACTCAGCCAGGAGGGAGTCGTCGTGCGCGGTGCTGGCTGCGTCTTCCAGGCGCGAGGCGGGCTCTTGCGCCTCATCGAGAAACTCGGCTGCCGGCGTGTCGCCCCGCGCCTCCTCGAGCGGCTCGTGCGTGGTGAAATAATCTCCCAGACTGTCGTTTTCGTCCTCCGCGATAGCCTCCCCGGTCTCGAACCGCTGGTCTTGCGCCTCGAACGCCAGGCTTTCTCGCCGCGCCGATTCGCGTGCCTCGTCATGGTCGTCCCGATGCGACCAGGTCCCCTCGGAGGTATCGCGGGAATAGGGATCGTTGGCTTCGGAGAGCGCATGCGACATCTCCTGCATGTCGGCCCGGAGAGCTTCGACATTGGCGCGGTCCGGCGGCGTCGAGCCAGTCAGAGACGTTCCCTGATGCGCTAGTGTGGCTGAGGCTGCTTGGTCCGCGTCCTCCGCGTCATCATCGAGCGTGTCATGCCCACCGACCATTTGCCCGGCGAGGTTGTCCATCGCGTCCGCGGTCTCGTAGTCAGCGGCGATTTTCTCCCGCTCATGGTCTGGCAGTTCGGTTCCTGGCGGCCCCGTATCGAACCGTTGATCGCCGCCGCGCGCATTCAGCCTCACCACCTTGCCGCCCCACGGATCGTCGTTTCCTTCCGGCGCCGGGTCGTGGTCGCGGCCTTCGAGCGTGTCTGTAAAGCTGCGCAACCGGTCCTCGCTCATCAGCGCGCGCAGCGGGTCGTCGCTGTCTCCGGCGCGCTTATCGTCTGTCGCAACGCCTTGCGGACCGCCGCTTTCAGCGATGACGTCCTCGATACCCTCCATGATGCGCTCGAACCCGCCCTGCGGGTCGGGATTGGTTTCGGCATCGCCGTAGGACGTCGCTTCGCCGCCGGCTGAAAACCAGTTGTCAGCCAGCCGCCGGTCGAGGGTTTCGGCGTCCCGGTCGCTCTCACCATCGTAAGCCGTTAGCCCGTGCGCGTGGTCATTTCCTTGGCCGTTTTCTGCGCGTGCCTGTTCATCTTGCGCATCACCGGCACCAAAACCGGCGTAGCCTTGGTCACCAGGGGATGCCCAGTCTTCGGGTTCGCTATCCTCGGGCCAGGTCTCCGGCGCTTGGCGCGACCCACTGTCACGGCCGAACAAGCCCGCCTCGTTCTGTTCCAGAAGCGCGGCAAGCCGGCTGTTCCCGTCAGTGGCCTCCAACCGGTCGTCGGCAGGCACATCATCAGCGCCGGGGTCCGCGAAGGCTTCCGGCACGTCGTTCTCGTCCCGCGCCTCCTCGTCGGGCGTGACGAAATCCGCTTCCGCGATACGCCAGACATGATTGCAGCGCGCGCAACGCACCTGTTGATCGATGTGCACCGGTACGCGATAACTCGTGGCACAGGCTGGGCACCGGAATTCCATCTCGCCGTCTCCCGCATTATACCGTCGGACGTTCGGGGCTTTTGCCCCATGCCAGTCTCCTGTAAATGCCAAATTTGGTTGATACCAATAAGGCAGAATGTCGAGAAAACCTCAACCCAGGGCAATAATTCCCCATTCATCAACCAGCGGGAGAGTGCGGTGATCCGCTTCGAGAACGTCGCCCTGCGTTACGACGAGGGCGAGGAGGTCTTGCAGGACGTCAATTTCCATCTGCTCCCTGGCTCGTTTCATTTCTTGGCGGGACCGTCCGGCTCCGGAAAGTCGACGCTTCTCAGGCTCCTGTTCATGTCCCTCAAGCCAACGCGGGGGACCGTGCATCTGTTCGGCCAGAATACGAAGGAATTCGAACCTGAAACCCGCGCCAAGACGCGCCGGCGTATCGGTATCGTGTTTCAGGATTTCCGCCTGCTCGATCACATGACCACGTGGGAGAACATCTCGCTGCCGCTGCGTGTTCACGGACGCAAGCCCTCGGAGTACCGCGATGATGTCACCGAACTGCTGAAATGGGTGGGCCTGGGCAACCGGATGGACGCCTATCCCCCCGTTCTTTCCGGCGGAGAGAAACAGCGCGCCGCCATCGCCCGCGCGGTGATCGGCAAACCGGAACTCTTGCTCGCCGATGAGCCGACGGGTAACGTCGACCCGCAGATGGCCCGGCGGCTTCTGCGTCTGTTCGTGGAACTGAACCGGCTGGGCACATCGGTCATTATCGCGACCCACGACTATCAACTCATGCGACAGTTCGGTGCGCCTCGCCTGCAGCTTGAGCGCGGCACCGTGCAGATCGTCGGCTAGGCCAGCCATGAACGTCGACACAATGCGCAATTCGCTTCCTGCCGTAATCCGCGAGCAGCCGCTGGCCGTCCCGAAGATCGCCCTGCGCAACTCGCCGATCGTACCGCCCCGCTCGGTAACGGGCCGCTCGCTGATCGTCGTGATCACGATCATGGCGTTCCTGGCGAGCCTGACCACGGGCGTCGTCTACATGATCAACCAGTCCGCTTCAGCTTGGCTCCAGGATGTCGCCAGCGAGGTGACGGTGCAGGTGCAGCCGGCAGGCGACGCGACCAAGACCGAGGAAAAACTCACCAGGATCGGAGACTTCCTGTCGAAACAGATCGGCATCGCCGATGTGCGCTTGTTGTCCAAGCGTGAAACGAGCGCGCTGGTCGAGCCCTGGTTGGGCAAGGTCGAAGGGCTGGACGCGCTTCCTCTCCCCCGCCTGATCGCGGTTCAGCTCGATCGGGACGATCCGCCGGACCTGCCCACGCTGAGCGTTGCGCTGGAGCGGGAATTCGAGGGCGCGATGCTCGATGATCATAGCCGCTGGCAGGCGCAGATCCGTAGCGTGACCAGCACGCTGGCAATCGCCGGTCTCGGTGTGATCGCGCTTGTGGCGATGGCAACCGTGGCGATTATCGTGTCCGCGACCCGAAGCGCCATGGCATCGAATCGCGATATCGTCGAGGTGTTGCATTTCGTCGGGGCGCGTGACCGGTTCATTGCCCAACAGTTCGAAAAGCACTTCCAGACGCTGGGTGTTCTGGCCGGCTCGGCAGGCGCCGGATTGGCGGCTCTGGTGTTTCTTGTATTTCCCCTCTTGCCATCGTTGTTCGGGGCGTCTCCGGCAACCGATGCCGAGCTTCGCCGGCTCATTGGTGCTGGCACGCTGGACTGGCTGGGCTATGGGCTGCTGGTGTTTGTTGTTGCGGTCGTCGCCGCGATCTGCCGTATAACGTCCCGGTTTGGGGTTTATCACATTCTCGAAGCGCAGGACCGGTGACCGGAATCGAAGATTTCAATGCCGTCTCACCGCCTTCAAACGGGATCAATACGCCGAGACCGCACGGGTTTTGAATGACGACGTCCGGAAACCGCTGGCGGTAGGCAACATGAATTGGCGCGGTCTGAACGCCATGCGCACACACAGCGAAGACCCGAGCGACAATCTCCGGCCTGCGCGGCGGACTGGCCGGCGCACGGTGGCGCGCTGGGGCGGGATGGTAATCGTTGCGTTGACGCTGATGTTCATGGTCGGCCTTCTGATTTTCATCGATCAGATCGAGAAGGTTCCGCCGCGAGATGTCGCTCAGGCGGATGCCATTGTTGTCCTCACAGGCGGTGAATCGCGGGTCAGCGAAGCGGTGCGCCTGCTTGCCGACGGGCGAGGGCGGCGATTGCTGATCTCGGGCGTTCACCCGCAGACCACGACCGCCATGCTCAGGCGTATCAACCCACAGGCCAATCGCCTGTTCGACTGCTGCATCGATCTCGACCGAAATGCGCGCGACACGATCGAGAACGCCAACGAAACCCGGCGCTGGCTTTCGAAACGCGGTTTCCGCTCCGTGATTGTGGTCACGTCGAGCTATCACATGCCGCGCGGACTCGTGGAACTGCGCCGCGCGCTGCCGAGCCTGGAACTGATCCCCTATCCGGTCGTGCCGGGGCGGCTGCGCATCGATGAGTGGTGGGCCCATCCGGGCACGTTCAGACTGTTGGCGAGCGAATTCGTGAAATACCTCGCCAGTCTGGCCCGGTGTTCAGCGGTCCGGCTGATGGCTGGGGGCGGGCTTGGCGAGGGTATTCGCGGGTGTCTCGACCCCGTCTCCGTGTGAGGCTCGCGGTGCTGCGTTCTCTCCTCTTTCACGCCGCGTTCTACCTGACGACACTCCTGTTCATGGTATTCGCTCTGCCGTTGTTTTTCGCGCCGCGCACCTGGGTGATGCGGGCCTGGAAACTGTATGTGCGGACTGTAATCCTGGTTCTGCGCTTGATCGCCGGCATCGGTATCGAGGTTCGCGGGCGCGAGAACCTGCCGGACGGGGCGTGCATGATCGCCGCGAAACACCAGTCGGCCTGGGATACCATTGCGCCGATGGCCTATCTGCGCGCGCCTGCGGTGATCCTGAAGAAGGAACTCATGGATATCCCCCTGTACGGCCAGTTCGCGCGTAAGCTCGGCATGATTCCGGTGCGGCGTGATCGCGGGGCGGTCGCTCTGAGAGAGATGGCGCGGATCGCCCGTTCGCGGGCCGAGCAGGGGCGCCAGGTTTTCATTTTTCCGGAGGGGACGCGCCGTGTTCCGGGTGCGCCGCCGGATTACAAGCCCGGCGTTGTCATGATCTACGAAGAGCTGAATCTGCCTTGCGTACCGTTGGCGCTTAATTCCGGGCTGCACTGGCCGCGTCACGCGTGGCGGCTGGAGCCCGGCACGATCATCATGGAGTTCCTCGAGCCGATACCGCCGGGTTTGCCGCGCGATGAATTCCGGCGCAGGCTGATCGGGTCGACGGAGAAAGCAACGGCTCGGCTTGTGGCAGAGGGGCAGATGAAACGACAGATTGATGCGGCTGCGTCGTGACACAAAACAGCCGCACATTTGGCAGCGTCAAATAAAAAGAGGACCGGATTACTCCGGCCCTCTTGATGGGTCATCCAACGCAGTGGCGAAACTGTATTGGTGAGAATGTAGCGCAGATGCCACGGATCGTCCAGATAAATCTGGCGGAGAAAGGCTGTTTTGACGGCGAAAAAGCGGTTGGCGAATCACCTCTTCGCTTCGCGGGCGAGCATCGCGGTGCCACCGTCGCATCACGCGGTCCTGACCAGAGCGCATGGAAACGGGCGTGTTTACCCGTCGCTCTTGACCTCGCCAACCACCTCGAACCCTTCAAAATCAGGCGCCGCAAGGGTCAGCCCGTCCGGCATACTTCCGGCATTGGCGTGGGCCTTGCGGAACGCTTCCGAGCGCGTCCATTCCTGAAATGCCTCGTACGATGCCCACATCGAATGAGAGGTATACAGCCGGTGATCGTCGCGCTCCGGTCCGCGCAGCAGATGGAAATCAAGAAAACCGGGCACCTCGTGGAGGTAGGAATCACGGTTCATCCACATTTCCTCGAACTCGTCCTCGCGGCCCTTGGCGACCTTGAAGCGGTTCATCGCGATATACATGGCATCCTCCCTCGACTCGCTTGCAGCACATCAATTCCGGTCATCAGCTCATGTCCGACGGGTGTTCCAGACCACACGATAAAGGTCAAACCGCCGATCGCGCAGGTTGCGCACCGACCCCGACGAGCGCGCGACGCGCAGGTCGGATAGCTTGAGATCGGCGAACACGATTGTCTCGGTATTCGGGGCGGCGTCCGCGGCAACCCCGTCCCGCGCGAAGGCGAAATCGCATGGCGTCAGGATCGCGCTCTCGGCGTAGTGGATGTCCATGTTCTCGACATTCGGCAGGTTCCCGACCACGCCGGAGAGCACGACGTAGATCTGGTTCTCGATCGCCCGGGCATGGCAGCAGTAGCGCACCCGCAGATAGCCGCGCGGCTCATCGGTGCAGAACGGCACGAACAGGATCATCGCGCCCTGGTTGACCAGGTGCCGCGCCAGTTCCGGGAACTCGGAATCATAACAGACGAGCACGCCGATCGGCCCGCAGTCGGTGTTCACGACATCAACGCGCTGGCCACCCTTGAGGCTCCACCAATACGCCTCATCCGGCGTGATGTGGATCTTGTCCTGGCGGTGGACCGAGCCGTCGCGCAGGAAAACGAACGCGGCATTGCGGATTTCGCCGTCGTCGTCCCGGACCGGGTGCGTCCCGCCGATGATGTTGATGTTGTAGCGCATCGCCAGCCGGTGCATGAAATCCTTGAACCAGTCGGTGTATTCCGCGATACGCGCCATCCCTTCGCTCGGCGGTAGCGGCTCCGGCTCGGCGGAGAGGAGCTGCAGCGTCATCAGCTCGGGGAACTGGACGAAATCCGCCCGATAATCGGCGGCGACATCAACGAAATATTCGATCTGCCGCTCGAACTCGCTGGCGTCCTTGATGCCGCGCATCTGGAGCTGCAC
>CAYFTI010000072.1:0-11337 GCA_964346065.1 uncultured Hyphomicrobiaceae bacterium
CATCCTGTTCGCGTTTTCCCTCGGCTCGGGCGACCCTTCCCGGGTTCCCTCGCCACTGATCGGCAAACCCGCGCCCAGGACCGATCTGCCTGCGGTTCCCGGGCTACGCGTGGATGGCGAGCGGATCCCCGGGTTCGACAGTTCCGACCTCGCCAATGGCAAGGTCCATGTCGTGAATATCTGGGCGTCATGGTGCGGCCCGTGCCGCGTGGAACACGACTATCTCATGGAGTTGCGCGAGCTTCGTCCCGGCGCGGCCCTTTACGGGATCAACTACAAGGACACCCCTGAAAAGGCGGTGAATTTCATTCGCGAACTCGGCAATCCGTTCGATGCCGTCGGCGAGGACGCCAACGGCCGCGCTGGCGTTGAATGGGGCGTCACCGGGGTTCCCGAGACATTCGTAGTCGATGGTGACGGGATCATCATCCACAAGATCACCGGTCCGATCAACGAAGAGAACCTCGAGGAAGACCTGCTGCCGGCGATCGACGGGGCGGACCCGTCCGCGAGGCGCGCGCGCGCGGGCGGATAAACGTTCCCGCAAATTTCCCGGGTCGGCTAAACGCTTTGCTAACCCTCGCAAACGATGCTGGGCGCTGCGTCGGAGCCCTTATGGGCGGGCACGGCGTCGTACCGCGTTTGATGGGGCACAATGTCATGGCGACGTCCTGGAGTTATGGTGAGAGCGATTACCGCGCGATCGAAGACGCGCTGATGGGCTCGGACTACGGCCGCTGGTTCCTTGGGGAGTACCTGTCGCGCAACCGTTCCGGAGAAACCGAGCGCCTGCTGGATGCGCTGGACCGGTTGGAGGCGAGCCTCGGCACAGGTATCGACGCCGAGATGCTGCCGCGCCTGCGCGAGATTGCGCTTGGACTCGACACAGCGCTCAGCGACGCGCTGGCCCGTATCGAGCCGACAGCCCACCCCGCAGCGATGGCTCAGGAGCCGCCGGTTGAGGCGATCATGGAAGCGGTGGAAGATATCAACAGCTTTCTGGCGTCCATGTCTGCACGCCGCGTGCACCAGCGCCTGCCCGAGAAAATCCGCGCCCGGCTCAGCGATATTCAGCGCTGTTGCCATCAGGTCGACACATCGTCCGCAGCGGCGCAGTCTCTGACGGCCGTGCTCACGGATCTCCGTCACCGTCTGAATGATGTCGGCGAGCATCTGCAGGCCGCTGATACCAGCGAGAGCGCCGGCGCCGGTCAGGATACCCGTTTGCCCCGCAAGCTGCTTGATGAATTGTCGGCCGCGCTGTCGCCTTATGCACAGGCGCCGGCGGCGCGTTAGGCCAGCATTTCCAGGAATTGGCCGAGGCCGATATTGCCGCCCGACAGGACGATGCCGACCGCGCCCTCGGCAGGTGGTGCGAAGCACCCGCTCAGAAGTGCGGCAAGACCGACCGCGCCGCCCGGCTCGATCACGAGCTTGAGTTCCTCGAAGGCGAAGCGCATTGCGGCGCGCACCTGTTCATCGGTTACGACGACGCCACCGGCCAGAAAATCGCGACTCAACGCGAACGTGATCTCGCCCGGCTGGCCAATGAGCAGCGAGTCGCAGATCGATCCGGACAGCCGCGCGTTGTGCTCGCGCCGGCCGCTTGCGAGCGATCGCGCGTAATCGTCGAATCCTTCGGGCTCCACGCTATGGACCGCGCAGTTTGGCGCGAGATGTTTGATCGCCAGTGCCACGCCCGAGGCCAGGCCGCCCCCGCTAGCCGGGATCAGCACGGCGCTGATATCGGTCTTCATTCCGGCTGCCTGTTCGTGCAGTTCCAGCCCCGCCGTCCCTTGCCCGGCGATGATGTCGGGATGATCGTACGGCGGGACATAAAACGCTTCGCGGGCGCCGCACAGCTTGCACGCGATTTCCTCGCGGTCCTCCGTGTCGCGGTCGAACAGAACCACTTCCGCCCCGGCACGACGTGTCCGCGCCAGTTTCAACGCCGGCGCATCGCGTGGCATCACCATCGTGGCGGGCAGGCCCGCCAGCCGGGCGGCTTCGGCGACACCCTGGGCGTGATTGCCAGACGAGCAGGCGACGACGCCGCCGGGCCAGGACGCCTTGTCGATCTGACTGATGCAGTTGGATGCGCCGCGGAACTTGAAGGCGCCGGTGCGCTGGAGCGTTTCCGCCTTCAGCAGAACGCGCGTGCCGACACGTTCGTTCAGGATCGGCGACTCGAGGGTCGGTGTGACGACCGCGTAAGGTGCGATGCGCTCGCGCGCAGCCAAGACATCTTCGAATGTCGGCAGCGTAATTCGGTTTGCCGGTTTCCCGCTCGGCGGCCGTGTTGTTTCGCCGTCACGTGTGATCTCGCTCATGCCGCCCCTTGTGCGTTTGCCGAAGAGGTCCGGCATTTTCACGCGCAGGCGCGAAGTGGCTCCGCTTCGGCGATGAAGACGTTTTCCAGAAGTTGCCGCGTACAGGTTTCCCACGAGAATTTAAGCGCAAATTCGCGGCAGGCGCCACGGTCAATATTCAGCGCGGCGTGCGCGGCGCGGCCCAGATCCTCGTCGAGCACGCCGACGCTGCCGTGCGCGATCACGTCCTTCGGGCCGGTGACAGGGTAGGCGGCGACCGGCGTTCCACAGGCCAGCGCCTCCAGCAGCACGACGCCGTAAGTGTCGGTCAGGCTCGGGAACACGAAAACGTCTGCGGAAGCGAAGTGCACAGCGAGGTCGTCGCCGAATTTCGGCCCCGTAAAGACCACGTCGGGATAACGCCGGCGCAGGCTGTCAAGCTGTGGGCCCGGGCCGACAACAACCTTCTTGCCAGGGAGTTCCAGATCGAGGAAGGCGCCGATGTTCTTTTCCGGTGCAACGCGCCCCACGAACATGAATACCGGTTCATCGCTGCCGAACAGACGATCCTTTCGCGGGCGAAAAAGCTCTGTGTCGACACCACGCGACCATGGATAGATGTTCGTGAAGCCGTGCTCGGCGAGTTCATCACGCAGTGACTGTGTCGAGACCATGACCCCGTTGCCCGCATTATGGAACCAGCGCATGTAGGCATAGCCCCACGAGGTCGGGATCGGGATCCGCGCGGCGAGGTATTCGGGAAAACGGGTATGGTAGCTGGTGGTGAAGGGCAGGCCCGCGCGGAGGCAGTAGTTGCGCGTGGCAAGGCCGATCGGGCCTTCGGTCGCGATGTGAATGAACTCCGGGCGCACGCGTTCGATTTCCTTGCGCACGCCGCGTTGCGAGATCGCGGCCAGCCGGATTTCCGGATAGGTGGGGCACGGAATGCTCGCCCGGTTGTTGGGCGTCAGAAACGCGACCTCGTGGCCCAGGGCTTCTGCATGCCTCGCGAATTGCTCGTAGGTGCGCACGACACCGTTGACCTGCGGATGCCAGGCATCGCTGGCCACCAAAAGGCGCATCGGCTGCTGTGTTTGCATATTCACGGCAGGGTTTTCCGCTCGAACTTGTTCCGGAACTCAGGCAGCTTGTGTCATGTCGCGCTCAGCGGGTGCCGGCGGACGCGCCTGACCCGAGACATCCATCCACCGGATCATTTCAAGCTTTCCATCCATCGTTTCGCCGACGGCCGTCCCGCTTTCGACCCAGTCGCCCGTGTTGACGTACAGGACGTCATCGAACTGGCGCATGGCGGGATGGTGGATGTGGCCGCAGATGACACCGTCAGCCTTGTGGCGCCGCGCCTCACCTATCAATGCGCTTTCGAAGTCGCCGATGTAGTTCACGGCCTTCTTGACCTTGTGCTTCAGGTAAGCCGACAGCGACCAGTAGGACAGCCCGAAGCTGCGACGGATCTTGTTGAAGGCGGTGTTGATGCCGAGCGCAGTGACATAGGCCCAGTCGCCAAGCATTGCCAGCCATTTGACATAGCGGATCACCACGTCGAATTCATCACCGTGCATGACCACGAAGCGCCGTCCGTCCGCCGTTTCGTGGATTGCGTTGAGCCGGAATTCGACCCCGCCGAACTGCTGCCCGCAATATGATCGCAGGGCCTCGTCGTGGTTGCCCGGAATGAAGATGAGCTGCGAGCCCTTGCGAACCTTACGCAGCAGTTTCTGGATCACGTCGTTATGGGCTTGCGGCCAGTGAGGGCTTCGCTTGATGCGCCAGAAATCGATCACATCGCCAACCAGATAGATGGTGTCGGCATCGAAGCGGCGGAGAAAATCGAGAAGAGCCTCGGCTTGGCATGCCTTGGTCCCCAGATGGATATCAGACAGGAAAAGCGTCCGATAATGCTTCGTCGATTCAGTTGTCAGGGCTCGCTCCTGCACCTCAGAATTCCCGTTAATCGACCACAAAACGCGATTCGTGTTTCAGCCGTGTGACAAGGCCCGGTCCGATTGGTCCATTTCGTCACGGAACGGGGCGGCTCGTTGTCCCAAAATTGCCGCAAGGAAGCGTATGATCCTTAACCGTAGCGCGGCTCGCACAGCCAACTTGCGAACGGGCCGCACCACGCAGTGTCAACTCCCTTGGTCTATAGCACATTCGCGATGATACTGCGATCTCAAAGCATCCGACTGTTGATCGTGGGCGGCGTTGCCGCGCTCGCGATGCCGGTGCTTGGGATTCCAGCCCTGCGGGCGGACGGCATCTGCATCAAATGCACCGGGCCGGCTGCGACTTACCGCTGTGCCGTGCAGGGCGCGGATGTGCCGGAAGACGCGCGTAGCAAGAGGTTCTATTGCGCCTCCCGCATTGCCGAGGAGGAACATCATTCCGCATGTGCAGCCGTGCGCCGCGAAAAACAATGCACGGGCGCGCAACGCAGCTACGTTTTCGATGCTAGGACCCCGCTTCCGAACGATCTTCGAATGCCGCAAGAGCGTGAGAGCTCGCAACGCCGGGGCGAAGCGGCCGAGACGGATGGCCCGCCTGAGACGGTTGAAGAACTGACCCGCGAAACCGCTCGGAGAACGGGTGAAAGCCTCGAACGTGCCGCCGATGAAACCGTGGAAACCACACGTGGCATCGGCGAGCGCGTCCGTGGTGCTGCCTCCGACGCCGCCGGTGCCGTCGATCGCGCGGCCCGCGCAACCTTCAGATGTATCGGTTCCTTGTTTGATGAGTGTTGACAAGTTGCGTCCGGCTGCCCGCCGTCGTTCGAGCGTTGTCCTTGCGGCTGCAGCCATGGCCGGTGTGCTTGGCCTGAGCGGTTGTGGCGCCACGCTGGATAACCAGCCGCTCAACCAGGCACTGCGTGGCGAAGCCGTGCCGTCCAAATCCAGCGATTCCGGGATGTCCGATACGCTGATCGGGCTGAGCTTTTCCGGCGGGGGGACCCGCGCGGCCGCTTTCTCCTTCGGCGTGCTGAAGGAACTCGGACGCACACGCGTGGTGAACGGCAGCCGCGACGTCACGCTGGCCGGCGAGGTCGACTTCCTGTCCTCCGTCTCGGGCGGGTCGGTGACCGCGGCCGCCTTCGCGTTGCGCCGCCAGAAGATGCTGCGCAGCTTCCGCGAGAATTTTCTTCTGGTCAATGTCGAGAGGTCGTTGCGCACCTCGCTGTCGCTGGCCAATGTGCTGCGCGCCAGTGTCGGCGGCGTGAACGACCGGACCGGGCTGCAGGACTGGCTGGACAAGAACCTGTTCCAGAACGCGACCTATGGCGACACCATGTCCGATGGCCGGCCGATCCTCTGGATCAACGCCTCGGACATCTACAACCGCACGCCGTTCGTCTTCAATCAACAGACCTTCGGGGCGATCTGCAGCGACCTGTCGAGCTTTCCGCTCTCCGAAGCGGTGGCGGCGTCGGCGGCCGTGCCGCTTGTCTTCGCCCCTGTGGTGCTCAAGAATTATGCGCCGGATTGCCCAGACCAGACGCCGGAGTGGGTCGCGCGCTTCGCTGGAAACCCTGAGGCCCCGGCGGTCTTGCGCGCCAACGCCGAGGCAATCCAGCGGTATCGGGCGAACGAGCAGGTCCAGTTCGTCAAGCTGCTGGATGGCGGGCTGACGGACAACCTGGGCCTGAGCGGACTTGTTCTGGCCAAGCTCGCGGCGAAGGCGCCGTATGAGCCGCTGAAACCGGCAGAAGCGATCCAGATTGAGCGCATGCTGTTCGTCATCGTGGACTCCGGGCGTCCACCGGCGGGCGACTGGGCCGAGACGCCTCAGGGACCTGAAGCGCAGGAGCTCGTGCTCGCTGTCTCGGATACGGCGATCGATGCCAACATGCGCGGCTCTTACGACTATTTCAGCAATCTGATGGCGCAGTGGCGCCGGGAGCTGATCGATTATCGCTGCAACCTGTCGCGCGCGGAAGCCCGCCGGATTGGCGGAATCGGTCCGGATTGGCAGTGCGATAATCTGGCGTTTTTCACCACACGCGTGGCCTTTGATCAGATGCCGGACGAGAATGTCCGCGAGAAGCTCGATGCGATCCCCACCCGTTTCAAGCTGCCGGCGGAAGATGTTGACCTTCTTATCAAGTCCGCGGGTGAACTTCTGCGCCAGGACGATGAATACCGGGCGTTCCTCAAGTCCTTCTCCTCTGAAATGGTCATCTCACGGCGTATGATTCCCGGCCAATAGCGGGGTTCGCCGTTGTGCAGTGCGTCATAAACGTGCGACAGTGGGTGTGTAGGATGACGCACCATGACGATACGCAATCTCGATTATCTGTTCCGTCCGTCCTCCGTGGCTTTGTTCGGCGCGAGCGAAGGAGCCGGGTCTGTGGGCGCGACCGTGGCGGCGAACCTGCTCTCTGGCGGCTTTAACGGGCCGGTCTGGTTCGTCAATCCGAAGCATGAAGAAGTGCAGGGGCAGCGGTGCTATGCCAGCACCGACGACCTGCCGGGCACCCCGGATCTCGCGGTCATCGCGATCCCTGCCGATGCAATTCCGGAGTTGATCGCCGCGCTTGGCGAGAAGGGCTGCCGGGCGGCCATCGTGCTGTCGGCAGGCGTCGAGGGCGAGGTTGAGACCAGGATGCTTGAGGCCGCGCGCCCGCACGGCCTGCGGATTCTCGGGCCGAACTGCATTGGCCTGCTGATGGGCGGATCCGGCCTTAACGCCAGCTTTTCGCATACCGCGTCGATCCCCGGTGATCTGGCCCTCGTTTCCCAGTCCGGCGCGCTGCTGACTTCCGTCCTCGATTGGGCCAACGGCCGGCAGATCGGCTTTTCGCTCATGGCCTCGGTGGGCAACATGTCCGATGTCGATTTCGGCGATATGCTGGATTATCTCGCCGGCGACATCTCCAGCCGGGCCATTCTGCTGTACATGGAGGGCATCAAGCACGCTGGGAAGTTCATGTCGGCGGCGCGGCGCGCGGCCCGCTCGAAGCCGGTCATCGTCATCAAGACCGGCCGGCACGAAACCGCCGCCAAGGCAGCGGCCTCGCATACCGGTGCGCTTGCCGGGTCCGACAAGGTCTACGATGCCGCCTTCCGGCGGGCGGGCATCCTGCGTGTACCCGATCTCGACGACTTGTTTATCGCTGCGGAAACCGCCGAGCGGATCGGCACCATCCCCGGTGAGCGCCTGACCATCCTGACCAATGGCGGCGGCGCGGGCGTGCTGGCAGCCGATGCGCTGGCCGATGAGAACGGTGAACTGGCGCAACTGTCCGAGGAGACCACGACCAGGCTCGATGAAGTGCTGCCCGCGACGTGGTCCGGGGGCAACCCGGTCGACATCATCGGCGATGCCGGGCCCGACCGCTACAAGAGCGCGATGAGCACGCTGCTGAGCGATCCCGAGACCGAGGCCGTGCTGGTGATGAACTGCCCGCAGGCGCTGGCCTCCAGCGAGGACACGGCGCGCGCGGTCATCGAGGCGGTCAACGAGAAGAAGGGGCCCGGGCGGCGCATTCCGGTCGTGACGAACTGGCTCGGCGCGAAAGCGGCGGCCAAGGCGCGCCAGATGTTTGCCGACAACGACATCCCGTCCTTCGAGACCCCGCGCCAGGCCGTGCGCGGCTTCATGCACCTGGTGCATTACTCGCGCGCCCAGAAGGAGCTGATGCGCGCGCCGCCGATGCTGCCACGCCCGCTCTCGTTCGATGCCGAGGATGCCCAGAAGCAGATCGATGACGTTCTCGCAGCCGGGCGCAGCATGATGACCGAGCCCGAGGCGAAACGCCTGCTGCAAGCTTACGACATCCCGGTTGTTCCCGCCTACACGGTGGAGACACCTGGGCAAGTGCGTGAGGCGGCCGCTGACATCCTGAGGGAGTATTCCGCGGTCGTGCTGAAGATCGTCTCCGATGAGATCAGCCACAAGTCCGATGTTGGCGGCGTGCGGCTCGACATCAGCAATGCCGAAAGGGCCGGGCAGATCGCGGGCGAGATGCTTGAGCAGATCCGCGCGTTGCGTCCCGATGCGCGCATCGACGGGATCAGCGTGCAGCCGATGATCCACGGCAAGCTGGCGCACGAGCTGATTGTGGGCATGACCGAGGATGCGACGTTCGGGCCTGTCATCATGTTCGGCACGGGCGGCACTGCTGTCGAGGTGGTGAAGGATACGGCGACCGCGCTGCCGCCGCTCGATCTCAAGCTGGCCGAGGATCTCATCCGGGAGACGCGTATTTCGCGCCTGCTGCGCGGCTACCGCGACCGGCCGGCCGCCGATATCGACGCGATTGCCCTGACCCTGGTCAAGGTCGGGTATCTCATCGCCCAGCATCCCGAAATACGCGAACTTGATATCAATCCGCTGCGGGCGGACGAGAATGGGGCAGTCGCGCTGGATGCGCGCGTGGTTCTTGCGAGCCAGGACGAGAAACCGCGCACGCCCATGGCCATCCGGCCCTATCCGCATGAATGGGAGAGAACCATCACGCTGGAGGGGTGGGGCAATGTCTTCATTCGCCCCATCCGCCCCGACGATGAGAAGCTCTACGAGCAGATGATCCAGCAGATGGACCCGAATGATCTGCGCCTGCGCTTCTTCTCACCGCAACGGCACATGTCGCGGAAGTTTCTCGCGCGGCTGACCCAGATCGACTATGGCCGGGAGATCGCCTTCGTCGCGTTGACGCCCTCCGAAGACGAGATGCTCGGTGTCGTGCGGTTCTTCGCCGACCCCGATTACCGCAAGGCCGAGTATGCCGTCATGACACGCTCCGACCTGAAGGGGCAGGGGCTGGGCTGGCAACTCATGCGCCATCTGATCGAGTATGCCAGGGCGGAAGGGCTGGAGCAGCTTCACGGATCGGTGCTCAGCGAAAACGTGACCATGCTGCGAATGTGCCAGCAGCTTGGCTTCAAGACCCGCCATGATCCCGAGGATCCTTCGGTTTTCCAGGTTGAACTGCCGCTGAACGAGGCGGATGCGTCCGACGGTTGAGCGCCGCTTCGCGCTTGCGAAATACCGCCTGCCGGGTCAGTCTGACACCTGGGCGTGATGAACCGTGACCGGCGCTCGCTTGAATGCTGCGGCGTTTCACTATAACCACGGCAGCAGATATCGGAATACGGCAAGGAGAAGGTGGGAATGGCCCGGAAGAAGATCGCTCTGATCGGCGGCGGCATGATCGGTGGGACCCTCGCGCACCTCATCGGGATGAAGGAGCTCGGCGATGTGGTCTTGTTCGACATTGTCGAGGGTATGCCGCAGGGCAAGTCGCTGGACATTGCCGAATCGCTTCCGGTCGAAGGCGCCGATTGCATGCTCAAGGGCACCAACGAATACGTCGATATTCGCGGCGCCGATGTCGTGATCGTGACCGCCGGGGTGCCGCGCAAGCCGGGCATGAGCCGCGATGACCTCGTCGAGGTCAATCTCAAGGTGATGGAGCAGGTTGGCGCGGGCATCAAGAAATACGCACCAGATGCGTTTGTCATCTGCATTACCAACCCGCTCGACGCGATGGTCTGGGCGCTCAACCAGATCACCGGCCTGCCGCGCCACATGACCGTGGGCATGGCCGGCGTGCTCGACAGCGCGCGGTTCCGTCATTTCCTGGCCGACGAGTTCGACGTTTCGGTGGAGGACGTCACGACCTTCGTGCTTGGCGGGCACGGCGACACCATGGTCCCCCTGACACGCTACACGACCGTGGCCGGGATTCCGTTGCCCGACCTCATCAAGATGCACTGGATCACGCATGAGCGCCTCGGTGAGATCGTGCAGCGCACGCGCGAGGGCGGCGCGGAGGTCGTCGGACTGCTCAAGAGCGGCTCGGCCTATTACGCGCCGGCGGCCTCTGCGGTGGCGATGGCCGAATCGTTCCTCAAGGACAAGAAGCGCGTGATGCCCTGCGCCGCCTATCTCAACGGGGAATACGGCGTGAAGGGGCTTTATGTGGGCGTGCCGGTCGTTATCAGCGCCAAGGGGGTCGAGCGCGTCATCGAGATCGACCTGACCTCGGGCGAGCGCGCGGACTTCAACCGTTCGGTCGAGGCGGTCCAGGGGCTCGTCGATTCGTGCAAGCGCATCGCGCCTGGCCTGGGCGGCATCGCGGACTAGGACCACCCCGGACCGGGAGCGACAAGAATGAATATCCATGAATACCAGGCCAAGGCGATCCTGCGCGATTTCGGCGTGCCGGTGTCACACGGCGCGGCGGCATTCACGCCTGAGGACGCGGTCAGCGTGGCCAACGAGCTCGGCGGCCCGGTCTGGGTCGTCAAGGCGCAGATACACGCCGGCGGGCGCGGCAAGGGCACCTTCAAGGAGCCACTGGCGGGTGAACAGGGCGGCGTGCGCCTCGCCAGGTCGATGGACGACGTCCGCACCTTTGCCGACCAGATGCTCGGCCGGACGCTGGTGACGCATCAGACCGGGCCGGAAGGCAAGATGGTTCAGCGGCTCTACATCGAGGAAGGCGCCTCGATCGCGCGCGAACTGTATCTCTCCGCGCTGGTTGATCGCGGCACGTCCCGGATTTCGTTCATCTGCTCGACCGAGGGCGGGGTGGACATCGAAAAGGTTGCCGCCGAAACGCCGGACAAGATCCTCACCCTGTCGATCGACCCGGCAACCGGCTATTCCGCTTTCCATGGCCGGCGGCTCGCGTTCGCGCTCGGGCTTCAAGGCGATCAGGTCAAGCAATGCGTCAAGCTCATCGGCAGCCTGTACAAGGCCTTCACCGAGAAGGACATGAGCCTTCTGGAGATCAACCCGCTGATCGTCACCGAGGGCGGCGAACTGCGCTGTCTCGACGCCAAGATCAATTTCGATGACAACGCGCTGTTCCGGAACCGCGACGTCGCCAACCTTCGCGACATCGAGGAGGAAGACCCGGCAGAGGTCGAAGCCTCGCGCCACGGGCTGAATTACGTCAAGCTCGACGGCAGCATCGGCTGCATGGTCAACGGCGCGGGCCTCGCGATGGCGACCATGGACATCATCAAGCTCTACGGCGCGGAGCCCGCCAACTTTCTCGATGTCG
>CAYFTI010000073.1:0-6763 GCA_964346065.1 uncultured Hyphomicrobiaceae bacterium
GCCGCCTGATCTCCATGCGCCGCTGCGTGACCTGCGCGGCGGCAAACGCGACGAGAAACACGAACAGGAACGTGAAGAACACCGCTCCGCTCAGAATGAGACCCGAGGCCGGCGCCTGGCCGAGTGTACCGAGCTCCGCATCCATCACACGTCGAGCCTCACCATCTTGTACATGATCGCATTGCCCAGCAGCATCCACGCCACCGAAATTGCGAGGATCGGCTTGGTGAGCGGGTCATCCCAGACCTGGCCGTAATAGCCCGGCGAGATCAGCCAGAGGGCGCCGAACACAACGACCGGCAGCGAACTCAGGAAAATCGCCGAAAAACGCCCCTCTGCGGAAAGTGCGCGCGCCTTCCGCCGCAGCTTGAACCGCGACCGGATCACTTGCGACAGGTTCCTGAGAATTTCGGCAAGGTTTCCGCCGATCTTGGCCTGAATGGATATCGCGATAACCAGCAGCGACAGGTCGCTCTGGCCCACACGCGTGCGCAGGTTGATGAGCGCGGTTTCCAGGTCGAGCCCATAGGTGAGTTCAGACGCGGTGATCTGGAACTCGCTGCCGAGCGGGTCGGGTGCTTCGCGGGCTACCGAAGAAATCGCGATCGGGATCGCGTGCCCGGCCTTCAGCCCACGCACCATGGTATCCATGGCATCAGGCAACTGCGCCTCGAACTTGCGTTGCCGAGCCGTGCGGAACAGGCGCAGCACCTGTATGGGAATGACCAGGCCGACGGCAACGCTGGCCGCGATCGGGATGATCCATCCGAAACCGAGGTAGCGCCCCGCGACGAACGCCGCGGTGGCCAGCGCGCACATCACCAGGACAACGCCGGGTGTGCCCAGCTTGATGCCGGATTGCAGCACGAGCCGGTTGAACGCAATGAAGGGCAGCGTGTAATGGCCTTCAGCGGAAAGGCTGCGGCTGCGCCGGATCCTGCCCAGCTCCTGCTCGCTCTGGGTCTGCGTGCCCCGCGCGAAGAGCCGATCGCTCACCAGCGTCCGGTAGCCGGAACGCCGCGCGCCCGCAAGCAGCAGCCCGGTGGTTCCGATCATCACTGACAAGAACACCAGGACCGGGATGAGGAAATACAGGTCTGCCAGCCCGCTGCTCATGCCGACACCTGCTCCGGATCAAAGTAATGGCTGGCAAAATTGATGCCCTTGGTCTGCAAATCCGTCAGGAACAGCGGCCGGATGCCGGTTGCCCGGAACTCGCCCTTCACCTGTCCCTCGTCGCCGACGCCGGTGCGCACGAAGCGGAAAATTTCCTGCATCTGGATGACGTTCTGCTCCATGCCGGTGACTTCGGTCAGGCTGGTCAATCGGCGCCGGCCATCGCTCATGCGCTGAAGCTGGACGATGATCGTGATCGCAGACGCGATCTGGGCGCGGATGCTGTCTTCGGACATGCCCAGGCCGGCCATCGCGACCATCTGCGTGAGACGGGCCAGGGCATCACGCGGGCTGTTGGCGTGGATGGTGGTCATCGAGCCTTCATGGCCGGTGTTCATGGCCTGGAGCATGTCGAAGGATTCTTCGCCGCGCACCTCGCCGACCATGATGCGGTCCGGACGCATGCGCAGCGCGTTCTTGACCAGTTCACGCTGGCGGATCTCGCCCTGCCCCTCGATGTTCGGCGGGCGGGTTTCCATGCGCCCGACATGCGGCTGCTGGAGACGGAGCTCGGCGGCGTCCTCGATCGTGATCAGACGTTCCTTGTGGGAGATGAAGGTCGAGAGCGCGTTCAGCAGCGTGGTCTTGCCGCTGCCCGTGCCGCCCGACACAAGAACGGTCAGCCGTGACCGGACAGCGGCGTGCAGGATTTCCGCGATCTGGGATGTCAGCGTCCCGACCGTGATCAGCTCTTCCATGTCGAAAGGCTGTTCGGGAAACTTGCGGATCGACACGAGCGGGCCGTCCACCGCGATCGGACGCACCGCAACGTTGATGCGCGAGCCGTCGAGCAGGCGGGCGTCCACCATCGGCTGGGACTCGTCCACGCGCCGTCCGACCGCGCTGACGATCTTGTTGACGATCCGCAGGACATGCGCCTCGTCCTTGAAGCGGATCGGGACCTCCTCGAGCTGGCCGTAGCGCTCGACGAACACGCGCTCATGCGTGTTGATGAGGATGTCGGTGACGGTCGGATCCTTGAGCAGCGGCTCCAGCGGTCCCAGCCCGGTCAGTTCGTCGAAAACCTCGTCGATGAAGTTCTGAAGCTCGCGCCCGTTCAGCAGGATGCGTTCCGCGCGCACGTAATCCGTGACCAGCTCCGCGACCTGGCTTTTCAACTGATCGCGTGAAAGCCGTTCCAGTGCCGACAGGTTCAGTTCGTCGATCAGCTTGCGGTGCAGGCGCACCTTGGCATCGATCAGTTCCTGGCGAACGAGCTGACTCTGCTCATCCATCTCGGAGAGGCGGCGTTCGACCGCGCCTGTGACGGCCTCGTCGATACGGCGCAGGCGCTGCTCGTAGCTTCCCGAGGCGTCGCCGTTGTCCTTGAAAAACTTGTTCACCATCGGACCAACCACCGTTATTCATTGAAGATCAGGGCTTCCAGGTCCTTCGTGACCCGGTTCGACCTGCTGATCTCGTTCAGGGGGACACCGCGATTGATCGCTTCCTGGACCGCGTCGGGCTCGTCACGGATGAAGCCGGCCAGCCCTTTGCCGATAAGCTGTTCGGCATCGCGCTGCATCAGGCCGGAATCGAACCACTTCTTGCGGAAGCGGTTGACCAGAACCGAGACGCGCGACTTCGCGGTCGTTTTCGTCTGCATGGTGTCGAGCACGTAGCTGGCATGGCGCAGCGCCGGGACCGAGAAGTTCGACACCACGAAGACCTTGTCCGATCCCCAGATGACGTTGTCCGTCCAGGGGAACCAGGTCTTGGGAAGGTCGATCACGATGTTGTCGAAGGTCTCCGACACGAGCCCGAGCACGCTCGCGATCAGCCCTTCGGTGATGTCCAGCATCTGACCGGAGACCCGCGGCGCCGCGAGCACGGCGAGCCCGGATGAATGACGCGCCGTCATGACATCGAGCAGCTGGCGGTCCAGCCGCCCCGGCGTGTTGGCGATCTCTTCGGGCTGAAACGCCGGCAGGAGATCGAGATAATCCGCGACGACGCCGTCCTGAAGGTTGAGATCGACCAGGCAGGTCGAGGACATGCGGCCGCGCTTCTCGCCGAGCAGGAAAGCCGTCTGGATCGCCAGCGTGGTGGTGCCCACGCCGCCGGCTGCCGGGAAAAACGAATAACATGTCGCCTGGTGATCCCGGCGCTCGATGATCTCGGCGTGCAGCGCGCGCTCGCAGGAATCATAGACCTCCTCGGCCGGACTCTCCTTGGGCAGCCAGTCGTCAACACGCATCCGCACGAGCTGGCGCACGACATATTCGTCGAGATATTCGGACAGGATGATTGTTGGTGTCCGGTGAAACCGGTTCTTCTTCAGCCGGGCGAGCGCATCCAGCTCGCCCGCGTTCGCCGCGTTCAGGTCGATGATCACCAGCGCCGGATTCGTTCCGGTCCGGGCGAAATCCTCGAGTTCGCTCAAGGCGCCTTTCAACGAGCGCAAGGCAAAGTGGTTCTTGCTTTCGAATGTCTCGTACAGCCGCTCGTTGAGTGTGGCATCCTGCGAGACAAGAAGCACCTCAAGACGCTGGTCGGATCGCAATACGTTACGCCTGGCCATCTCGGCATCACTCAGCGGATCGATATCGACAATCATATCCGAATTGGCGTTAGGGCGAAGCGGCGTAACGTTGGTCATTATGATTTTCTCGCTGTTCTACAAACTTACACGGGCGAGGAATGTGTTTTCGCGGTCCAAAATCTGCGCCGCCTGCGCACGTGCGGCCGTCTCACCTATTTCTGTATCTGGGCGCTGGCCTGCTCGCCCGGCCCGCTCTGGGCGGACACCGTGGTCGTGCTCAGACCGCGCGGCGGAACCGTCTTGTTCTGCTTGTAACGCTCGATCGCGATGCCGGCGCGCTCGGCATCCAGCGCGATGTCATCGTTGTCCGAATACGGCGGCCACGGATCGATCGTCTGCACGGCGCTGTTGGCCGCGCTGGAATCGCCGGCACCGAAGGTGACGCCGTCGCGGTGCGCCGTGTAGCGATCCTTGTAACAGCCCTGCAAGGCCAACGCCGCCGCGCCGAGCACCAGCAAACGCACACCCCACCGCCCGACAGTCATGGTCCGAACCCGCATCATTTCAGTCCCTCATAATCGCGGACCGCGGGTTCTTCCGGCGACAGATCGAGAATGTGGCCATAACCCGGGGTCGGTTTGTTGACGGCGATTTCCTGCTTGCCCTTCAGGAAGAATTCCTTGTCGTTACTCGGAACGGCGTCATCAAACGGCGTCTTCAATTGTTCGCCAGGCACGCTCGGCTTCACGAGCCGAGGCGTGACGATGATGACGAGATCGGTCTCGGATTTCTGGAAAGACGCGCTGCGGAACAGGGCGCCGAGCACGGGAACCTGCCCGATCCAGGGAAGCTGGCGCTGCGCCTTGGTGTGGCTGGTCTGGAGAAGCCCGGCGATCATGAAGCTCTGGCCGTCGCGCAGTTCCACCGTTGTCTGAGCGCGGCGGACGACGAGGCTCGGGATCTCAACGTCCTTGATCTTGACGAAGTTGGTGGGGTCCAGTTCGCTGACCTCCGGCTCGACCTTCAGGTTGATCTGGCCGTTCGCCAGTACGGTCGGCGTGAACGCCAGGCCGACACCGAATTTCTTGAACTCGACCGTCACCTCGTCATCGTCCGCGGCGACGGGGAACGGGAACTCACCGCCCGCGAGGAAGCTGGCCGTGTCGCCGGAAAGCGCCGAGAGGTTGGGTTCGGCGAGCCGGCGCGCCAGGCCGCGCTCTTCCAGCGCGCGGATGAAGGCATCGACCTTCACCCCGCCATCGAGCAGGCGGCCGACGGCGCTGCCGAACGGCACGGCATTGCCCGCGATCTGGCCGGCAGCGTCAACGAGCAGGTCGCTGATCAAATCCTCGCCGGAGCCGTCGACCGTGCCGGTCACGTTATTGCCCGTAACACCGACGATCCGGTCGCCCTGGATGATCCAGTTGAAGCCTAGGCCCCGCGCGGCATCGCGGCTCACCTCGACGAAGCGGACATCCAGCTTGACCTGCTGGGGCGCGGCGACCTCCAGCGCGTTCGTGATCTCGGCAGGCGAGATCTGTTTGGCGAAGTCGGTGACCCGCGAGAGCGTCGGCGCGTCGGGCACGACGCCGGTCAGCAGGATCTTGCCGTTCACCGAATCGACCTCGACATCGGCATGGGGCACATGCTTCTTGATGCGCGCGCTCAAGGCCCTGATGTCGTAAGTGACCTCGACATCCACCGTGCCGATCACCCGCTTGCTCTGGCTCAGCAGCGAGATGCGCGTGACGCCGACCTTCTTGCCGAGAATGTAGATGGAGCGATCAGTCAGCGGCACGACATCGGCCACCTCCGCGTTGCCGACGAGCGCCTCGGCGAACGGCTCATGCAGACGCACGGTCTCCGACTTGTCGAGCGTCACCTTGAGTTCGACGAGGTTGTCTTCCGGCCGGATCTTGTAGACGGATGACACCGGCTTCAGGGGGCGGGTGTCGACCGCCGTCGCGTCCTCGTCGGCGTGAAGCGCAACGGGCGCTGCGACAATCGCCGCCAGCGCAAGCGCAACGCCGCTCAGTCCACGCAGGAACCGCGCCCCGAGCCGGCTCATCTGTCCGCGGAAAGAGCTGCGGCGCCCCGCTGCGCCGCAGCCGCTTCCTTCATA
Organism: uncultured Hyphomicrobiaceae bacterium; assembly: GCA_964346065.1. Classification (GTDB taxonomy): domain Bacteria; phylum Pseudomonadota; class Alphaproteobacteria; order Rhizobiales; family Rhodomicrobiaceae; genus Dichotomicrobium. The sequence continues at coordinate 5,781 of CAYFTI010000073.1, forward strand.
CCCCCAGGATGGTCTCACCGGTGCCCCCCGATCATCTCGTTATGCCATGCGCCCGATCCCCGCCCCGAGCGCTGGCGGCGTCTAGTTCTCCGGCGCGTATCTCAGAAGCTGCTGCTCCCAGATCGCCCGATCGTCTTCCTTCACTCTGTACTCCGTCCGCTCCCCGCCGCGCACGATCGCCACCGCCCGGCTGTCATCACTGGCAGTCTCGGGCTTCGGCTCCGCCGGTTTCGACAGATCCGTGATCACGACCGGCCGCGTGCTGTGCTGGTCGGCGACACCGGCCCGGCGCAGCGCCAGCGAGAGCTGCCCGATAGAGGCGGCCAGCGTGAGCTTCTGCGCATTCATCGTAGACACCTCCACCGTGACCGCTTTCGGCGGCTGCGGTTTGTCGGTGCGCTGCGTCACCTGATCGACGGCGAGCACGCGCACGCCCTGAAGCAGCACGGTGGTGTAAGCATTCGTTTCGCCGGGATCGTCGCCCGGCTTGCGTTCGTTGCGCGTCAGGAAGATATCGACGCGGTCGTCCGGCTGGATGAAGCCGGCCACGCCGAGGATATCGTTGACGCGGATCGTCACCGCCTTCTTGTCCGCTCCGATCTTGGCGGCCAGCGTGGCCTCCTGCCCGTTGCCGGTGACCTTGTGCGCGAGGATCGGCTCGTTCGCGGCGATCTTGGTGAGCAGGGTCCGCTTGCTGTCATTGCCGACGAGCGCGTCGGCGTTGTCGAAAGCGCCTTTCGGCACGGCGTCCTTCGGCCATTTGACGGTGCGGATGTCCTCCGCGGTCAGCGTGTGCCCGAAGTCGAGGTCCGTGGCCGCCACAAGGATCGGCCGCGTCTTCGCCTCGGGCGCGGCTTTCTCGACCACCACGCGCTCCGGGCCGGACTGCCCCTTCAGCCAGGCATGGGCCAAAAGGGCAGCGAGGCCGGCGCAGGCCAGCGCCACAGCAAATATGACGGTGTTGTTGAGACGCATGACCTGCC
>CAYFTI010000073.1:6863-11098 GCA_964346065.1 uncultured Hyphomicrobiaceae bacterium
TACTGATACATCACGTCTTACTCCATTGATTCGACGATCAAACGCGGCGGTCGCCCGATCCCTCAGGTCGCCCGTTCGATCAAACCCCGTTCAACCGCTGCCGTGTTTTGTTGACGCAAAGCTTCGGAACACAACCAGCAGTGCGCAAAGGAGAACAACGAAACCTTCCCGCCGGCAACCTACCCTCGATTGCCATGGTCAACCTGCATCAACTCACGCGTGCAGAGCTTGCCACCGGTAGGCTTGTCAAGCGCATTGATTGTGTCATTTGCGGCTGTTGAAAATCGCCCGAAAGCGATTTCGCCACGCCCTCCCACAAACCGCCCACCTCGCCCGATCGCCGAACCAATACTTGTGAAAGCAAGCTAAAGAAAATGTATTTCTGCGCGTGCCCATCGCATCCGCGCGGCGCGCCCAAGTTACCCCGTGAGGTCGTCGGCGAGGCCGCCGCGCATATAGTGTCTGACCGCCGAGGGGCATACATCTGGTTGAGGCGATTTTCGCGTTTTCTGAATAAAACTCATTGGCCGTTGTCAAAAGCTCCGGCACTGACATCTGCACGCGCGTGCGCTTCCGGATGTGGGCTTGACGTGCCATTCGCAGTTCGACGTATCTAAAAACATCAAGTGCAAATTGAGCTATAAAGTGCTGTCTGGCCTGGTGGCGGTTAAAATTCGTTTACTTTCGAGTCACACAGCAATATTTCTGCTGACCTTGATGACTTTAGCGCCGCCAATCGCCATGGCGACGCCTGCAGAATGCGACGGAACCTGTGTATAAATCCGGCCAAAACACGTTGTGGCCCGAGTGCAACAGCATTACGGATTCGCGTTCAGAGTGCAAAATCGCGTGTACTGGGTGAGCACTGCAACGCACTCAATAAGGAAAATGGTGACGACTCGTCTCGTATTGTGGTTTTGTCACGAAGATTGATCGGGCTACTCTTTCGCGATGGCGTCGGCGAGGCGCGGCCGGTAGTATGCCGCAGCCTCCAGTTCGGTCCCATCGGTGAGGAACAGCCCGACGGAGGGCGTGAAGTCATACGTCACTTCCGCGACGATGATACTGGTCTCCGGCTCCGTCAGGGTCGCCTCCGGCAGCGTGAAAGCCGACCCCGGCGTGCGGGCTGTCGCGCCGTCGCTCCAGCTCCAGGCAACGCTGGCGTTGTTGTTCTCGTCGGTCACGACGCTTGTGACGACGATACCCAGCGCATTCGTTGCGTAGGGGCGCACGATCTCGTCAACCGCCTCGCCAATGTCGTCAAGCTCGTCATTCGAAACGGTCTTCACGCGCGCGACCAGATCAGCCGTGGTGTTGGCGACGATGGTGATCCGCCGATCGACGGTGAAGACCTCGCCGAACTCGATCATGCCCAGAAAGATCAGCAGCAGCACCGGCAGCGTCAGCGCGAATTCCAGGGTCGAAACGCCCCGCCGATCGCGCCAGAACGCCTTGAGCCGGCGCAGGCGCAGCCGTGGATGTCCGAAAGCCGTGCGGTTTGGCATCGTCATATGCCGCCAGTCTCCGGGTAAGGCTCGCTGCGGAACACCGTGGACGCGCGCAGCAGACGGTTGCCGCTGCCCATATTGCCGAACCCGGCTTCCGAGATGAGGTTGATGAGCGGCCATTCGTAAAACGTCGTGACGAGAACCACGTCGTTGCTGCCGCCGGGGCTGTAGCTGAAATCGTCCTTCAGGTCGTCATCGCCGTCGAGCGCGGCGGGCGCGCTCAGGCTGGCGAAGTTCTGGCTGTTGCGCACATCCAGCCGCAGCTTGGTCTCGCAGCTGAAAAGGATCGTCGTGCGGTCACATATGCGGGTCTTGAGTTCGCTCTCGTTCACGTTTTCCCGGAACACCTGTCCGGTGCGGATCTGCCGGCCCGCCTCCTCGGTGGCGTTTTCCAGTTCAAAGGTCGCCCACAGGACAATCCCCACTTCGAGAATGCCGAAAATCAACAAAAACAGCGGCACCGCCACGATCGCGAATTCGACAATCGTTGCGCCGGAGTCGTCGCGAACCAGCCGCACAAACGGGTAGAGCCGGCCTTTTGCTCGCCATCGCCATGGTCTTGGCGAGCCACGCAAAACTGACACTTCGTGCCCCCAGTATCCTTTGAGAAAAACCCTGCTGATGACTTTTCCCGCAATTGCGTTATAAAGATGGCTTCTCGCAAGCGCAACGGATCCGGCGGCAGCGCGGGCGGGGTGAGTCCATGTGAACCTGTAAGTAAGACAGGTGGGGGAAGCCATGCAGGCTGGTCGGCGGTTGCGTCATCTGCTCGCGCGTTTTGTCCGGGACGACCAGGGCGTCGTCCTCGTTCTCGTTATACTCGTTCTCGTTCCGCTGATGCTCGTGATGGCCGGCGTGATCGATTACAGCCGGTCTTTCCTTGTCAAGCGCCACCTCACGAACGCAGTTGACTCCGCCGCCCTGACGCTCGGCACGCTGCCCGAGTTGTCGAATGACGAAGCCAGGGAAAAGGCGCGCGCTTTCATCGAGACGCATTACCCGGAGGCGGAAATCGGCGAATTGACGGACGTCGATGTCGCGCGAAACGGCGAAGAGATCGATGTCAGCGCGACGGCACGCCTGGACATGACCTTCCTCAGGCTGGCCGGCATCGACACCCTCGACATCTCCGTGGACGCACGCGCGATACGCAAGGAGAACAAGCTGGAAGTCGCCATGGTCATGGACAACACCGGCTCCATGAGCGGCTCGAAGATCCAAAACCTGCGCGCGGCCGCCCGCTCGTTCGTCGATATCCTCTTCGCCCAGGACGACGCCGACAAGTTCGTCAGGATCGGCCTCGTTCCGTTCACGAATGCCGTGCGGCTCGCCGATCCGCCCAGCGCATGGATCGATACTGGTGGCGGCTCCAGCATCCATGCCGAGAACCTGGATCTTGACGGCAAAACCCTGTTCGATCTGTACGACGATCTTGACCGGGCCTGGTCGGGATGCGTGCGCGCCCGGCCCGCGCCGTACGATACCTCCGATGCAGCGCCTGATCCGGATGAGCCCGATACGTTGTGGGTGCCGTTTTTCGCGCCCGATGAGCCCGACGAGAGCGGCTACGTCAACCGCTACCTGGAAGACAAGGTGCCGTCGGGGACCACGGCAGAGGCAACACAGCGGGATATCCAGAAATATGCCGACCCCGAATGGACATCGAACTGGCGCGGGCCGGATTTTCTCTGCCCAGACCGTCCGATACTCGGGCTGACAAACGACACGATCGCTCTGCACGCGGCGATTGACGCGATGAGCGCGAACGGCAACACCGTCATTCCGGCTGGCCTTGCCTGGGGATGGCGTCTGATTTCGCCGGGGGCGCCGTTCTCCGCGGGCGCGCCCTACACCGACCAGAAGACCATCAAGGCGATTGTCCTCCTGACCGATGGCGAAAACTGGGTGAGCCAGGGCCGCAACAGGCATAATGAATCGGCGTTTTCCGCCTATGGCTACGCCGCGCAGCCGTATCCGGCCTCGGCCACGGTCGGTCACCTCGGTGCGCTCGATGGGTCTGAAGCGCACAGCACGCTCGACGCAAAGACGGCGCAGTTGTGCAGCAACATCAAGCAAGACAAGGATGGCGATGCCGGTGACCAGGACATTCTGATCTTCACGATCACGTTTCAGGTGAACAGCAACAATATCAAGACACTTATGAAAGACTGCGCAACGGATGAAAACAAGAACTACGACTCAAATGACGACCTGACCAGGGTTTTCGAACAGATCGCGATTGGTCTGAATCAATTACGATTGGCGAAGTAATATTGGTATATTTTTTATTGCTCCAAATTTCAGATGATTAGAGAAATTGAATCTAAATAAGAACTTTCTAATGTTCCATAAAACGCATAGTGGGTCGTTGCCCGCGAGACATGTTGAACGCATGTCCGCTGTCACCGGATACCGTTGAAAAAGCCGGCATTGCTGGCGTTGTGAAGTCCTGATTCAATCCTCTCAAGACGGGGAGGATTCGGCGATGATGGGCGAGCGTGCGAATGTGCAGGCGGCACTGTTCTATGAGTTCGATCTCGACCGGCATGTTCCAAGCGATCATTTGCTTTGTTCGATCGACCGGTTCGTCGAGTTGTCCGGCATCCGCGCCCGCCTTTCTCCCTTCTACAGCGCCATCGGCCGCCCCTCGACTGACCCGGAACTGATGATCCGGATGCTGATCATTGGCTACGTCACGGGGATCCGGTCAGAGCGCCGGCTGTGCGA
>CAYFTI010000074.1:0-10914 GCA_964346065.1 uncultured Hyphomicrobiaceae bacterium
GCAGCGAGAAACATTTCTGATGGCTCTTCATCGAGGTGATCAGCACCTCGGGCGGCACATCGAGAAAGTCCGCGTCGAACGTTCCCGACAGCACAACCGGCCACTCGACCAGCCCGGCATTCTCCTCGATCAGCCCGTGGTCTTCGACAAGCGCCAGCCCGTGCTCGCTCGCGCAGGATTGCGCCTCGTCGCGGATGATCTTTGCGCGGTCACTGCGTGCTGCGATCACCTTCGCCGCGTGCAGCGCGTCTAAGTAATCGCGCGCGCGTTGAATGCTGACGGCCTTCGGCTGGATCGGGTTATTGGCGCTGGCCGCCATGAAGCGATGGCCGTAGGTGACGTCGCCGCTGCGGATGCCGTCCACCTCCAGATCGACGACCTCGCCATCGAGTGTGCACAATATGCCATGCAGCGGACGCACCCAGCGAAGCTGCCCCTCGCCCCAGCGCATGGATTTCGGCCAGGGGAACTTGCGCACCGCCTGCGGCACGATCCGCGCGAGCGCTTCGGCCGCGCTCTCGCCGTCGCGTTCGATCACCGCGACGTAATATTCGCCGCGCTTGTCCGCGCGTGTCTCGCACTGCTCCAGGCTGTCCAATCCGGCCGCGCGCAGGAACCCGTTGACGGCCTTTTCGGGCGCGCCGACGCGCGGCCCCTTGCGTTCCTCGCGCCGGGGCGGGGACCGCTCGGCCAGGTCCTCGACGATCAGCGCCAGCCGGCGCGGCGTCGAAAAGGTCTGCGCATTGCCAAACGTGAAATCCGCTTCGCCAAGGGCCTCGCAGACAGCGCCAAGCAGATCAGCCTCCGCGCGCGCCTGCATCCGCGCTGGGATTTCTTCCGACAAGAGTTCGAGCAGCAGATCAGGCATGGCTTATTCCGTCATGCGCCTTGGCGGCGGATCATTCCTCGAGGTCGGGTTTGAGTTGGCGCCACATATAGGCGCGCCCGTCGGGAAAGCGAGCGACGATGCGGTTGGTCGCGCCGAACTCGCCGGGCGCAGCGAGATAGGCTGTGGCCTCGCCATTCTCCAGCGCGCGTTGCAGCGCTTCGGCGTCGAAGCACTCGAACCAGTCGGGCGCGACCAGCGGCGCGGGGTTTTCGGCAAAAGGGGCGTCCGGCCTCTCGTCGAGCTGGAAGCACGCCCGCAGCTTTAGCGGCGAGGTCGGCGCGTCGATCCCGCGCCAGTCGCTGACCGGGTAGCTCTGTCCGGCGATTTCGACGCTGTCGGCCTGCACCTCTTCGTAATAAGCGCGTGTCTGGAAATACCAGAGTGCCGCGCCGAAGACCACGGTAAAGCTCAGAAAGCCGATGATCAGGATACGCCCGCTCATGCGCCGCCGCCCTCGGTTCTGAGCCATGCCGCGCAGCATTTCTTCGCGAGTTCGCGCACACGCAGGATATAGCTCTGCCGCTCCGTCACGGAGATGACGCCGCGCGCGTCCAGCAGGTTGAAGATGTGGCTGGCCTTGATGCACTGGTCATAGGCGGGAAGGGCCATCAGGTGTTTCTCCTGCGCCTCCCCGGCGTCGAGCAGCGCCTGGCATTCGGCCTCGGCGTCGCGGAAGTGCTGGAACAGCTTGTCGGTGTCGGCATGCTCGAAGTTGTAGCGGGAGTATTCCTGCTCCGACTGAAGAAAGATGTCGCCGTAGCGTACGCGCTCATCGCCCGAGCGGCCATTGACGTTCAGGTCGAAGACGTTGTCCACGCCCTGCACATACATCGCCAGCCGCTCCAGCCCGTAGGTCAATTCGCCCGTGACGGGGTTACAGTCGAAGCCGCCGACCTGCTGGAAATAGGTGAACTGGCTCACCTCCATGCCATCGCACCAGACCTCCCAGCCGAGGCCCCATGCGCCGAGCGTCGGGCTTTCCCAGTCATCCTCGACGAAGCGGATGTCGTGGCGCTGCGGGTCGATGCCAATCGCCAGCAGGCTGCCGAGATAAAGCTCCTGCAGATCGGGCGGCGAGGGCTTCCAGGCGACCTGAAACTGGTAGTAGTGCTGCAGCCGGTTGGGGTTCTCGCCGTAGCGGCCATCGCCCGGCCGGCGCGAGGGCTGGACATAGGCCGCCCGCCATGGCCGTGGCCCGAGCGAGCGCAGCGTCGTCGCCGGGTGAAAGGTGCCCGCGCCCACCTCCATGTCATAGGGCTGCAGGATCACGCAGCCATGCCCGCCCCAGTAGTGCTGCAATGTCAGGATCAGGTCCTGAAAGGACTCTTGCGGCCGCAGGCTCGAAGGCGACGGCGCAGCGCTCTGATGTGGACGGGTTTGCATGTCGAGAAGACAAATGAAAGCGTTTCGATTGACAAGAGCCGGCGGACGTTCGCGCGGCTTGCCGGGCTAGACTAGACGGTTCAGGGCGGAAGCTACTCCCGGCGAACCGGGCAGTCAAACCGCCTCGCGCCACGCTCAGACGTTTTTGGCCATGCGCGGTGAGACCTCTGCGCGCATGGCAGCGCAAGCGGCGCGCGCCTGTTCGTAGAGCTCGAAATCAAGATCGTGGAGACGCTCGATCTTTGTGAGCGTGTGCCGATTGATTTTGTCCGCCGCCCGGTTGTGGGTGACGTTGCGTTCCACGGCGTTCAAAGGGCGCCCGCATTTCTCTGATAGCCGGTCCATGAAATCGGCCATGTCTTCCAGAACACCGAAGTGGAAAAAATCTTCGTACAGACGGCGTTCGATCTGGCTGGACTCATCAATGTTCAGTAGTTGGCAGGCGATATTGCCGATCCTGTTCTTGTGTTCCAGCATGATCGAGACATACCGGTCCAGATCGTGTTTCGAGGCCATCTTTTTACTGAAAGAGGTGTCGATGCGGTTGAGGACGAACCGCTCATGATACTGGTTGTGGCTGTAATTGTATTCCGACAACAGCCGCGCTGCCGGGTCTCGCAGCAGGGTGATCACCTTGAGATCGGCATCCAGTTTCCCCATCGTGGCGAGCGAAACGTGGCCGCCGCCGACAATATCACCGTCACTGCTTTCCGCATTGATCCGGCGCAGAGCCTTTTCCAGGCTCAGGGTCCCGTGCCGCCGCAAGAGACTTCGCTTCTCCTGTCGCACAAAGCGGATTTTGTCGAGCGTGCCCACGCGCCAATCACCAAACGAGGAGTGGGGCAGGGCATGAAAGCGCGCGTCCGGGTAGGCTTCTCTGACAATTTGCTGGAGCGAGCTACTGCCGCTCTTGGGAACCCTGATGACGGCATACAGCGATTTGGTCATGGTTGCGGTCCTCGGCTTTCGCCACGCTTTTCATTCGGTCTCAAAGCCCGAAGCGCGACCAGAGTGCCCGCTCCTCGATAGCCGAAACCAGGTCGTCTGCCCAGCCCTCGGTCAGTCCGCCCCCAGCTTCGCGCGCACCACGCCCCACGCCGACCCCGCGCGCGCGCCGCAAAAACAGGCCGCGCTCCGGGGAGATCAGCCGCAGGCGCACATCCTCGCCGTAGAGCTCGCGCATGCGCGAGCGCACGTCACCCAGCCCGTCAATAAGGCCGAGCTCCAGCGCCTGCCGGCCGGTCCAGAACTCGCCGGTGAAGAGATCATCGCCCGCGTCCTCGATTTTCGCGCCGCGGCGCTGTTTCACGAGGTCGATGAAATCCTGATGCACGATTTTCTGGATGCGCTTGAGCCGCTCGACGTCCTCCGGATCTTCGGGCTGGAACGGGTCAAGTGTCATCTTCTTCTCGCCGGCCGTGTACACCCGCCGCTCGATGCCCAGGCGGTCGATCGCCTGGTGCAAGCCGAACCCGGCCGAGATCACGCCGATCGACCCGATCACCGATGACGCGTCCGCGTAGATCTCATCGCCCGCCAGCGCCAGGATATAGCCGCCGGACGCCGCGACATCCTCGGTGAACACGAAGACCTTCTTGGCCTCTTCCTGGGCCATTGCGCGGATGCGCTGATAGATCAGGCGGGACTGTACGGGCGATCCGCCCGGTGAATTGACCAGCACCGCGACGGCCGGGCTGTCCTTGACCGAAAAGGCGCGCTCGATGACCCCCGCCATGACGCTGAGCGACATGCCCTGGCGCAAGGGCGTGGCCATGCCGATGGTGCCGGAGAGTCGGATCACCGGGATGAGCGTGCCGCTCGTGGTCCATGCCTTTGGAAGCACGGCCCTGAGCGGGCCGAGGATGTTCGTGCGCGCCATCGATTTTTCCTTGGTCGCCGGTTGGTCATGGGCGTGACGGGGTCATCCCCGATCGTGCGCATAACATAATGACAGTGTCGGTGAAGTCTACCGCTCACCGGCGGTCGAGGGCCTCGGTTCCAGGCTTAGAGCGGCGCCATGTCGCAACACCCGTTCGAGCGTATCGGTGTATCGCCCGTCGGGGCCATGCAGCACAAGGCCGGGGAAGAGTTGAAGCCTGCCCCGGCTGCCTTTCGTTGCCGTGACCAGAACGCGCGTCGCGGACGCGGTGGCATGAGGGAACAGGGGAAACAGGCTCACGCCGCCAAACCGGCCTCGCAGCGCGCCCAACAGCTCGGGAAGCGCATCCGCGCGGTGGATCATCCAGAGCTTGCCGCGCGGGACCGCACAGGTTGCCAGAAAACGTATCCAGTCGGCCAACTCACCGGGCGACATGACGTGCGCACGGCGTTTGCTCTCGGACGTTGGGGCACGCGCGCTGCCTTCTGGCAGATAAGGCGGGTTGGCAAGGACGTGGTCGTAACCCTCACGGCGCACCCCCTGTTTCTCGAGCGCGCTGAACGGGCCTGTCACGTCACCCTCGATGATATCGACCCTGTCAGCAAGCCGGTTACGCCCCGCGTTCCGGCGGGCCAGCGCGCACAGATCCGGGGCGATTTCCACGCCGGTGACATGCGCGCCGCGCAAGCGCCAGGCGAGACACAGTGCGACCGCGCCGACCCCGCATCCGGCATCCAGCACCTGCACGGCTTCATCGCCTTCATGCACCACACTGGCCGCCAGCATGACCGCGTCGGTGCCGGCTCGTGCGCCCTTGCGCGGCTGCAACAGGTGCAAGGCCCCGCCCAGGAATGCATCGTCGGTCAGCGCATCTGGTTGCAGGTCATCGCTCATCCGGGTTGGCGCTGATATCGACGCCGGCCTCGTTCATGATGTCGACCGCCCGCCGCCAGTCCGCGTCATCGACAAGCACCCGGCGCGGCAGGATGCCGATCGAGCCTTCCATCACGCTCATGTGAGAGTCCAGCACGGCGTGATTGATGTTTGCTTCGCTCAGGAGCGACTCCACGAACGAGATCAACACGGCATCGTTGGTTTGCAACAGGGTTTTCATTCGCAGGCCGCTGTGTGGGGTTGTTGATGACGTGGTGCCCGCCTTGATGCATCTTTAGCTTGCGACGATATTGCCGGACGCGCGCCTTGACCCGGGCAACACCGCGCCATTTATATTGTTTGCGCTGTGCAGCGCACTAAGGAGGACCGCCGACGTGGGCCCGATCGTTCCGCTCCAAAAGACCATCACGGAAAGCCGTGATATTGACGCCCTTCATCATCTTGTCGATCAGGATATGGCCCGCGTCAACCGCATCATCCTGGACAAGGCCCACTCTGACGTGGAGCTGATCCCCGAACTGGCCCAGCACTTGATCGACTCCGGCGGGAAGCGCCTGCGTCCGATGCTGACGATCGCCGCCGCCAAGCTGTGCGGCTACGAGGGTGACGGGCATGTCACCCTGGCCGCCAGCGTGGAATTCATGCACACCGCCACGCTGCTCCATGACGATGTCGTCGATGAAAGCGAGATGCGCCGGGGCAAGCAGGCCGCGCGCCTGCTCTGGGGCAACGAGGCTAGCGTTCTGGTCGGCGATTATCTTCTTGGCCAGGCTTTCAAGATGATGGTTGAAGTGGGATCGCTCGGCGCGCTCCGCGTCCTGTCGAATGCCGCTGCCGTGATCGCCGAGGGCGAAGTCATGCAACTCGCAGCGGCAAAAAACCTGGCGACCACCGAGCAGACCTACCGCGCCGTCATCAATGCCAAGACGGCAGCCCTGTTCGCTGCGGCCGCGGAGGTGGGCGCCGTGGTGGCCGACCGGCCAAAGGCCGAGGCTGAAGCGCTATATGCGTTTGGTCAGCATCTCGGGCTGGCGTTCCAGCTTATGGACGACGTGCTAGATTATTCCGGCGAGCGCGCGCGACTGGGCAAGAATGTTGGCGATGACTTTTCCGAAGGCAAGGTGACCCTGCCGGTCATTCTCGCCCATGCCGACGGGACGACGGAAGAGCGGGCCTTCTGGCAGCGCACGATTTCCGAAGGCGATGTCCGCGACGGGGATCTGGAAACCGCCATGGCGCTGATTTCCCGGCACAATGCCCTGGACCGGACCATGGAGCGTGCGCTGGAGCACGGCGAACACGCCACCCGGGCGCTCGATGTCTTTCCGGATGATCCCATCAAATCCGCGCTGCTCGACGCGGTAGGCTTTTCGATCTCCCGCACCAATTAGGACGTTCCGGCCAGGTAGGGCTCCGGGTCGACCGGCTGGGCGTTCTTGCGCAGTTCAAAGTGGAGCTGCGGCTTCGTCACCGAGCCTGAAACCCCGGCCTTCGCGACGGTCTGGCCCCGCTCCACGGTATCGCATCGGCTCACCAGGATCTCGTCATTGTGCGCATAGGCCGACACCCAGCCACCGGCATGACGCACCAGAACCAGCTTGCCCAGACCCGTCAACTCGTCTCCTGCATAGACCACCACCCCGTTTTCGGCGGCCTTGACGCGGGTTCCGCGCGGGACAGAGATATTGATCCCGTCATTACGGCGGCCATCTGACTGCTCGCCGTAATGTGAAACGATCAGGCCGTTGACAGGGCGGCGGAAATTCGCGCCGCTGCGCGCGGGCGGGTTTTTCAGCAGGTCACCGCACTCGGCCTTCCCGGCGTCGCTGCGCTGGCCGGTCCTGGAGCGAATGGTGGGCTGCGCCGGCTTGGCTTCAGATCGCGCAATCTGGCTCGGCCGCTCCTCCGGCCGCTGCGCCGGGGCCGGCGGCGGCGCTGTGCGCGACGCGCGCTGTGGCCGCGCACTGCTGATACGGCTGCGTCTCTCGCCTGACCTGGGATCGCGGCGCTCGTCGGGCCCGGACTCGCTCATGGTACGCCCGCCCGAACGGCGCCGAGACGCGGGGCGCTCGGCCCTCTCGCGCGGCGGCTCGGCATTTCTGCGATCGCGCCGGGAGGGGCGGTCTCTCAAAAGTGGATCGGTGTACAGATCGTCATCCGAATTGCGCGCGCGGCGGCGCATGGCGCGTCCGTCATCGCCGGAGCGGGACGGGCGGCCTCCGGCATACTGGCGCCTGTCCCGGCGTTGACGTGGCTGATAGCCCGGCCCGGGAATGTAGAGCGTGTCGCCCACCCGGATCAGGCCCGGATCGTTGAGGCGGTTGACCCGCGCCAGCGCCTCGACGTCGACATCATGGCGCTGGGCGATGCTGTAGAGCGTATCCCCCTCGCGCACCGTGTGGGTTTGCCGGCGCGGCGCGCGCGGGCGGCCCTCGCGCTGTGATTCCGCACGACCGTATCGCTCGTCACGTCTCGGGCTGCGAGGCCGCTCGGGGAGACTGCGGGTTATCGGGTCCCGGTACGGATCAGCGCGGCGCTCTCTCAACGCCCCGCGCTCGGCGCGCCGCCACGAGGAAAACCCGTCCTCGGCGTATCGCTCCTCATTGTAATGAAGCTGCGCCCGTTCCGGGTTGCGCTCGTCGTAGTCGAGGCGCTGCACCTCCTGGCTGCAACCGGCCGCCGCCAGCATGATGACCGCCGCGCAGGTCAGTCGCGGCACGGGGCCGGAGCGGTCTCGGTGTGCTGCCTCGGGTCGAGCGTCGGCATGGGCGCTCGTCACGCGAAAGTCCAATGGGAACCGGAAACTACGCATCGCCGCCAACTCCTTCCATCGCCCGGATTAAAGCGGCGAATGGTTAAATCGGACTTAAGCTAGCGTGCGGCTTTGCAACAGTTATTTCACGAAGTGCGTAATCAACTTCGGAGGAGCGGGACGAATTTGACGGGGTGAAGCCGCTCGAAATGGGCCTGTCCATTCTCCTTCGTCACAAGTGTCAGGAACTGACCGTCTTCGTCCTCCAGCGGGATGATCATGCGCCCGCCGTCGGCAAGTTGGGCGAAGACGGGGCGGGGCACTTCAGGCGCGGCAGCCGTGACGATGATACGCTCGCATTCTCCCCCGTCGGGCCATCCCCGCCAGCCATCGCCGACCATGGCCGTCACATTCGTCAGGCCGAGCGCCTTCAGGCGCGCTTCGGCGGCGCGGAGCAGCGGTTCATGGTATTCAAGCGTAAAGACTTCCCGGAAGACGTGGGCGAGAATCGCGGTCTGATAGCCGGAGCCTGTCCCGATCTCGAGCACGGCCTTGTTCGGGTCGGGACCAAGCTTTTCTGTCATGTAAGCGACCACGAAAGGCTGCGAGATCGTCTGGCCGCAGGCAATCGGCAGGGCAGAGTCGCCATAAGCGTCGTCGGCGAAGTCGCTCGGCACGAACATCTCCCGCGGCACGCGCTCGAAGGCGTTGAGCACGCGGACATCGGTGATGCCACGGCGGCGCAGATGCAGCACCAGCTCCATGCGGGTGAGGGCGTCGGTCATGGCCCTGTCTCCTCTGACGCGGCAAACGCATCAGACTTCTTCGCCGCGGCGAAACTGTTCGCGAAGGCGCTCGGTCGTCGGCTGATCGGTCATGTTGACGTTCAGGGCTGTCACCGAAATGTGGCCGAGCTGCAGTGCGCGCAAGTCGGTCCCGCTGCCCGGTGGTGACAACCTTTCCTTGAAACCCAGCCAATAATACGGATTTCCGCGTGTATCAAGCCGGTCCTCGATCTGCAGGAAGTCCGCGTCGCGCTTGCCCTGTTCCGTGACCACAATGTCCCCGACATCCTCGGCGTCCCGATCCGGAAAGTTCACATTCATCAGGACGCCGCGCGGCCACGTTGTCTCTCTCAGCCGCCGGATCAGCTCTGGCCCGTGTTTCATCGGCGTTTCCCAGCGGGCAGCGCCGGGTTCGCTGTGTTTCATCGAAAGGCTGAGCGCGATCGACGGAATGCCCAGCAGTGCTCCTTCAATCGCGCCGGCGATCGTGCCGCTGTAGGTTACGTCGTCTGCGATATTCTGGCCCGAGTTGACCCCGGAGAGAACCAGATCCGGGCGGTGATCGGTCAGCAGGAAGCGCACCCCCATGATCACGCAGTCCGTCGGCGTCCCCTTCACCGCATAGATTCGCTCCGTCAACTTGCGAAGACGCATCGGCTCTTGAAGCGTCAGCGAGTGGGATGCCCCGCTCTGATCGGTTTCCGGCGCGACGACCCAGACATCGTCGCTCAGTTCGTTCGCGATGGCTTGAAGCACATCGAGGCCCGGCGCTTCCACGCCGTCGTCATTCGTCAGCAAGATCCGCATTAGCCGCCCGCACGCCCCTCATTCGGTTTCGATCCGGTTCAAACCATTCATATAGGGCTGAAGCGCCTCGGGAACACGGACCCCGCCTTCGGCGTCCTGATAATTTTCGAGGATGGCAACCATCGTCCGGCCGACAGCCAGACCCGAACCGTTGAGCGTGTGGACGAAATGCAGGTCCTTCTCGCCGGCGCGATAGCGCGCGTTCATGCGCCGCGCCTGGAATTCCCCGCAGACCGAGCATGAGGAGATTTCGCGGTAGCGCTCCTGGCCGGGCAGCCAGACTTCGATATCGTAGGTCTTGCGCGCGGCAAAGCCCATGTCGCCCGTGCAAAGCGTCATGATCCGGTAGGGCAGGTCCAAGCGTTTCAGCACCTCTTCCGCGCAGGAGGTCATGCGTTCCAGTTCCTCCAGCGACTGCTCGGGCGCGGCGATCGAGACCAGCTCCACCTTGGAGAACTGATGCTGGCGGATCAGGCCGCGCGTGTCCTTGCCCGCCGCCCCGGCCTCTGCGCGAAAGCATGGCGTCCAGGCGGTGAAGCGCATTGGCAGGTCGTCCGCGCCGACGATGCTTTCGCGCACAAGATTGGTCAGCGACACTTCGGCGGTCGGGATCAGCCAGTAGCCATCCTCGGTGTGGAACAGGTCCTCGGCGAATTTCGGGAGCTGGCCCGTCCCGAACATCGCATCGTCGCGCACGAGGAACGGCGGCAGCACCTCGGTATAGCCGAACTCCTCCGTGTGCAGGTCGAGCATGAAGGCGGCGAGCGCCCGCTCCATGCGCGCCAGATCGCGCCGGAGCACGGCAAAGCGCGAGCCCGACAGCTTGGCCGCGGTCTCGAAATCCATCTGGTGGAGGCCCTCGCCGATCTCGAAGTGCTCCCTGGGCGTGAAGTCGAAGCCGGGCTTTTCGCCCCATTCGCGCACGAGCACGTTGTCGTTCTCGTCTTCGCCGACCGGCACGTCGTCCAGCGGGATGTTCGGCAGGGCCGCAAGCGCTTCGTTCAGCTTGGCCTCGGCCGCGCCCAGCTCTTCCTCGCCTTCGTGCAGCGTGTTTTTCAGGCCGGCCACCTCATCCATGAGTTCCTGAGCGTGTGTTTCGTCGCCGCTGGCCTTGGCCTTGCCGATTTCCTTGGAGGCCGCGTTGCGCCGGGTCTGCGCCTCCTGCAGCCGGGTCACCACGCTGCGCCGCGCTTCGTCGAGCGCGATGATCTCGGCGGCCTGTGGCTCAAGGCCGCGCTTGGCCATGCCTTCATCGAAGTCTTCGGGATTTTCGCGAATCCATTTCGGATCGAACACGTCACTGCCCCCAGGAATAATGCGATTGGCTGAAACGTTTCTCGCCGGCCGGGCCGTTACAGACCGACGAGCGGTCGTGAGCGGGCCGGCGAATTTGGCCACAGCTATAAGGCGCTCGGCGCCAGACGTCCAGCCGGGGCGGAAAATCGTGCCGTGAGCGGCTAGTCCGACTGAGCGTCTTGCGCGGCGCGGGCACGTTTGCGTTCGGCGTAGGCGACGGAGACGATCG
>CAYFTI010000075.1:0-10883 GCA_964346065.1 uncultured Hyphomicrobiaceae bacterium
GTCCGTCCTTTCCATGGTTCGACAGCGTGTGCTCAGGACTGCCGCGATCGCCTCGACCAGCCTTCCGAGTGTCGGCGTCGGCGATCACGGGACCACGATGCCGGTCGGGACCTTCATCGGCGCCACCCGTTGAGGCCCGGAAGTGGAGCGAACGGGCGTCCTCAGCCCGGTTGATAGCGCACGCTATCGACCTCGACGACGAAATCGCGAAGCGAGGTGTCGATCACGCCGCCCCGCGGCTCATGCCAAACCTCGACACCCCAAAGCCAGAAGCCCGCGAGGCTACCGCCCAGGACGGCGTTGTCGCGGGCGACCATGACATCAACCAACGCTTTGACGTCAAAGTCCGTAAGCAATTCCTGCCAGTCGTAATTGGTCGGGAAGGCCAGATAACTCGTATCATCGCCTCCCTTGAGCTTGCGACGAATGCTCCAATCAATGCCGGCCACGCGCAGCGTGTCGGTCACAGCGTCGACGTCATTGCCGTAGATGGTGTTTTCACCATGCGTGAAAAACCTTATCTGAATGTCGATCCACGGCACCCCGTCACGCGTGTCGCCCGTGTATTTCGTTCGAAAGCCATAGAGTTGAATTGCGGCCCAATAACTGGCATCCACAGCGGAGCCATGGTCGATGACGCGAGCCGAAATTTTCAAGCTAGAGAGCGCATTTGACCAGAAACCAGCATCGGCGCCGGTCAGCAGCGGGTTGTCCGGACTTTGCCGATTATCGTGCTTGCCGATCCAGATCGTCGGCGAACCCTTCACGCCGCCCCAGCCGAGCGTCAGGTTCGCGGTCGTTCGCAAATCGACGGTGCCACTGATGTCGCCGATCGACATCGTCGTCTCCAGGTTATCGTCTGCCTCCATCGCGTAGTTGGCCCAGTGAAAGGCGTGCGCCGCATACGGAGGCGCGTTCGTCGGGTAGCCGCTCCAATCGGCAAACGACTTCGTGCTGGTCCAGGTCTTGATGGCGGCGAAGTTTTCGTCCCGTGGGGCGGGGGTCGGGGCAGGGATGGAGGTATCGGGCGGAACGAGGGCGGTCGCGGTCTCCGACCAGACGACCGACTGACCTTCGCTCGGCGCGCCATGCAGGAAAAGCGGCCGGCGCACGCGCCCGAAATCGTCCGCGACGGTGCCGTCTATCGCGGCATCGAGCCGGATCGGCCCGCCGGCAACAGAAATCACCAGATCGGCGATCAGCGTGGCGCCGGGAAGCGCCTCGATATGGACCGGATCGGGGATCGCGAGCTGCACTGGAGCACGCGCGGTGCAGTTCCCGGCGAATAGCAACGTACGGTAGCCCTCGCCGAGCGCTGCCGCGACGAGAGCGTGCACGTCGCCCTCGAACTCAACGTAGTTTGCGGTAGCCTTGACCGTCGGTGTCGCGTCGGCGCCCGCGATGAGCGCAACGTCGTCCCGGACTGGTCGTAGCGGCGCAGCGGTCATCAAAAAACAGTTCCTGGTCATCGCTGCTCTCTCCTTAGCATCGCTGCGGCGAGGATAAGGAATATAGACCTATAACTCAAGGAGTGACTGTCCGGGACAGATTCTCGCCCGGCGGGCGCGCCGGAGCGGGCGGCAGCCGCCTGCAAGCGGCGGATCAGCGGTGCAGCCGCTGACGCTCAGAAAATTCGACGGCATCCCAGCCTTGCCAATGCTCCGCTGCGGTGCCAGTTTCCGCAATCAAGAAGCAACCTGTGCAGTCAGCAAGATCGAACTCGCAGTAGAAGCGTGCCGGTCGAGACTGCCATGCTCATTTCTGGGATTGACAATGTTTCCAATCATCGGCGCCGACGCGGCGCAGCGGCACGCGTGGGACATCGTCATTGCCGGGTCGAGCTTCGCCTCGATGTTCTTGCTTGCCGGTTTGCCGCGGGAATGGTCGATCCTGATCGTCGAGAAAGGCGATCTCGTCCCGCACGGTAAACAGATGCAGTCGCGGGCGCACGGCGTGGCGGAAAATTTCGCCATGACGAACACCTCCGGCCGCGCGAAGCGCTGGGCCGCCCACACCCTCTTCGGCGGCAACTCCAACTGTTGGTGGGCCGGCACGCCGCGGCTGCATCCTAACGATTTTCGCCTGCGCAGCGCCTACGGCACCGGCTTCGACTGGCCCATCGGATACGACGATCTGCAAGACGCTTACGAGCGAGCCGAGGACATCATGGAGGTCAATGGCGGGGGCTCGGACCACATCCTCCCGCGGCGACGCAGCTTTCCCTATCGCAGTCACGCGCCGTCGCGCTCGGATCTGGCGCTGCAGGCTGCCAGTCGGGACTGGTTTGCTCAGCCGACAGCAAGAGCCACCGGCGGCAGCCGCGCGCCCTGCTGCGCGACTGGCGTGTGCAATCTGTGCCCCATCGATTCAAAATTTACAATCTTGAACGGTATTCAAAGATTTCTCCACCCGGGTGCCAAGCTGCTGCTCAACGCCGAGGTTCGGAGCCTTTCGGGCGGCGGCGGGCGGATTGAACGAGCGGATATCCGGACGGAGGGCCGTGACGTCTCGGTGCAGGGCGCCACGTTTGCGCTGGGGACCAATGCAATCTTCAACGCTGCTATCTTGCTAAGGTCAGGCTTTGAAGCTCCGGCCGTCGGCCACTATCTGCACGAACAGGTCAGCCGCACGGCGATCATCGACCTCGCAGACCAGGACAATTACTTTGGCGGCACGTCGGTCACCGGACACGGCTATACGTTTTATGATGGGGCCCACCGCAGCCAGCGAGCTGCCGTCATGATGGAAAATTGGAACTCCCTGCCGCAGCTTCGCATCGAGCCGGGCAAGTGGCTGCAGCGGATGCAACTGCGGCTGGTCGCAGAAGATCTACCTAGCCCGGACAATCGCGTCGTGCTCGAGGACAACGAGCCGCACATCTACTGGCAAGGGCATTCCAGCTACGCATTCGACGGGATCGAAGCCGCGGCCATGGCACTTCCCGATGTTCTCCCGTTTCGTGTCGAGGGGCTCGACGTTGGCCCTGCGGATGAGACGGAATCGCACATCATAGGCACGACACGAATGGGTCGGACAATCGAAGAGGGCGTCGTCGACGCCGATCTGCGCAGCTTCGAGCACCGCAACGTCCTCGTGTTGGGCGCAGGTGCCTTCCCGACCTCTTCGCCGGCGAATCCGACCCTGACGCTGGCCGCCCTGTCGCTCCGAGCGGCCGACAGTCTGCGCCAAGGGGGAGAACCGCTTTGAGCATCAAGGTGTCTCGTCGCGCGGCACTTTTAACCGCCGGTGCGGCCGCCAGCGTGGCGATCCCCGCCGCCGGTGTGATCGTTGCGCGCGACGGCTGGAGCGTGTTCGTCAAGGAGGTGCTGACCGAGCACTTCGGTCGTGAGGTTGCGCTTCATCACCAGACCGAACGCTTCGTCGTGGCGCTCACGGAGGAGGCGGTGGGGGAACGCAGCCTGCCACAGCGACTGGCCCTCGAAGTCATGTTCGACTTCGAGTTGGACCGTATGCCGATCGACATACCGAGGGAAGATTGGCTTCGCGAGCGTATCGTGTTCAAGTTTCTGACATCCACAAACGTCATCCGTCACCGTGAAACAGGTGTGGAGCTGGTCTTCGCGGGCTTGTTCGACCCCGTCGAAGGCATCTGCGGCAGCATGCTCGGTGCGAGTGAAGCGGGCGGAGAAGTCCGATCGGCAATACAGGACCGCGTCACGCGCCGGCTTGCCCGCGGCAGCGGCGCTTCATTACGACCCGATAACCTCATTACGACCCGATAACCAGCCGACTTCGCTCACGTAGCCCACGTTTGACGAACGATCCCGCGGCAAGGCTTAGCCCAAAAACCAACACCGAATAGAGGGCCAGGTCGATGTATAAATTTCCGGTTCGCACCGGCTCGCCACGACTGGCTGCGCCGATGGCAAGAGCAATAATCGGATGTAAAAAGTAAATGGAAAAACTCATATTTGCCACAAGTGCCAAGGGCGATTCCGCGAATTTCCCAAATAAATGGAGTAGGCTACAGAAAAAAACTATGCCTGATAATTTCTGCACGAACATCAAGTCGAGACGTGGCGTGAACGGTGTATCGCGGACATTACCAACCTCACCTAAGAAATAGGCTTGCAAGTACGCTAAGAAGAGCATGAAAGCGAACGAGATACTCAAGACGCTCGGTCGCCCAATGAACCGGATAAAGGCGGGACCCTCGGATGCGCACAACATTCCGAGGACGTAGAATGGCATGTAGTAAAAAAGATTCTGGAATTGATCAACGTCGGCTATCGGAGCACGATGAACAAGCATCGCAAGCAACGCCAGCGCTACAAATAGAGCGTATCTAATAGTACGTCTAAACTGCAGAAAAATATCGAATATGGGTGATAATAAAAAAATAATTAATATAAATGGAATGAACCAATAACCTTGCGCCATACCGCCAGTAGCAAGTAAAAAAACCAAGTCGATAAACAGTGAATGTGGCAGTGGCTCGCCTCCAAAGGAAACGACTACGCTCCAAATACCCTTGCGACTGACGTAGATCGCCAGTGGTATACCAAGAACCAAATAGGGCATCACCACATTTCTAAATTTGTTCTGCATGAATCTCGTATAATTAACTCGGTGATAAAAAACATGGCGGTAGAGAAAACCGGATATGAAAACAAAATAGGCGGTTCCGCCGGTGATCAAGCTCATGATCACACCAATTGGCGAAGCGGCAGCCGGTGCCTCGGAAAACGCGAGCCAGTAAGTATGCCCGGAGACGATCAAGAAGATCGCCACAGCTCGAAAGTTATCAATAAAGAGGATCTTTTGTGGGCGTGGCAAGCGCTCGTCTGAGACGTTCAATATCTTCCTCCCGCAGACCTGACCTAAGCTGCCGCGGCGGCGCCGGCCAAGGAGCGCGGTCGCAGAGACCGCCAATTGTTCCGCCTGCATAGCCCAGAAGACAGGTACGCCAGCGTCCGAATGTGATCCTTGTGAGACCACGCACGCCACCTGCCGTATAGCTTTGCGAAGCCCTGGATACAAGGTTGCAACGTCGTACGACCAAGGTAATGTACGATTGGTTGGCGATTGCGAGTTTGGCCAAGCGCGGGGCACTTGGTCGCAGCCGTGCCGAGAGCGGGCGCCGGTGCTGGCGCCGGGCAACAACGGAGATTTGCTGCTTCGCCATGTTGCCGCCGTGACCGCACAATCAGCCCTTTACCACCAGACTGCGCAAGCCGTGGCGAGAGAAGATCGAGGCTGCCTATGAAGTCGTGCCCTGTGTCGAGCTACCGAAGGCAATCTAGCTACCAAAGACGTTTTGCGATCGCTGCGCTTGGAGTACGTGCCAAACGGATCTCCCAGCCGGCATTGCTTTTGGCGGATTGCTTTGGCTGTGGGCGGAGTTTGTGACCGTTATCGCGCGTTCCGCTTCAAGGATGCGGCGGTCAGTCGCCTTTTCGATTATCGATGTCCTGGGTCGTCTACTCGTCCAAATCATAGTGACGATACTACTTGCGCGTCTGCTGATACCCGAGCACTTCGGGACGGCGGCACTCGTGCTCTCTCTTGCAGGAATATTCGCGGTTCTGGTGGCGGCGCCTTTCGAGGAGCCGCTGGCGCAACGTAAGGTCGTGCGAAAGGCGCACCTGGAGACGGCGCTTGGCGCGACGTTGGCAGGCGCGGTCGTGCTCGCCGCTCTGGCCCTGCCGCTCGGCATGCTGCTCGCCGACCACTTCGACACGCCGGCGTTGGTCCACCTCGTCGCCGCGTCCGTCGTCATCCCGCTATCTCGCGCGCCCTACGCGGTGTCTGTCGCTTGGGCTCGCCGTCGGCGTCGCTTCGACCTCATCGCCGTCGCCAATCTCGGCGGCTTCATTCTCGGCGCCACGGTCGCCGTCATGCTGGCGCTGGAAGACGCCGGTCCGTGGGCCATTCTTGCGCTGCGCTTGGTCGCCGACGCCGCCAGCGCTCTGATCCTAGTCGCCAGCTTAGGTTTATGGCTGCGGCCGCGCTGGTCGCGCGGACACTTCGACGATTTGCGCTGGTATGCCGGCTATTCGCTAAGCAGCCGGCTCATCGACAACGCCGGCTACTTCGTATTCAATAGCTTGGTGGCGGGCCTTTACGGCTTTACCGCACTCGGCTTCCTCAACATGGCGCTGCGCCTGGTCGAGCCGCTGCGCGGCGCCATCGTCTCGATGAGCCACAACCTAACCTTCTCCGTGTTCGTCGTCCACCGCGCCGACCGTGAGGGCTTGGCGGGCGACGTCGTCCGGATCGTCAGCAACTTGGCGTTTCTGATCGTACCCATGTTTCTCGGCTTGGCGGCGGTGGCGCCGGTACTGGTTCCCGTGTTGGCAGGGCCCGGCTGGGAGCCGTCCATCTGGATTACGATTTGTCTGGCGGCGGGCTGCGCGCTGCACCTACCCTTGGGACTTCTCGGGACGGCGCTCAACGCGCTGGGCCAACCTCAACACAATACGTTCTCGAGGCTGTGGGGTGCCGCCGTGATGTTGATCGTTCTGCCGCTGGCACAGCCGTTGCAGACAGTTGCGGTCGGCATCGCCAGGTTTAGCGACGACGTCGCCCGTACTCTTTACCTCGTCGAAGCGGCAACCAAGGCCCTCGGCGGTGACCGCACCGCGCTGTTGGCGCCGGTCGGTATGGCGTGGGCGATGGCCGTTGCCATGGCTTTTGCTGTCGTAGCCGCTGGCGGGCTGTTGACGGGCTCACTAGGCGACCCGCTCCTTCTGGCTACGCAGGTCCTGCTCGGCGTCACCTGCTACGGAGTGGTCCTGCTGCTCATCGCGCCGCGCCGCGTGCAGCTGGCGTGGTCCTACCTCCGCCCGAGCTGAGGAGCGACAACGGGTGCGAGCGCGGCCAGCCGCGCCGCCACGATCCGTTCGAGACAGGTGGCTGACGCATGATCTCGCGCCCAGGCGCGCGCGCGGCCGGCCAGCTCAAGGCGCAGATCGGGATCTTGGAGAAGATTCCGGCAGGCGGCGACCAAGCCTTCCGTGTCGTCCGCAATCAGCCCCAGACGTGCCTTGACGATGGGCAAGCCTTCAGCGCCCATCGGGGTCGTCACGACGGGAATTCCCATTGCCATGGCCTGCAGGATCTTCAGCTTGGTACCAGAACCGGTGCGTATCGGCACCAAGAAGACCGTCACGTTCCGCAGCACCGACCGGAGTTCGGGGACGAAACCGGTCAGGGTAACATGATCCATCTGCGCTGCCCGCCGCTGCATCGCCGGCGTGGGATTTGCGCCGACGAGCAACGCATGGTGCGGCACGTTCGCCCCCAGCCGCTCGCTCACATCCATAAACGCCAGTGCCGCTTCCGCGTTCGGTTCGTAGGTGTAACCGCCAACGAAGCCGAGTGTCGGTTCCTCGGTCGCCCTGACCCCCGAAGCCTCGAAGTCGAACTCTTCATCCCCGATCACGTTGGGGACGATCTCTGCCCGCGCCTCGATCAGCCGCTCGACGGTCACACGATCGACCTCCGATACGACCCAGTTCTCCAATGCGCCCCCGCACTCCCGCTCGGCCGCGCGCAGGGAACGGGTATCAACGAAGAGCTGAAGCTTTCGGATTCCTCGCGCCCTCCGCATCCGCCGACGAAAATTCAACGACACCGGATCGGGATGATCGACGATTGTTCGACCGAGCGGTAACCCCAACAGCTGAGTGAAGCGGACGAGCATGGTGTAGCCCGCGATCACCACATCGGGTCCAAACGCCACCACCTCCTCGCGGACGCACGCCAACTGCGGCAGCGCGCGATATTTCGCCAGCCAGCGATCTTGACCCCGCAATGCGGATCGCAACTGCATCAGGCCGAAAACCCACTCCGCTTGCGGCGGCGGGGCGAGGAACATGCTGTCGTAGGCCGCGCTGGTGGCGGCCTCGGCCTCAGGGTTGGCGCGCGGCAGCAGGACGCAGAGCTTGACTTCGCTTTGCTGCACGAGCGCGCGGGCGATCTGGTCGACGCGCTGCGCGTTGCCGGAAGCGGCAGGTCGCGGCGCACTAAGGGCGACGTAGAGCACCCGCAGACGAGGCTTGCTCTCCTGATGCGGCATGGACCGGTGCTCCGCGTTTTATTTCATCGACGATGCGCAGGACCTCGACGCTGTGCGCGAGCGGCATGAGGGGACTTTCGGGCCAGCCAGAAGCGATGCAGCGCATCGCCTCCTGCGCTTGGTACTGCAGGCCGGTGCCGGCAAACAGGGTCAGGCGCGTTCGCTCCCGCCGAGGATCGAGCGGCTTCAAGAGCATTCGAGCGGCCTGCAAGCGCTTCGGGGCCACGCCATCCTCGCCAGTCGTCGGTCGCGGTGACGGCGGCGGCACGCGCGTAAGGATCAGCCGCGGTGCACAGAAGAACGGCGCGCACAGCCGCAGGCGGCCCCGCCCGCCGACGACGACCGCCTCGTTGCGACCGGTTGTCACGAGGCTGCATCCCAGCTGGGAGATCCCACTCGCGTGCCCGAGGGAGATGGCTGCGGCAATGTCGACGCTTCTAGGCCCAGACGAAACAGCGCCACCGACGCTGGTCGCTGGACCGAGGATGTCGATCGCGAGCGACAGGGGATAGACGCCGAGGTCGAGGAGAGCGCCGCCACCGCGCGCCGGATCGAAGCGCCAATCCGCCGGATCGGGCACCGCGGCAAACCCGAGATCGGCCTGGACCGACCTAACCTCGCCGATCTCGCCGGCGGTGATCGCACGGCGTAACTCCACCATGGCCGGCGTGAAACGCATCCACATCGCTTCCATGAGGAAGACGCCTTTGGCCGCGGCCAGTCTGACCAGCTCCCTTGCCTGATCGGCGGTCGCCGCGAGCGGTTTTTCGACCAGCGTCGGCTTACCCGCGGCGATGGCGAGCCGAGCATGCTCAGCGTGTAAGCCCGTGCCGGTGCCGATATAGACGAGGTCGACCGCCGGATCGGCGAGCAGCGCCTCGTAGCCCGAGTGCGCGCGGCGGGCGCCGACACGCGCGGCCATGGCCGCCGCCCGCGCACCGTCCCGGGCCGCCACCGCCTCCAGACGCGCACCGGCCGCATGCTGCAGATCGCGTGCGAAATGGTGCGCGGCGCGGCCTGCGCCGATGATCCCCCAACCTAGCGTTGCGGCCATTCACCGCTCCACGACGAACCATCGCCGGGCCCGATGGCCGGCGTCACGACAAGATCCAGTGCGCCGCCGAACGTGGCGAGAGTGCCAAGCCCCGTGTGGTGTCGCTGACGCTCAGCTCGCCCAGGGTCGGTTGCCGCGCATCGAAGCCGAACGCCCGCACGGCCGCCCGTTCGCGAAAAGGTCCGTCGAGGTCCAAGAGCAGCGTCTCATCCGCGCGGTTGATCGTGACGACCTGGAGGTGCTGCTGACCTGCCGTCTGCCCCGCATAGATCGATACGCGCGCCGGGTCCTCGGTTTCGGCCGCCAGAAGTTCCTCCGGGAAGGACAAGCCGTTGCCGTCTGCATTGCGCCAGAGGCGGTAGGCCTCATCCAGCGGCGGCACAAGCCGGCCCCAGTGTGCCGCAGCGACGACCCCGGATGTGGCGAAACGGCCGAGGGCGTCGGCCAGGGCCAAGGCGCTTTCAGGCAGATGACCGTAATTGAATTCGCTGATGGTCAGCGCCGTGCCGGAATACCAGCGATCGACGATGCTCTGCAGCTGCGGCAGGATGGGAAAGCCGAGTTGTCCCGGCGGCGCGGGGGGGAAGGCGCTGGCGACCCAGCTGCGCGGTCGAAAGCTCGCGTCGGTCAGCTCCCGCGGCGCGGCGAGGACGACATCGGCCATACGGTTGTCTTCGGTGTTCAGAATGCGCCCGTCGTCACTGTAGGGATACCAATGAATGTCGAAAGCATCGAGCAGACGCTGCTCGGCAGCGTTCGACGCTTCGCGAAAGCGATCGAGGTAGACGGCGACCATGTTCGGATAGAGATCTGCGTATTGCCGCCAGTCCGGTGCGTTTTGGAACGTCTGCATCGCAGTGGCGCCCCAGAAGCCGGGACCGACGACCCAGGCTGTGGGATCTATCGACTTTATGCGTCGAGCTGCCTCAACGGACCTGTCGAGGAATTCGCCGATCGGCATCCGCGTCGGGTGGGCGCGAGGATGGGTTTGATGCCAGATTGCCGGCTCGTTGTCCAAAGCGTAGGCCAACACACCTCGTCCCCCAGCAGCAGGTCCGTAGTTCTCGATCAGCCGGCGGATTAGCTGGGGAACGTTGCATGTTGCGGTATCTATGGTCGAGTCGAGGCGACCGCTGTCGTTCCAGCTGACCGGCACCCATCTTGGTGAGGGCGCAGCTTGTTCGGGCGGGACGACGCCATCGGCGTCAGCCGCAACCCAAGGTCCAACCGGCAGCTGAATCACGCTTCGTGCGCCATCCGCCAAACTCCGTTCGTGAACGGCGCGAATGGCCGCCAGCGGGGCGTTTTTCTCGATGTCGTCTTTCACATACCAACTCGTGACCGCACGACTATTGTGATGATACCAATCCTTACCAATGTTATTGCAACCATTCGTCCAATTATACGTCGACACGGAGTTGCCGCCGAGACGGCGGAGCGTCACCCCCACCCCGCGTTCCAGATCTGCCGAGGCCGCACCCGAGTTCATGGTGCCGATGTCGTTGGTCCCGAAGACGAACGGGCTGATGGGCGAGGTCGCTGCCGTCGACACATACGCTCGAACGACCCTCTGCTGCGCGGCCCAAGCCGGCTCTACGCCGCCCGCTCGAACGGCCCAGCCGGCAGCGAGGAGGCGGGTGAAGGGGCGGCGCGCCAGTCCTCCGGCGCGAGGACGCCAAGACCCGGTCAAGAGACGTGACCGCCGCCGTAAAGGCTCTCGCGAAACTGTGGCATCCACAGGACCTTGCCGAGCCCGCCCGAGATCTGGAGGCGAAGCCGATGCGCCCG
>CAYFTI010000076.1:0-10812 GCA_964346065.1 uncultured Hyphomicrobiaceae bacterium
CGTTCGGCGGACGCCGCCCGGCGCAGCTCTCCGGCGGGCAGCAGCAGCGTATCGCGCTGGCGCGCGCGCTTGTTTTCGAACCGCAACTCGTGCTGATGGACGAGCCGCTCGGCGCGCTCGACAAGCAACTGCGCGAGCACATGCAGTACGAGATCAAGCATATCCACCAAAACCTCGGTGTGACGGTCGTCTACGTCACTCACGATCAGTCCGAGGCGCTGACGATGTCCGACCGGATCGCCGTTTTCAACGACGGCATCATTCAGCAGCTCTCCACGCCTGACGTGCTTTACGAGGAGCCGGAAAACAGCTTCGTCGCCCAGTTCATCGGCGAAAACAACAAGCTCAACGGTATAGTCAAGTCGTTCAAGAGCGATGGGCTCTGCGATGTCGAGATCGAAGGCGGCATCATTGTTGAGGCGCTCGGCGTGAACGTGCATGAGGTCGGCGACAAGACAACCCTGTCCCTGCGGCCCGAGCGCGTTGAGATCAACCCCGATGAAGGCAGTACGCCGAACCGGCTGGAGGGCCAAATCCAGGAACTGATTTATCTGGGCGATCACATCCGCACGCGCATGTCAGTTGCCGGTTATGACGATTTCATCGTGAAAGTACCGAACACGCACGGCCACAAAATCATCAAGGAAGGCGAAACGGCCACCGTCGGCTGGGCGAGCCAGGATTGCCGCGCCCTGGACCCGACATCAATTCACTAATTTTTGCTTCGCTGCGCGTCGATGCCGTGTGGTCTCGGCCGGAGAATGCCGGGATCCTGGGGGCGGCGAGGACGAGCGATGATAACAAGAAGGCGCGAAACGCCCACCCCGCAGTACGTTCTACCGGACGTACAAGGCGATCGTTTCAGGCGGCATTCCTCGCCTGGAGCCAGACTGTATAACATGGTGACATGTGTACTCGAGTGGTTAACAGAAGGACGTAACCAATGAAAATCAAGAGCTTGGGCATTATTGCCGTGGGCGCTCTGGCGGCCTCAACGGTCGTGGCGCAGGCGCAGGACACGCTGACGATCGTGTCCTGGGGCGGTGCTTACACCGAGTCTCAGGTCCGCGCCTATCATGAGCCCTACACTGAAAAGACGGGCGTCGAGATCCAGAACGTGGACAAGTCGGCCAACGCCCTGGCGGGTATCCGCTCACAGGTCGAGGCCGGCAACGTGACGTGGAACGTTGTCGACATGCTGCAAGCCGATGCTCAGCGCGCTTGCGACGAGGGTCTCCTGATGGAGATGCCGCACAATGAATGGCTCGCGCCCGGGCCGGACGGCGCCAAACCCAGCGAAGACTTCATCGATGGGACGCTGGGCGACTGTTATGTCTCGACCATCCTGTATGCGACGATGTTCGCGTATAACACCGAGGCGTTTGAGGGCGAAGGTCCGCAGACCATCGAGGATGTCTGGAACCTGGAGAAGTTCCCGGGTACCCGGGCGCTGCAGAAGATCCCGCAGAAAAACCTTGAGTGGGCGCTGATAGCGGATGGCGTCGAGCCGGGCAACGTCTATGAGGTGCTTGCGACCAGAGAGGGCCAGGATCGCGCCTTCGCCAAGCTCGACGAGATCAAGGATAGCGTTATTTGGTGGGAGGAGGGTGCCCAACCCCCGCAGATGCTCGCAGACGAAGAGACGGTGATCGCCACCGCCTACAATGGCCGCATCTTCAACGCGCAGGTCAATGAAGATCAGCCGTTCAAGATCATGTGGGATCACCAGATGTTCGAGGCTGACGGCTGGGTTGTGCCGGTCGGTAACGAAGACAAGCTGGACCTGATCAAGGACTACATTCGGTATTCCACGGACACGCAGCGTCTGGCCGACCAAGCGAAATACATCGCCTATTCGCCGGCACGCAAGTCGTCAGTGCCGCGGATCGGTCAACATGCCGACAGCGGTGTTGACATGAAGCCGCGTCTGCCAACGGCACCTGAGAACTTCGAGACGGCCGTTCGTTTCGACGTTGATTTCTGGGCCGACTATGGCGACCTGCTCGAAGAGCGTTTCAGCGCCTGGGTTGCGCAGTAAACTGTAAAACAACGAAGCTATTGGAAGGGGCGGTCCCGCGGATCGCCCTTTCCTCGACATCAAAGGCGAACGCTTCATGCAGGACGCAACGCCCTCCGAGCTTGAAACGCTTACAACGTCCGACGGCAAGCCGCTCAAGGACAGCATACGCAAGTCCGAGCGTCGCGCACGGCTCCGTGCTTTTCTTCTTGTCCTGCCGCTGCTGGCCTTCCTTATCATTACCTTCGTGGTGCCGATCATCGCGATGATGACGCGGTCGGTGTATAACCCGGAGGTGGTCAACTACTTGCCGAAGACTGCTGAAGCGTTGCAACAATGGGATGGTGAAGGCGTTCCAGGCGAGCCGGTCTTTGCTGCTCTTGCGGATGACATGGTTCAGGGGCTTGAAGACCGCACGATTGGCCGCGTTGCCGCCCGCGTCAATCGGGAACTGCCCGGCGCACGCAGCCTGATGCTTGGCACGGCGCGCGATGTCGACGAGATGTCGCCGCCCTACAAAGAGGCGTTTATTGCTGAAGACGAGCGCTGGACCACTCCTGAGTTTTGGGGAATCCTGAAGCGCGAAAGCCGGCTTATTACGCCGAGCTATTACCTTCTTGCCGTAGACTACGAATATACGAAGTCTGGTGAAATCGCGAAGCGCCCGGAAATCTATCAGGTATACCAGGATCTCTTTGTCCGAACAGCGTGGATGAGCGCTTTGATTACGGTTTTGTGCATTCTGCTAGCTTATCCCGTGTCTTATCTTCTTGCAACATTGCCACTGCGGTACTCGAACCTTTTGATGATTTTGGTGCTGCTGCCGTTCTGGACTTCTTTGCTTGTCCGCACATCCGCGTGGATTGTGCTTCTGCAGCAGCAAGGCGTTATCAACGACTTCCTTGTCAGCCTGGGGGTCATCGGCGATGACGGCCGATTACGTATGATCTACAACCAGACGGGCACGATCGTGGCGATGACCCACATCCTGCTGCCGTTCATGATCCTTCCGCTGTATTCGGTGATGAAGACCATTAATCCGAGTTATCTGCGGGCCGCGCGCTCGCTTGGGGCAAATCCGCTGATTGCATGGTTCCGCGTGTATTTCCCGCTGACCCTGCCCGGCATGGCGGCTGGGGTGATGCTCGTCTTTATCCTTGCGATCGGCTACTACATCACGCCGGCCCTCGTCGGTGGCGAAACCGGCATATTCATATCCAACATGATCGCCAACAATATGCAGGGCACCAGCACGCAGCTGCGGCTGGCCGCGGCGCTGGCAACCATTCTGTTAGTCCTCGTGATGATATTCTATTGGTTATTCAACAGGATGGTCGGTGTTGAACGGCTGAAGTTCGGCTAACGACGAGATCGCGGGGAAGGGGAACAAGACAATGGCGCTTCCTGCTTATGCGAGCACCGCAGAACGCATCTGGTACTATGCTTACCATGTGATATGCGCTCTGATATTCCTGTTCCTGATCTTTCCGATCCTCGTCATTCTGCCGCTGTCGTTCAACGCGGAACCCTACTTTACCTTCACCGAGGAAATGCTCACATTCGACCCGGTCGGGTACTCCTTGCGCTGGTATCAAGATCTTCTCGGCAGCGAGGAGTGGATGAGCTCTGTGCGCAACTCGTTCATCATCTCGATCAGCTCGACGATCGTGGCGACCACGTTAGGGACGCTTGCGGCCCTCGGCCTGAGCCGAAGACAGATGCCTGCGCGCGGTTTCATCACAGCTATTCTGATTTCCCCGATGATCGTGCCGCTGATCATCACCGCGGCGGCGCTGTTTAGCTTCTATGCGCGCATCGAGCTGTCACAGACCTTCTTCTCGATCATCCTGGCGCATGTCGTGTTGGGGACCCCCTTCGTTGTCATTACGGTGACCGCGTCGCTGGCTAGCTTCGATGAGCAGTTGATCCGCGCGTCCTCAAGCCTCGGCGCAAACACCACGACGACCTTTTTCCGCGTTATTCTGCCGCTCGTGTTGCCGGGCGTGATTTCGGGCGCGTTGTTTGCCTTCGTGACCTCGCTGGATGAGGTGGTGGTTGTGCTGTTTCTGGCCGGGCCGGAGCAGACGCCGATCACCGTGCGGATGTTCTCCGGCCTTCGTGAAGAAATCAGTCCGACGATCCTTGCGCTTGCCACAATTCTCGTCGGGATCTCGATCATTCTTCTCAGCACGCTTGAGATGATCAGGCGCCGCGGCGAACGCCTGCGCGGCATGACTCAGGGCTGACTCGCAGTTCGGACAGTGCGCCCCGGTTTTGAGCGGATGACATGCATTCGTTCGCGCCATGCGGCGTATGGGCGCGCTCGCAAGTGGCAGCGTTCGATTTGCGCTTCTAGCCCGCCCGGTTTAGCCTTTCTTGACGATCAGAGCTAACCGCAAGGTCACCAACAATGCCCGCGCCTTCAAATTTCCAGTGGGATGATCCCCTGCTGCTGGAAGAGCAACTGAGCGAGGATGAACGTCTGGTGCGTGACAGCGCCCGCGCCTACGCTCAGGGCAAGCTGCAACCGCG
The DNA here is from genome assembly GCA_964346065.1 of uncultured Hyphomicrobiaceae bacterium. GTDB lineage: Bacteria > Pseudomonadota > Alphaproteobacteria > Rhizobiales > Rhodomicrobiaceae > Dichotomicrobium. The sequence continues at coordinate 4,550 of CAYFTI010000076.1, forward strand.
CGTGCTGTCGGCATTCCGCGAAGAGTATTTCGACCGGGAGATCATGGATGAGCTGGGCGAACTGGGCCTGCTCGGCGCCACGATCCCCGAGACCTACGGCGGCGCGGGCGTGAACCACGTTTGCTACGGACTTGCCGCGCGCGAGGTGGAGCGCGTCGACTCCGGCTACCGCTCGGCCATGAGCGTACAGTCCGCCCTGGTCATGCACCCGATCCACGCGTATGGCTCCGAATCCCAGCGTGAAACCTATCTCCCACGGCTCGCCACGGGCAAATGGGTCGGCTGCTTCGGCTTGACCGAGCCGGACCACGGCTCCGACCCGGGCAGCATGACCACCCGCGCGGTGAAGGTCTCCGGCGGTTACGCCTTGACGGGCGCGAAGACGTGGATCACCAACGCGCCGATCGCCGACGTCATGATAGTCTGGGCCAAGCTCGACGGCGTGATCCGCGGGTTCATACTCGAACGCGGAATGGACGGGCTGGAAACGCCCGAGATCGAAGGCAAGCTCAGCCTGCGCGCCTCCGTCACCGGGGAGATCGTGATGGACGGCGTGTTCGTGCCCGAAGAGAACATGCTGCCGAATGTCCAGGGCCTGAAAGGTCCGTTTGGCTGCCTCAACAAGGCGCGCTTCGGGATCGCTTGGGGTACGCTTGGCGCCGCCGAATTCTGCTGGCATGCAGCGCGTGCGTACACCCTTGATCGCGCCCAGTTCGGCCGACCGCTCGCTGCCAACCAGCTCATCCAGAAGAAGCTCGCCGACATGCAGACCGAGATCGCACTCGGGCTTCAGGGCTGCCTGCAAGCCTCGCGGATGCTGGATCAGGGCACCTGTGCGCCGGAGACGATTTCGCTTCTCAAACGCAACTCCTGCGGCAAGGCGCTGGAGATCTCACGGATGGCGCGGGACATGCACGGCGGGAACGGTATCAGTGATGAATATCACGTCATGCGTCATCTGATGAACCTGGAGACGGTGAACACTTATGAAGGGACGCATGACATCCATGCGCTGATCCTCGGCCGGGCCCAGACCGGCCTTCAAGCCTTCACCGGCTAGCAAGCCTTGCCGAAGCGTCCTCCGCTGCCGGCGCTGCCTCATTTGTAATCAGGATGCCCAGCGTCCACACCGAAAGTTCAATGGCTTGACCCTTGTTAATGGCTTGAAGGCGATGTCGGCCTGTGTCAACAATGAGGGTCCATAACAGAGCCGCTGGCCACTGAAAGGGAGGAAACTGAATGAAACCATTCATGAAATGGTCGCTATCGGCGTTTGCCGCCGTTGGTTTGATGGCCGCGCCGCAGGCCGTCAAAGCGCAAGATTGCGAGACTATCAAGCTCGGTGCCGCGATCTCGCTGACCGGGAAATACGCCACCAACGGGGTGCACGTCAAAAACGGCTACGAGTTCGCGATGGACAAGATCGCGGAAAACGGCGGCGTGCAGGTCGGTGACAAGTGCTATAACTTCGATGTCATCTACTACGATGACGAATCCAAGGGCGACCGCGCGGCGACACTGGCCGAGCGTCTGATCAACCAGGATGGTGTCGAGTACATGCTTGGCCCGTACTCGTCGGGCATGACCAAGGCGATCGCCCCGGTCTCCGAGAAGTACAAGGTGCCGATGATCGAAGGCAGTGGCGCTTCCCGCTCGCTGTTCAACAAGGGCTACGAGTATCTGTTCGCCGTCCTTTCCACCTCGGAGCAGTATCTTGCCTCCGCGGTGACGATGGCCGCTGAGGTGGCCGAGGACAACGGCAAGGATCCCTCCGACGTCAAGCTCGCCATCGCGGTGGAGAACGATCCGTTCTCGCTGGACATTCGCGCCGGTGTGCTGGAAGACGCCGCGAAATACGACATGGACGTCGTGGTCGATGAAAAGCTGCCACGCGACCTGTCAGACATGAGCGCCATCCTCACCAAGGTGAACTTGATCAAGCCGGATGTTCTCGTTGTCTCGGGCCACGCGAAGGGCGCCGCGACAGCCGTGCGTCAGATCGAGGAAAAGAACATTCAAACTCCGATGATCGCCATCACGCATTGCGAGTCCGCCAACGTGACCGGCAAGTATGGCGATGCGGCGAATGATATCCTGTGCGCCACGCAGTGGGCGGAAACGCTGAGCTACGAGGACCCGATCTTCGGCTCCGCGATGAACTACCAGAACGAGTTCCAGGAAGCGTTCCCGAGCTACAAGGGAGAGCCGGTCCCGTATCAGGCCGCCCAGTCCTCCGCTGCGGTTTATGCCTACAAGGACGCCTTCGAGCGTGCGGGCACGCTGGACAACCAGGCTGTTCGCGACGCCATTGCGGACACGGACCTGATGACCTTTTACGGCCGCATCAAGTTTTCCGAGGCTGGCAACAATATCGCCAAGCCGATGGTGCTGCGCCAGATTCAGGATGGTGAGTATAACGTGGTCGCGCCGCCGAAATTCGCGTCCCACGACCTGAACTATCCCCGCTAATCCGCCAAACGTGAATGTGGCACAATAACTTGGCCGGGCGCCACCGAGCGCCCGGCCAAATGCGCCGCTCGTAACGTGGCGCCGGGCACGAAACGAATGGGCCGATGGAACAATTCATTCAGAACTTCAATCTCCTGATCCAATTTCCGGTCGTCAACCTCAAGGTAGTTATTGACGGTGTGATGGTCGGCGCCTTGTTTGCGCTGGCGGCATTCGGCCTGGCCATGGTCTGGGGCGTGATGAACGTCAAGAACCTTGCGCAAGGGGACCTTGTTATCGCGGGCGGCTACATTGCCTGGTTCTCGAGCACCCAAATGGGCGCGTACAGCATCCACCCGCTTCTAGGCGTGCCGTTGGCCTTCGTGATCATGTGGGGCGTCGGCTGGATCTGCTACAAGCTGATCATCAATCGCGTCATCGAGCGCGATCTGTTCACTTCGCTACTGGCGACCTTCGGGCTGGCGATCATGATCGCGCAGTTGCTAAACCTGCTATTCGGCTCGGATACGCAGAGCGTGAAGCTGCCTTACGATACGCTCTATTTCGCTGATGGTCTGATCGACCTGCCAATCGCCAAGCTGATCGGCGTGGGATTGGCGCTGGTCCTTGGCCTCGGCGTGGTGTTGTTCATGTGGTACTCGCGCATGGGCCAGGCGATTCGCGCAACCGCGCAGGATCCGCGTGCGGCGCGCGTGCTCGGTATCGACACCGACAAGGTGTACGCCTTCACATTTTCACTGAATTCGGCCATCTGCGGCGCGGCCGGCGCGATCATCGTGATGGTGTGGGTCATCCAGCCGTTCTACGGAATTGTCTATTCGATCCGCGCCTTCGTTGTCGTCACCGCGGCCGGTCTCGGCAATCTTCCAGGCGTGGTTGCCGCCGGTCTGGGGTTGGGGATCCTCGAGCAGTACGGCGGTCTGATTTTCGGTATCGGTTACCAACAGGCTACTACCGTCCTTCTCCTGCTGCTCGTGCTGATGATCCGGCTGGCGCAGCAGCGGCGAGTCAGGCAAGCACTGCAGTAGGGCGAGGGAGACCATGATGACAAAGACGTTATTCTACATCGTTCTGCTTGCAATCGCTGTCGCGGCGCCGTTTGCGTTGCCCGACTACAAGACGCAACTCGCGACCCTGTGGCTGATGATCATCGTTGCCCTGACCTGGGACATGACGGGCGGGCAGATGGGCTACAACTCGCTCGGCAACATCTTTTTCTACGGAACGGGAATGTACGTCGCCGCCGTCGTCGGCATCTCGATGGAATACAACATCGGTGAGTACACTGCCGCGTCGGGAGGTGGCATCTACAAGTTCTCGCCGACAGACTATTTTGCCGGCTTGGTCCTTGGCAGTCTGGCCGCCGGTGTGTTCTGCGCGTTGAGCGCTGTCATTATTGGCGCGGTCACATTCGGATTGCGCGGCCCCTATTTCGCGATTGGTACCCTTGGCGTGGCCGTTGCGGCGGGCGAACTGGTGGCGAACTGGGACTGGCTTGGCGGCGGACAGGGTATCTCGTTGCCTGTCTATCCCTATGATTTCGATCAGGGCAAGACGGTTTTCTACTTCATCTTCATGGGTGTCGGTGTCACGCTGTTCGCGTTCCTGGCATGGCTCTACAGCACGCGCTTCGGCTCGGCCATCAACGCGATCCGTGACGACGAAGATAAGGCCGAGTCCCTTGGCATGAATACCCTGCGCTACAAGCTCACGACGTGGTCCATCGCGGCGTTCTTCGTTGGTATTGCCGGTGCCGTATCGGGGTATCAGCTCATTCATTTCGAGCCGCTTGAGACCGCGTACCAATACATCTTCCTCGGTATCTTCATGATCGTCTGCGTCCTCCTGGGCGGAAAAGGTACGCTGTGGGGGCCGGTCATCGGGGCGATTGTGTTCCAGGTCTTCAAGGAGGTGACGTGGAACTACATGCTGGGCTGGCAGTGGGTTGCGCTCGGTGCGCTCATCATTGTGACCATTGTCTACTTCCAGGAGGGCATTGTCGGCTGGGTGCAGCGCAAGAAGCCGGAGTGGTTTGGTATTGTCGTTGAGGACGATACCGGCACGCGTGCAAGCCCGACGACCGGTGCGCAACCGGCGGGAGCGGCGGAATGAGCGGTCAGATCATTGAAATTTCCGACGTGTCCAAGGCGTTTGGCGGTGTCCAGGCCAACGAGGACATCTCGATGGACGTTGAAGAAGGGCGGATTACCGGGCTGATTGGACCAAATGGCTCCGGCAAGACCACACTCTTCAATTCCATCGTGGGTTACCACCCGATAGACAAGGGTTCGATCAAGTTCGAGGGCCAGGAAATCTCCAAGCTGAAGGTGCAGCGAATCGCCCGGCTCGGGCTGCTGCGGACCTTTCAGCAGACGCGTATCTTCAAGAACATGAATTGCATGGACAACATGCTGATCGCGATCCCGCACCGGAAGATCAGGATGCTGGACATGTTCGAGCGTCCCGAAGCAGAAGAGCGCGAGCGCGCGGAGATGCTCCTGGACTTCGTGGGGCTCTACCAGAAGCGCCGGCTCATGTCCGGCAGTCTGTCATTCGGACAGCAAAAACTTCTGGAATTCGCTATGGCGCTCATGAACGAGCCGAAGGTGCTCTTGCTCGATGAACCGACCGCGGGTATCAACCCCACGCTGATCAATGGTCTGATTGACCGGTTGAAAAAGGCGAACTCGCAGTTCGGCATCACGCTTCTGATTATCGAGCACAACATGCGCGTTATCATGAACATGGCCGACCACGTTTATTGCCTCGCATACGGCAAGCTGCTCGCCTCCGGCCCGCCCGAGAAAATCCAAAACGACCAGCGCGTCATTGACGCCTATCTGGGAGCGCATTGATGGCCAGTAACGACAAGTCCTCGCTCGAAAAAGCCGAAACCGCCGCCGAGGCGGAGGCGCGCAGGGCGGCCGCATCCGGCTATCACATGGGCGGCGTTGACACCGTGCTGTCCGTCGACGACGTGACGCGCGAAGCGAAATCGCTGGCAGAAGACGTGCCGGTCAGCACCCTCGAGGCGCTGGCCCACAACAATCCCTACCTGTCGCTGGAGAACCTCAATGCCGGTTATGGCAAGATGCAGATCCTTCACGGGATCAATCTGCGGGTGGCCCGCCAGCAGTCACTCTGCCTGATCGGGCCCAACGGCGCGGGCAAGTCCACCATCCTCCACGCGATTTTCGGTTTCAACACGATTTATTCGGGCCGCGTGATGATTGGCGACGGCGCGAACAAAAAGGACATTAGCAACCTGTCCGCCAACGAAAAGCTGCGCCAGGCCGGCATCGCCTACATCCTGCAGGACAAATCCGTTTTCCCCGGCATGACTGTCGAGGAGAACCTGTGGATGGGCGGCTTCCTGATGGACAAGCCGTCCGAGGCGCGGGAAGCCGCCGAGAAGGTGCTGGAGAAATACCCGCGCCTTGCCGCGCGGCGCAAACATCAGGCCAAGGTGCTGTCCGGCGGTGAGCGCCGCCTGCTGGAAATCTCGCGCGCCCTGGTAATGAACCCGGAGGTGCTGCTGGTCGACGAGCCGTCGATCGGGCTGGAGCCGCGCTTTATCGACATGGTGTTCGAGATTCTGCACGACCTGCAGCATGTCGACGGCAAGACCATCGTCATGGTCGAGCAGAATGCCAAGAAGGGTCTGGAATTCGCCGATATCGGCTATGTTCTGGTCTCTGGCGAGGTCGCGATTGCCGGCAAGGGCAAAGACCTGCTGGATAACCCCAAGGTCGGCCAGCTCTTCCTCGGCGGCTAGAGCAAATTAATCAGAAGAC
>CAYFTI010000077.1:0-10671 GCA_964346065.1 uncultured Hyphomicrobiaceae bacterium
CGGTGGCGATGTCGATCAGCGGCGACAGGTCGAGCGGCTTGTCCTCCGCGCCAGAGGCAGCCGACGCCGTGACGTTCGGGGCCTCAAGGATATCCGTCACATCGATGTTGAAGGTCTTGGTCGTGCTCAGGCCGCCGTCATCGGTGGCCTTTATGGTGACGTCGTAGCTCGGCTGATCCTCGAAGTTCAGCTCCGCGCCCTCGCGCACGCGCAACTGGCCATCGACGATCTCGAAGAGCCCGGGTTCGCCGCCGCCCGCAGGCGTTGCGCCGTAGCCTTCTGCGAAATCCTGGGGACCGGCAGCCTTCACGTCGATCTGCTCACCGTCAAGCAGCAGCTTGGCCGTCCCGATGTCGCCGGTGGCAAGGAACAGTTCGCTATTTGCGGGCGCCTCCACAGTACGCTCGCCGCCGCCCAGCACATCGAGCGTGACCTGCTGCGCCTCGTCGCCAGCATTGCGCACCCGCCAGACGGCAGCTTCCGCCGTGCCGTCATCAGCATAAAGGCGGCCTTCCGATACAAGCCGCAGGCCGGTGCCGCCCTTGCCGCCGTCATCGCCCTCGAAGGGGCGCGCATAGGTCTTACCGTCGTTGCGCAGGACCTCGCTAACCGAAATGCGGCTCTCACCGACGATCTCGAAGCTGTGATTGTCGCCGAAATCCGGATCGAGCGCGGATAGTGAGCCGACCACCGTACCGCCCGCCGCATTCTCGGCGACGTTCTGGCCATCAAGGTCAATACCGGTAGGGGTCTCGTTGACGTCGCCGACCGTGACAGGAATGGTCTGCTGATAGGTGTTGCCGCCGCTGTCGGTGGCCTCGACGGTGACCTCGTAACGCGACTGATCCTCGAAGTTCAGCTCCGCGCCCTCTCGCACGCGCAACACGTTGCCGTCGATCTCGAACGGGCTTTCGCCGACAACGCGCAAAGTATGTGTATCCCCCTGGTTGGGGTCGATCACGTCGAGCGTGGCCACACGCGCGCCGGCCTCCGCATTCTCGTCGACTCTCCCGTCCTCGACCTTGATCCGGACTGGCGCCAGATTGGGCTGGCCGGCCTCGGTTTCACGCGGGACAGCGCCCGCTTCCGGGGCGTCCGCGACGCGATCCGGCGCAGCGGCGAATTGCGGAGGTCCGCCCGGACCACCTGTCGGAGCGCCGGGACCGCTCGTGGATGCGATGCCCGCCGAGGCGGACCCCAGCACATCCGGCGATGGGCCGCCTGACCGTCCGGGCGCGGCTCCGGCCATGCCGCCCGGGCTGCTCTCGCCCGCCAGCTTTTCCGTCTCTGCGCCCGCGACAGCCGCGGTGCGGGTGTCTCCCCCATCAACCGCGTAGCCAGGGCCCGCCGCTTGTGTGCCCTCTTGCGACCGTTGCGACAGCGTCATGTCCTCGCCTTCTTTCCCCGCCGGATGCACCATGTCGTAGCGCGTGGGGGTATCGCGGGCGGGATCGATCTGTTCCGTTTCAGCAGCGCGCGCGGCGGCAGCTTTCGCTTTCGCAGTGCTCGTAGAACGCTCGGCCATGAGGTGTCTCCCTGCAATTACGTCCGGTCTGCGATCGCTGAGAACAGGTACCCAGCAGACAAGCCTGACGTGTTGAGCGGCATTGCTGGCGGGGATGATAATGATCGCCACCGCTTGTTGCGATGAGTATCTGGAGACAGAACAAATATATCGTTTAAGGAGCAAATATAATTCGAACTATACAGACAAAAGGTGGGAAGCAAATCTCATAAAATTTTCTGAAAAAGCGAATGCTGCAGCAGTGCAAATGTTAGGATTGCAGTGGTAACGATGCCCTCATCTGGAATTCAATCAACGGCAGGTCGTTCCAAATGGCCGTCTCCACGGATACAATACGCGAACCTCGTCATGGCGAAGGTGGGGGCGCACGTCCCGACCGGAAGCACTCCCTCGTCCGCCTGCTCTGGGATGCTGTGCGGCTTCCACCGTCGGTGATACTGGCTTCGGTGTTCATAAATCTGCTCGGCCTGGCGCTACCCCTCGTCATCCTGCAAATCTTCGATCGGGTGTTACGCAACGAGTCGATCAACACACTGATCTTGCTGCTCGCCGGCCTCATCGCGGCGATCGGGGTGGAGGCCGCTCTTCGCCTGGCACGCAATGCCTTGCTGTCGCGGACCGCACTGCGCGAGAGCTTCGATCAGTACATGCGCCCGGTTCAACGGTTCTTCGCCGCGCCAAGGCGCGCGATCGCCGGGCAATCCCCCGAGGCGCTGTTCGACAGTTTTTCCGCCGCCGATGACATCGGCAACTTCTTGAGCGGCAACGGGCGCCTCGCGCTTCTGGACGCGCCATTCATCCTGCTTTTCCTCGGGATCATCTGGCTCATAGGCGGCGCGCTGGCGATTCTTCCCGCAGCCCTGATCGTGGTCTTCATCGGGTGGACGGTCTGGTCGAGCCTCAGGTTCAAGCAAGCGCTGGAAAAACAACTGCGCGACGAGACCGAACGGTTCAGGTTCTACGCGCAATGCCTTTCCGGCATCGCCACGATCAAGTCGCTTGCCATCGAACCGCAAATGGAACGGCGGATGGAGCGGATTCTGCGATCGGGCACGCGTGCCAACTACGATCTCGTGCTGCGAGGCAACCGCATGATCACGGGCGGCCAGCTTTTTGCCAGCGCAACCATGATCTCGATTGTGACGGTCGGCGGGTACATGGCCATCCAGGGCGCGTTGAGCCTTGGTGCTGTTGCCGCGTGTACGCTGATCGCCAACCGGGTCACGCAGCCGGTCCTGCGCATCGTCGGCGTCTGGGGGCAGATGGAGGCCGTGCGGCTGGCCCGCGACCGGAGCCAGCCTCTGTACGACCTCCCGCAGATCCCGCCGGCGGGATCGCGTTCTGGCCCAGCAGACGTCTCACTTCGGGCCGTCGCCATGCGCGAGCCTTCGGAATCGGTCTCGCCAACGGGGCTGAGCCTCACGCTGCACTCTGGCAGTATCACCGGTTTTGCCTGCCGGCGTTACGCCGAACGGATGCAACTGCAAGAAATTCTGCGTGGCCGGGTCAGTCCCGATCAGGGCGTCGTGCTGATCGACGGGGTCGATCTCGCGAGCGAGGAAGGAACCGCCCTGGCGGAGCAGACCTACTTCGTCAGTGGCGAACCCGTAATCCTGAGCGGGACCATCCTCGAAAACATCTCCATGTTCCGCAGCGGCGTCGCGCAGATACAGGCCGTCAGCACCGCACGCAGGCTGGGCGTCGATGAACTCGTCAGTGCGCTCCCGAACGGCTACGAGACCCGCCTGGGCGACGCGAATGCCACCGCAGTGGACCGGGATCTTCTCCAGGCTCTCGATCTCGTTCGCGCGGTTGCCGCGCGACCCCGCATCCTGATCATGCAGCGTCTGCGCAGCACGGGCACGGATATCGGTTTGCGCGCAAGCCGTATCGCCATTCAAGAACTGCGCGGCGCTTGCACGATCATACTTACCGGCGCTCACCCGGCCGACATGCCCGAGGCCGACACAATTTACGCCTTACGCGGATGGCGCGCTCGGGAAATAGGACACGCTCCCACCCCGGCGCAGCCGGATTGGCCCCGGGACACGCGAACCCGTCAACTGGCAGCGAACGAGGCCGGACATTGACCCGCACAAACTCACAAGACGACGCGCAAACCCTGGAAGCCCGGCATCACACCCCGGCCGAGGCTTGCCTCCGGCCGATCCTGGGGGCGCTGGACTGGACAGGTGACCTGCGCCATCTGTACGAAGCGATGCCGGATGACCGGCAGATCGCCGACTTCGCGGGCCTGCAAGACGTCCTGAACAGGCTCAACTACAAGACGATCAGGCTCAATATCCCGCCAGAGCAGATCGACACCGACGCCCTGCCAGGGCTACTCCAGTTGCCCGATGGCGATCTTTGGGTGGTCATCGACCGTCCGACGCCAGAGACCTTCCGTGTCTTTACCGGGCGCGACGCACAGCTGGAAACCATCCCGGTTTCCGATTTCCGCGGTAAGTATCATTTTGTCCGGTCTGCCCAGAACGACACACAACCCGGGCCTGATGAGCGTTTCGGCTGGCTGAGCGGCTTGCTGGGGCGCGAAGCCGGAACCGTCCGGCTTCTGTTCCTGCTGTCCTTTATCATCAACAGCTTCGCGCTGACCTTGCCGCTCTACCTGATGCTCGTATTCGACATGGCTATCGGCGCACGGTCGGAGCCAACGCTGATGACGCTGGCGGGGTGCGTCCTGCTTATCGTCGCGGCCGAGGTCGTGCTTCGCGAGCTTCGGGCGCGTGCCATCGCGCGCCTTGCCGTACGAACCCAGACCGCGGTGATGCACGCGGTCGTCCAGCGACTGCTGCGGATGCCGGTTGGTTATGTCGAGAACGCACCGGTGGCCGGGCAATTGAACCGGCTGCGCAACTTCGAATCGGTGCGCGACATCTTCAGCGGTCCGCTTGCATCGTCGCTGCTCGATTTGCCGTTCATTCTGGTTTTCCTCGTCGCTGTCTTCATGATCGGCGGGCCGCTGGGCTGGATCCTGGTCGGTTTCCTCGCGGCGATGTCCGCGCTCGTTGCGTATTCCATCCCGCGTGCAAGGAGCCAAAGCCGCAATGCTGGACAGGCCCGTTCACAGTCACGCCAGCTCCGGATCGAGCTCTCCAGCAAGGCCGACGCGATCCGCGACGCTGGCGCCCAGGATGTCTGGTTACGGCGTTATCGCGATATGATTGCCGAACAGTTGGCCGCGAACAATGCTGTTCAACGGATCAATTTCACGGAGCAGACAGTCTCGCAGGCGATGTCCATGATTACCGGCGCGTGCATTGTCGGTGTCGGTGCGCTTCAGGTCATGGCCGGAGCGCTGTCCGTCGGCGCGCTGGTGGCGCTGATGGCGATTGTCTGGCGTATCCTGTCGCCGATCCAGACGGCCTTCTTGAACCTGAACCGGATCTTCCAGGCACTGGATACCGCCAACCAGGTGAACCAGGTCATGCAGCTGCCGCAGGAGAGCATCAGCGGTGACGTCCGCAAGTTCTATCGACGGGTGCAGGGGCAAATCACTCTTGAAAATCTCGGTTTTCGCTACGGCGCGGAAGGCCACACGGCTCTTCGCGGTGTCGACCTGACCATCGAAGCGGGCACCCTCGCTGTGATCTCGGGGGCGCCGGGTGCAGGGTGTAGCACGCTCTTGAAGCTCATTGACAGCCAGTATCCGCCCAGTTTCGGCCGCATCCTTGTTGACGGCCTCGACACGCGGCAGTTCGACATCCGTGAACTCCGCCGCGCCATCGCCCTGGTGAATGACGAGCAGGTTGTTTTCGACGGTACACTCGCGGAGAATCTGCGTCTCGCCAACCCGCTGGCAAGCGAGCACGACCTGAACGCCGCCATTCGCGCTGCCGATCTCGGCAGCTTCGCCGGCGAATTGCCGAACGGGCTGGAAACTGTTTTGAGGGACTGGCTCGCCGACGGTCTCGGCGCTTCGATACGCCAGAAAATTCGCCTTGCTCGCGCCTATCTCCTGCGGCCGCCCATCTACCTTCTCGATAGCCCGGAACTCTATCTGGATCAGCCCGGCCAAGCCGCCCTGCTCCACAAACTCGCTTCGCTGAAGGGACAGGCCACGATCATCGTCGTGACCCAAGATCAGCGCGTGATGAAGCTGGCGGATCGAAGGTTCCTGATGCAGGCGGGCCGACTTTCGGAGGCCACGACTGTTCGGCCTTCGGCACCACCGCGCCTCGCGAAGCAAACGGCGAACGAGGCCAGCCAGGCGCTCAGACGCGCCTGACCATTCAAGCCAAGAGCCCATTCAAGGACCGCGATCATGCCCGATTTGCCATCGAGATCGGTTGTCGACCAGCCGAACCTGCCGCCAGAACTGCGCGAAGAGGGGCGTGCGCGCCTCGCGCGCCGTGCCGTGTTCATCGTTGCCCTGCTCATCAGCGGCTTGCTGATCTGGGCGGTTTTCGCGCCGATCGAGGAAGTGGCCGTCGCGCCCGGCCAGCTTGTTCCGGCGGGCTCCGTGAGTCAGGTCCACCATCTGGAAGGCGGTATCATCAAAAAGGTCCTGGTGAGCGAAAACCAGCGGGTGGAGCGTGGCGAGAAACTTGTCCTTCTGCGCCCACAGATTGCCGGGGCCGATCTCGGCCGGCTTCAGACACGAGCGGCAAACCTGAAAATGAAGCGCATCAGGCTGAGCGCGCTCATAAATGGCAAAAAGCCGGACTTCGGAACCTTGGCGAAGCGGTATCCCGACCTCGCCGAGGAGCAGCAGAGCGCGCATGATGAACTGGCGTCGCAGGCCCGCGAGCAGCGGCGTGCCGTGCAACTCAAGGTCCAGCGGCTGAGGAAGCAGATCAAGAAGGCGCGGGCGGAAATGCGCAGTCTCGACAAGCAAATGGCCATCCAGCAGGATCAGGTCACGATCCGCCGGAAGAGCTTCGAGAAAGGTTATACATCGCGTCACCTCATGCTTCAGGCACGCTCGAAGCTGGAGGAAACCCGGCAACGCCATCTGGCGCTCGAAGGCCGGGTTGCCGAATTCGTCAGCCGTCGCGCCGAGGCGCGGGCCCGCCTGCGCGGCCTGCGCGCGGAACAACGCGGCAAGTGGGCGGAACAGCGCTCAGAGGTGATCGCCGAGTTGTCCGAGGTCAAGGAGACACTGGGCAAACACCGCGACCGGGTTGCCCGGCTTGCTGTACGCTCTCCGGTGACCGGCGTGGTCCAAAGCCTAGAGTACAAGGTGACCGGGGAAGTAATCAAACCCGGCGCCCTGGTTGCCGAAGTGGTACCCGCGGAGGGACAGTTGCTGGCGCGTGTCGAATTGCAGCCCCGCGACATTGGCCACGTGCGCGTCGGCGACGAGGCGGAGATCACTCTGAGCAATTATGACCCGAATACCGTCGGGGTCATCAACGGCAACGTCCGTAACATCTCGCCGACGACCCTGGAAGACAAGCGCGGGCGGCACTTCTACCGGGTGGAGATCGCTCTCGAACGGCAAACGCTGGGGAAAAGGGCGCATCCGCTACCCATGCTGCCGGGCATGACGCTGCAGGCGAAAATCAAGACAGGGGCCAAGACCCTCGCGCGTTACATGCTGAAACCTGTAACCCGTTCCGTCGATACCGCGTTCGCCGAGCGCTGAGGGCGTTTTGGCCGGCATTCGCGCGGGCCCGGTTGAGCGCGCGCGGGTCGTCAGCTAATCGTTATGGAGGATCACGACGGCGGCCGCTACCATAAGGCCGCTGACCGGGGCAAAGCGCGCCGAGGTCAAGGCAGTCATGCGCCGCGCGATCGGCAACCGACCCAAGCTGACGGCGGGAAACCGGCGAGAACTCGCGATGAATGCATAGCAAGTCCTCGGCACATCGCGCACGTTTAGACTCTCCCAGAGGCGTTCATGAAGATCACCGCAATAAAGGCTTGGCAGATCGACCTGCCGCTGAAAGAAGGGCGCTACGCCTGGTCGGATGGTCATTTCGTCGAGGTGTTCGACTCCACGGTCGTCGCGGTGGAGACCGATGCCGGCATCACGGGCCATGCCGAATGCTGCCCGCTTGGCGCGACCTATCTGCCGGCCTACGCGCGGGGCGTGCGCGCCGGGCTGGCGGAAATCGCGCCGCGCCTGATCGGCCTCGACCCCACCAATCTGGGCGCGGTCAACCGGGCGATGGACCGGGCGTTGGGCGGGCACCCCTACGTGAAGGCGCCGATCGACGTCGCCTGCTGGGACATCCTCGGCAAACAGGCCGGGATGCCGGTCTACCAGCTTCTGGGCGGGGCGGCGCAGGAGAAGGTGGCGCTCTACCGCGCGATCTCGCAGGACGCGCCCGAGGCGATGGCCCGCAGCATCACGGACTACCGCGCGCAAGGGTATACCAAATTTCAACTCAAGGTGGGTGGCGAAGCCGACCACGACATCGAACGCATCCGCGCCTGCCGCGCCGTGCTGGAGCCGCGCGACGTGCTGGTCGCAGATGCCAACACCGGCTGGACGCGCGCCGAGGCCGCCCGCGTCGTCGCGGCGGTGGCCGATCTCGATGTCTACATCGAGCAACCCTGTCGCTCCTACGAGGAATGCCTGTCGATCCGCCGGCGCACCGCGCGCCCCTTCGTGCTGGACGAGGTCATCACCGGCCCGGACATGCTGGTGCGCGGGCTGGCGGATGACGCCATGGACATCATCAACCTGAAGATCTCCAAGGTCGGCGGGCTGACCCGCGCCAAGCTGATGCGCGATTTGTGCGTGGAGAGCGGAACGCCCATGACCATCGAGGATACATGGGGCGGGGACATCGTGACCGCGGCGATCGCCCACCTGGCGCGCTCGACGCCCGCGGCGTTCTGCTTCTCCGCGACCGACTTCAACAGTTACGGCACCCGCGACATCGCCGAAGGCGCGCCGCATCGCGTGGACGGCTGCATGACCGCGCCGGATGCGCCGGGCCTCGGTATCAGGCCACACACCGACACCTTCGGCCCGGCGGTGCTTGACGTGTCCTGATGCGCAGCGGCGAAGCTGGCCTCAGCGGCGGCTGCGCTTTGAATCACATGAATTTAATTAAGTGCCCGAAACAATTATACTTCCATAGCGCCCGATTTGCGCGTTTTTCGTTCCGACATCGGAGAAATCCACTCCAAGGTCCTTTTTAGGAGCACTTATCCGGAAAAATCGGGTCCACTTTTCGGCATGGGCTCTACAGTTCGCGGAACCAGCCCTCTTCATTGATTTGGTCACCGATTTCGAAGGAGTGGTGCGACAGAACACGCTTGGTTTCATGTGTGTCGACATGCCGGATGTCATAAACGAATTCGGCAGGCGATTCCGGGTTGGGACGGTCCACGCCCTCTTCGACGACAGCTTCGACCGACCAACGTACAATGTTCTTCGGCTTCCGCTCTATCACTTCCCACTTTCCAGTCATGGATCAATGCCTCTTACAATACGCACGAACGGCGTGATATCGGCATAAGTGTAAACGAATTTCAGAGAAGGGGTCCAGCCCTTGGCCCTTTCGCAGAAGGCGCGTTAGGGCATCCGGTGCGCAGGCGCGCGTTTTTGCTTAGATGCGATCGCGCGCATCCGCATTTTGCGGACCAAGACTGAGGTGGTTATAACCAGTCGGTCGGCATATGCGCCGCAAGCCTTTGCGTCATGGCCGGTTAGCGCCACATGCGTCCTCGTTGCGCTGATAGGTGCCGGGGCGTGTCCATCGGCGTGATTGCCGGCTGACAGGTCAGCAACTGCACTGCCGGCCATTCGAAAAAGGGGGTGTTTCTTGTCTTCCCGCTCCGGTCGTCCCGCTTCCAGTGGTGAGAAACTCGCGATCGACGACTACGCATTCTTGCGCCGCGAGGAAATGCGCGGCCACCGTATCGCGCTTGAATTCGAGAGGGCAGAACTCGGCCTTCAGGATCGCGCGATCGAATCCACGATTGTCGTCTTCGGCAGTGCCCGGGTTGCTGCTGGCCAGAGCGGTGGAGATGATGACCAGCAGCCGGCGCAACAGCTGGACGGCATCCCCGCCCTGCTGGCGGAAAGCTACGAGATGGCGCGAGAATTCGGACGCATCGCATCCGAAAGGGGCGGCGCGCTCAGATCCAGCACAGGGATGCACCAGAACGTGGTGACCACTGGCGCCGGGCCCGGCATCATGGAAGCTGCAAACCGGGGCGCCCATGAGGCTGGAGCGCCAACGATCGGGCTGAACATCGAGATACCAGCGGAGCAAATGCCGAACGAATACATTTCGCCGGGCCTGTGCTTTCACTTCCATTACTTTGCTATGCGCAAAATGCATTTTGCGATGCGAGCAAATGCTCTTGTCGCATTTCCTGGCGGCTTTGGCACGCTAGATGAATTATTCGAGATTCTGACGTTGAAACAGACACGCAGGACGGGAGGCCTCCCAATTATTCTGTTCTGCCGGGATTACTGGAAACGGATTGTCGATTTTGACGCGCTGGTCCGGTTCGGGATGGTCGCGAAGGAGGACCGGGACCTGTTTCAGTTCGTCGACAGCGCAGAGGAGGGGTGGCAGGCGATGCTGGATCGCGGCCTCACGGTACCCACCCCTCTGAAGGAGGAATGAAATCCGGGCTCTCACGCAGCGGCTGGCCACTTAACGATGGCGGAGGTTGTCGGACATGGGACCGTAGCAAAGACAGCCGAACCGCGGCATATGCCCAAAAGGGGTGTTCCCTGGTACTGTCGTCGCATCACGGCGGGCTGACAGGGGAGCGTGGCTACTTCCCTCACTGCCGTGCCTCATCTCCTTCTCGGCCCGCGTGAGGAACAGCAAACCAATGGTCAGGCCGACTCTTCCAGTAACGCGAAGGCGATCACGAGGAATGGCCCGGGAATGGTCTTCTGCTTGCTGCTTCCCATGCCAAGCACCGGGCAGGGCACTACTGCGGGCATACGGCCTCCGCCCGGCTGCGAATTTCCGGGACACTCAACTGATGAGACAAGTGGGATGGCAGAGGGGAGGCTGAATATCATTACTCTTAAAATAACGGCGATCGCATTAAGAATGTTTCACATACCGCTAAAGATAACGTGTCTGTCGGCATACTGCCGGCTTGGTTAGCGGGCAGAGCGCATCCGTTCTGATCGAACCGGGATGCGGCTCAAGGCGAGATTGAGATGCGCCTCTTCGCACAGCCGGCGCTCTGACCGGATCCCC
>CAYFTI010000078.1:0-10386 GCA_964346065.1 uncultured Hyphomicrobiaceae bacterium
GGGCGCATGGCGTGCCGCACACCATCATCGCTGATAATGCCGGCGGACACCTGATGCAGGCGGGCCAGGTCGACATGTGCATCACCGGCACCGACCGCACCACCGCGAACGGCGATGTGGCCAACAAGATCGGCACCTATCTCAAGGCGCTGGCCGCATGGGACAACGGCGTGCCCTTTTATGTCGCGCTGCCGGGCAGCACCATCGACTGGACGCTGGAAGGCGGCGCGGACATCCCGATCGAGGCGCGTGGCGCGGAGGAGGTCACGCGCATGCATGGCCGCACGGCTGAGGGCGAGGTCGTGACGGTCGATATATCCGCGCCGGGCAGCCCGGCGGCCAACCCGGCCTTCGACGTGACACCCGCGCGGCTCGTCTCGGGGCTGGTCACCGAGCGCGGGGTCTGCGCCGCCACGCGAGACGGAATTACGGAATTGTTCCGAGATTGAAACGCTCATGACAAGTTGTCACAGCGACAATTTGTAAAGTCCACCACGCAAACCGCAAGAATTCCTCGGCGCGTATGATTGGTACATCTTAATCGCGCCTAGGAGAAATTATGTGGTCTGAATTTGCGCTGCCGCCGCTGGCGATGGTAACTTTCGCTCTGGTCATCTTTCTCAGCTCTCTGGAGCTTGTCCGTCACCGGATGGCTCGCAGGAAGGAAGCTGCGGTAAAAGTGAAGTCGAGCAAGCAACAGCCGTCGAAGTAAAGCATGGCTGTTGTGTGATGCAGCATGATAGGCCGGCGCGGGTTCCAAGCTCGCGCTGGCTCCTTTTCGTCTCATTGGCCATCCACGCGATAGCTCGCGCTCATCCGAGAAGCCAATCCGCGAGGCGGGTCGCGCTGGTGAACGCGGCTTCCACGCCGCCGCCCATGCACCAGTCGCCGCACGCCGCCAGGCCGGCATCCGGGGCGAGCAAGAAGCCGTCTTCAAAGCCTGCGTTCGCGTGAGCGTAGCGCCAGCGATGCGCTGTTGCATAGTCCGCCTTGCCCGCGTCGATGCCTGTCAGGCGCGTGAAGCCTTCCGCCAACCGCGGCCTGATCGCCGTCGTTTCTTCATCGATCATGGCGTCCGCCCAATCGGTTCGAGCATGGGTGACGAAAGCCGTGCCGGGGCCCTCCCGGCCAGGTTTCGCGGAGTTGACGATGATCGATCCGATCACAGGGTCCTCGACCTCGGCGACATCCCAGCCCGGATCATGGGCACCCGCGAAGCCGAACATGGCCGTGTAACCGCCGCTCATATGCTCCGGCGCGAGGGGAACGGGCGCAATATCTGCGAACAGGGCGGCCGTCTGCGGCCCCGGCGCCGTGCTGACGATCCAGTCGAACTGGCCAAGCAGATTGTCCGCGCTGTCATGCACAAGACCCGGCTCCCTGATCGGCGCAACTTGCGCCTGCGTGTGCAGCGAAGCCGGGTCGACGATGGCTTTGCAAAGCGCGTTCATTGCCGGCACCGAAACGAAACGCTCTTCAGCCTCTGACGCGGCCGCTGTATCTGCCGAAAACCGCACGAAACGGCCGGGCCAGAGCGCGACATGACCGTTCGCGATGAAAGGCTCCAGAAACGTTCGGAACGCTTCGCTGTGCGCGGTGAAATACGCCGCGCCGTGATCAAAGGCGAAAGCCTCTGTGCGCCGGGTGGCCATCCGCCCGCCTGCGCCGCGCGACTTCTCGAAGATCGAAGGATGGTGTCCCGCCTCGCGCAGACGCCGCGCCAGCATGACGCCTGCCAGTCCTGCGCCGATGATTGCTATCTTCACGCTCCTCTCCCCCTATGCCAGAAAAAGCATCCCGCCTAGCGCGACGATGACGATCACCGAGATCGCCGCGCGAAGCTGGTAGAACCACCGCTGGTGGCTGCCCGCCCGCCAGAGTACATGGTCGATGACGAAGAGCGCGGCGAAAACCGCGATCAGCAGTGAAAGGGCGACCGCGAGCGAGGTAACGAGCAGTGCAGCCCACGCCGCGAGGGCGCAGATATTGCTCGAAATGAAAAGGTTGAGCGGCATCTTGCGGTCGCGATAAACGAACAGCCCCCAATGCATGCCGGAGACGAAACTTGCGATCACCGCGCCGTACCCGAGCACGGCCTGCCATATCGGCGCGCTCGCCACTGCCGGCGCCAGCGCCAGAGCGATGGCGGCCGCGATGAAGGGCAGCGCGCCGGCGAAGGTCAGAACACGCGCCAGCACCCGATCGTTCATCGTATCCCCCTTGTCATCGCTTCATCGCGCTGCGCGCATCAGCGCCGATCATGTTGCGCCCGGCGGACAACAGCACCGTGTCAAAGCCCGACGGGCCGCTCTCGTCTGCGGCTCTTTTCTTGTTTCGCTGCTGTCTTGGTTCTATAAATAGACTCAGGATCGCAAGGAACCCGTCTTTTTGTTGAAGGAGACGGGCGTTTTGCAGTCTTATTCGGTCAAACAACAGAGGAGATCAGCACCATAGCACGCCGACCTTACAAGCGGCCCCCGCAGCGCGAGGAAGGGCCGCGCATCAACGAGTCCATCGACGCTCGCCAAGTTCAGCTCATCGACGATGATGGACAGAACCACGGGATTGTCGATCTGCAGGAAGCGCTGGACCGCGCCGCGGATGCCGGCCTCGATCTTGTGCAGGTCTCGGGCCAAGCCGAGACGCCTGTTTGCAAGATCATGGACTACGGCAAATACAAGTATCAGGCGCAGAAGAAGGCTGCGGAGGCCCGGAAGAAGACCAAGACCGTCGATGTCAAGGAAATCAAGATGCGTCCCAACATCGACGAGCACGACTACGAAGTGAAGATGCGCGCGATCCGCCGGTTCTTCGAGGAAGGCGACAAGGTCAAGGTCACCCTGCGCTTTCGCGGGCGCGAGATGGCGCATCAGCAACTCGGCATGGACCTGCTGCACAAGGTGCGCGATGAAACCGAGGATTATGCCAAGGTCGAACTGGAGCCCAAACTGGAAGGGCGCCAGATGATCATGGTGCTGGCGCCGCGCTGAGCCGGGTAAGCACCAGCTGTTCGACCGCGCTACTCAGCGGCGAAAAGTTTCGCGTACCGCTCGCGCAGTTCGGTCTTCTGGACCTTGCCCATGGCGTTGCGGGGAAGTTCGTCGACGTACATAACCCGTTTCGGCACCTTGAATTTGGCGAGGCGCGTGGTGAGGGCTGCGATGATTTCCTGCTCCTCGGGCGCCTGCTCGCCCGCGCGAGTCGCGACCGCCACCACGCCTTCGCCGAAATCCGGATGCGGCACGCCGATAACGGCTGACTCGCCGATGCCATCGAAACCGTCGAGCGCGCGCTCCACCTCCTTGGGGTAGATATTCAGCCCGCCGCTGATGATCATGTCCTTCTCGCGCCCGACGATGGACAAGCGTCCGTCTTCCGACAGCACACCCTGATCGCCCGTGATGAAATAGCCGTCCTCCCTGAAGTCCTCGGCGGTCTTTTCGGGCCGCCGCCAATACCCCTTGAAGACGTTCGGGCCCTTGACCTCCACCATGCCGACCTCGCCGGCGGGAAGAGGCGCGCCCTGACCGTCCGCGATACGCACGCTGACGCCGGGGAGCGGATAACCGACCGTGCCGGGAATCCGCTCGCCGTCATAGGGGTTCGAGGCGATCATGCCGGCTTCTGTCATGCCGTAACGTTCCAGGATGCTGTGGCCGGTACGTGCCTCGAAGGCTTCATGGGTGGAGGCGAGCAGCGGCGCGGAGCCCGCGGTGAACAGGCGCATATGCGCTGTCAGCTCACGGTTGAGTTCCGGGCGCTCCAGCAGTCGGGAATAATGCGTGGGAACCCCCATCATGACCGTCGCCCGCGGTAACGCCGTTATGATCTGGTCGAAGTCGGGCTTGGGCAGCCAGATCATTGCGGAGCCGTTGTAAAGCGCGACCCCCATCGCCACGAACAGCCCATGCACGTGGTAGATCGGCAGAAGATGCAACAGCACATCGCCGGGCTGGAAATGCCAGACCTGCCAGAGCGCATGAATGTTGCTGCTCACGTTACCGTGCGTGATCATGGCGCCCTTGGGCAGGCCGGTGGTGCCGGAGGTGTAGATGATGCAGGCCGTGTCATCCGCGCTGCGCGGCGCGCTCGCGGCCTCGGTTGGTTCCACCGCCGCCCTGTCAGCCAGTGAACCTTGCCCGGCGCTGTCCAGCGTTTCCACGGCCTTGACGCCGTATTCCTGCGCCATCTCCGTTATCGCCGCGTACTGGTCCGGGGCAACGACGACGAGGCTGGGCTCGGCGTCGGCCATGAAGAAGGCCATCTCGGTGAGCGTGTAGGCGGTATTGAGCGGATTGGCGATCGCGCCGACCTTCAGGACAGCCAGAAACAGCGCCACGTTGGACGCTGATTTCTCGACCTGGATGCAGACGCGGTCGCCGGGCTGAACGCCCAGCTTGCGTAACGCGTTGGCGTATTGGGCCGTGAGCCGTACCAGATCGCCGTAAGACATGCAAAATGCCGGTGCGCCGGGCGTTTCAGGCTGGTCAATCGCCGGCGCTTCATCGCCCGGGAAGCGGCTGGCGAAGATCTCGTAAATGTTGTTGCTGGTCATTTGCTAGCGTGATCCTCGCTTCTATCGAAATTTGCCGCGCCAGGCACATCGACGCCAGCGTGCAGACCTAGACGCCGCCCGTTTTCGCCATCGTTTCAGACGATGTTAAATACTCCGGCGGAACGCTGGAGACCAGCGCGGCGAAGTTGCTCCCCTGCACATCGATGTGGGCGCGGGTCAAGTGTTCTGCGCTCTGGCTGTCTCCCGAGGCGATGGCTTCGAGGATTTCGCCGTGTTCGCGGAAGGATTCCAGCGGGCGGTTGTTCCGGCGTAGCTGGAACCGGCGATAGGGCGCCAGACGGTTGCGCAGAAACAGCGTCTGCTGCGCGGCATAGCCATTATGGCTGGCGCTGTAGATGGCCTCGTGGAAGGCGGTGTTGGCGCGGTAGAAGCCGTCGGCGTCGCCCGCCTCGGCATAGCTCCGGCACTGTTCATGCGCGGCGCGGATGGCTCTGATCTCTTCCGGCGAAGCGCGCTCGGCGGCGAACCGGGCGCAGATGCCTTCGAGCGCGGCCATGAACTCGAACATTTCCAGGAGCTGCGGGATGCTCAGCCGCGAAACCTCCGCGCCGCGATGCGCCCTGATCTCAACCAGCCCTGACGCCGCGAGTTGGCGCAGCGCCTCGCGCACCGGCGTGCGGGACGTCCCGAAACGCTGGGCCAAGCCGGCTTCGTCCAGCTTGTTGCCGGGCTGCAGCTTGAGCAGGAATATATCCTTTTCGAGGGCGAGCCGCACACGCTGAGCATTCGATTGCGTCATGGCTCCGGGGAACTCCGTCCGATCCTTCTCAGACAGGTTTTTGCGCCCAGCCGGGCGATGCGGCACGTGTGCGGATCGGTTGCACCCGGCGTTCGTCCCGGAAGGGAAATGTTGTATACTTCCTGTCATATGATGTACACAATTCGGCAGGTGCGTTCAACAAGCGCCGTCAAACCAACGGAGGAGACGTCAAATGCCCATGTTATTGAAGGGAATTTTTGTTGCCGTGGGCGCGTTCGCGCTTGTGGCGGGCAGCGCTCAGGCCGAGACCCTGCGCGCGTCGCATCAGTGGAACACCAACGATGTCCGTCACAAGATGGTGGAGATCATCAAGACCGAGGTGGAAAAGGCCGATGTCGGTCTGAACGTGCGGATTTATCCGTCCGCATCGCTGTACAAGCCGAAAGAGCAATATGCGCCGCTGACGACCGGCCAGCTCGACATTTCCGCATTTCCGCTCGCCTATGCCGCGAACCGGCACCCGGAATTCGACGCCACGCTGATGCCGGGCCTGGTCAAGAACCACGACCATGCAGCGCGGCTGAACAGCTCCGCGTTCATGGATGACATCAAGCAGATCATCAACGATTCCGAGGTGATGGTTCTCGCCGACACCTGGCTGGCCGGCGGTTTTGCTTCCAAGGAAAACTGCATCCTTGAGCCAGAAGACATCGAGGGTCAGGTCTCGCGCGCGGCCGGCAAGGCGTTCGAGCAGATGCTGGTGGGCGCTGGCGCGTCGATCGCCTCGATGCCGTCCTCGGAAATCTACACCGCCATGCAGACCGGTGTTCTCGATGCGGCCAACACGTCCTCGGGCAGCTTCGTGTCATATCGCATTTATGAGCAGGTCAAGTGCCTGACCGCGCCGGGAGATCATGCGCTGTGGTTCATGTATGAACCGATCCTGATGTCCAAGGATAGCTTTGACGCGCTGAGCAAGGAGCAGCAGGACGCGCTGATGGCGGCTGGCAAGGTGTCGGAGGAATTCTTCTTCGAGCAGGCCAAGCAGCTTGATCAGACGATGGTCGACACCTTCAAGGAAGCCGGCGTCGAGGTCGTGACCATGAACGCCGAGCACGCGCAGAAGTGGCGCGAAATCGCGCAGAAGACCTCCTACGCCGAGTTCTCCGAAAACGTCGAAGGCGGTGAGGAACTCATCGAGAAGGCGCTCGCCGTCGAGTAATTGACCGCGACGTCATCGGGGCTGCGCCCGGCGCGGCCCCGTCTGGCCATCAGATAAACACGTACGCCCTACGCGAACGGTTTGTTCGCCTTCGCCGGGCATGGTCGAGGCTTCGCAGAACGACGAGGAGAGTCTGTGCGCGCTTTCGTAAAGGCCGTCAACGCGCTGTCCGTTTTCTTCGGGATAATCGCCGCAGCCTTGATCGGCGGGGCGATCCTGATTGTCTGCCACATGGTATTCATCCGTTACGTGCTGAACGGTTCGACCGCCTGGCAGACCGATACTGTCATTTTCATGCTCGTGGCCGCCACGCTGCTCGGCAGCGCCTATGTGCTCCGCCAGGGCGGGCACGTGACAATCGACCTGGCATGGGAAGCCGCCGGCGCGACCGTTCGCCGCTATCTGCGGGTCATCTCCAATCTGGGCACATTCCTTTTCGCCGCCGTGCTGGCCGTTACGGGCGGCCACTATTTCTGGCAAGCGTGGGAAGGCAACTGGCTCTCCGAGACGGTCGCGGAGATACCGCTTTGGATACCTTTCCTGTCGCTGCCCGTCGGTTTCGGGCTTCTCGCCCTGCAGGCGCTCGCTGAAATCATCGACACGCCACGCGCCGTGCGTGCGCAAAGCGCTGCCATGGGGGCGGCCGCAGAAATCGCTGATGCGCCTAGCGGTGCCGCCAAAGAGGGACACTAGCTCATGGCGCCGGAAACAATCGGGCTGCTCATCGCCCTGACGCTCATCGTCCTCATGATCATTGGCGTGCCCGTGGCCTTCGCACTAGGGCTCACCGCGATCTTCTTCCTGTTCATGTTCGAGGGCGCGGGCGCCCTGCCCGGTATGGCGGAAACGTTTTTCGCCGGGCTGGGCGAGTTCTCGCTGCTGTCGATCCCGATGTTCATCGTGATGGGCGCGGCAGTCGCCGCCTCTCCGGCCGGGAAAGACCTGTATGAAGCGCTCGACCGCTGGCTGAACCGGGTGCCCGGCGGGCTGGTGATCTCCAATATCGGCGCCTGTACGATCTTCTCCGCGCTGTCGGGGTCATCGCCCGCGACCTGCGCGGCCATTGGCAAGATGGGTATCCCGGAGATGCGCAACCGCGGCTATCCGGACGGCATCGCCACCGGCGCGATCGCGGCGGGCGGGACGCTTGGCATCCTGGTGCCGCCCTCGATCACAATGATCGTCTACGGTATCGCGACCGAGACCTCGATCGGACGGCTGTTCATCGCGGGCATCCTGCCGGGCCTGATGCTGGCGGGCCTGTTCATCGCGTGGTCGCTGTTCTACGCGTGGTGGAATGGCTACCGGTTGACCAGTATCCGCGAGATTTCCTGGCGCGACCGGTTCACGGTGCTGCCGCGCGTCCTGCCGTTCATCGCGATCATCGCCGGTATTCTCTACGTGCTGTACGGCGGGGTGGCGACGCCCTCCGAGGCGGCGGGTGTCGGCGCGTTGTTCTGCATCGTGCTGGCGATCATCATCTACGGGCTCTGGCGCCCATCGCATATCTGGCGGATCCTCTCGACCAGCATGAACGAGAGCGTCATGATCCTGATGATCATCGGCGCTTCGGCGCTGTTCTCCTTCACGCTGTCCTGGCTGTTCGTGACCCAGTCGATCGCCGAGGCCATCGTCGCGGCGGATCTGAACCGCTGGGTTCTGATGGGCGTGATCAACGTATTCCTGCTGATCGCGGGGCTGTTCCTGCCGCCGGTCGCCGTGATCCTCATGACGACGCCAATCCTGCTGCCGATCGTCACGCAGGCGGGTTTCGATCCCTACTGGTTCGCCGTCGTGCTGACCATCAACATGGAGATAGGCTTGATCACGCCCCCGGTGGGCCTGAACCTCTACGTGATCAACGGAATCGTTCCGGAAGTGTCGCTGCGAACCGTGTTGCTCGGCTCCTTGCCGTACATGTTATGCATGGTCCTTGCGATCGTCATTCTCAGTATCTTCCCGGAGATCGCCACCTGGCTTCCCAACCAGATGATGGGCGCGGAAATCAGATAACGGACCCGGCGCAATGAACACGTCGTTTTTCCAGGAACTGCTCAGCGCCATTGCCGAACGCGGCCGCGCGCTGATCGACCTGTCGATCGGCGGACATGGCCACGCCGACTCGATCGAGGAGCTGTCACGCGCGCTGATGTCCTCGCGC
Organism: uncultured Hyphomicrobiaceae bacterium; assembly: GCA_964346065.1. Taxonomy (GTDB): domain Bacteria; phylum Pseudomonadota; class Alphaproteobacteria; order Rhizobiales; family Rhodomicrobiaceae; genus Dichotomicrobium. The sequence goes on from CAYFTI010000078.1 coordinate 8,660, forward strand.
GGCGAGGCCTCTGGTGTCGCACTGGCGCGCCGGATCCTCAATGCCTACGCCGGGCTTTCGCGCGAGAAGCGGCTGGACTTCTTCTGCTTCCTGAACGACGCGTTCACGCCCGATCCGGAGGAGGTGCGCGCGGCCGCCGAGCGTTACATCGACGAGCCGTCCGAAGAGACACTGCGCGCGCTCAGCGAGACCGTCGAGCCGCCGATCCAGGAATTCCTGCGCCGGCTCAACATGGCCCCTGGCGCCACGGCCGAGATCGTCGCCATGCGCACGGATCTGCTGGACTTCCTGACGGACAACCCCGAACTGCAGACGGTCGACGACAATTTCGTTCACCTGCTGGGCTCGTGGTTCAACCGCGGCTTCCTGGTGCTTCAGCGAATCGACTGGTCGACCCCGGCCAACATCCTCGACAAGATCATCCAGTACGAAGCCGTCCACCAGATCAAGGACTGGTCGGACCTGCGCCGGCGGCTCGACCCCCGCGACCGGCGCTGCTACGCTTTCTTCCATCCATCGCTGATCGACGAACCGCTGATCTTCGTGCAGGTGGCCCTGACCTCGCAGATCCCCGCGTCGATCCAGGAACTGCTGTCCGAGGAAAGCAAGAGGAACGGCGAGCAGGAGCCGTCTACCGCCGTATTCTATTCGATTTCCAACTGCCAGAAGGGCTTGAGCGGCATCTCCTTCGGCAACTTCCTCATCAAGCAGGTGGCCGCCGATCTCGAAAAGGAGATCCCTTCTCTGCGCACTTTCGTCACGCTTTCGCCGATCCCCGGCTTCCGCCGCTGGCTGGAGCGCGCGCGGGCGGGCCACGAGCTCGACTACCTGAGCGAGCAGCAGCGCGCCGCGCTTGATATCGTCGACAACGACCACTGGTGGGGCGATGAGGACCGCGCCGAAGCCCTGCGCCCCGTCCTCATGGCGGCGTGCGCGCACTACCTGCTGCTTGCCAAGAAGCCGTCCGGCATGCCGGTCGATCCGGTCGCCCGGTTCCATCTCGGCAACGGCGCGCGGCTGGAGCAAATCAACTGGCTCGGCGATGTTTCCGAGAAGGGCATGCGCGAATCGTGCGGCCTGATGGTCAACTACCAGTACGTGCTCAAGGACATCGAGCGGAACCACGAGGCGCTGGTCAACCAGGGCGCGATCGCGGCCTCGAAAGCCGTGCGCGGGCTTCTGCTCACCAGCGAATCCTCCAAGGCGTTGGTCACCACCGGCTAAGCCGACACGGCCTAACCCCCTGAAAATTCGTAATAATCATCCCCGGGAAGCTCGCGGCCGGCGAGACAAAGAGCTTCTGCTCGTTTGCACGTAAACGTACGTGATGCAGAAAAATCACAATCATTGCGTGTTTCGCGCACAGGTTGCTGTTTATGATTGAAGCAACCGGATCAGCGCGTTACGCCTAGCCTGCAACCTGAGGGTGCGGCACAGGACGTGTTTCCCGTAAATCGCGTCCAACGCTCGAAGGCAAGCTGAAACCAAACCATGCGTCGAACTCTCAAGAGACCAACTGACTGCAACCACCGAGTGGAGAAAAGGATGATCGGGGGACTTATGAAATCAACAAGCTACTACGCTCTGGCCGCGGCGGCCGGGCTGTTCGCGGGCGCGATGACCATCACGCCGGCGAAGGCGGCCGACCTCGGCGGCGATTGCTGCGCTGATCTGGAAGAGCGCGTCGCCGAACTCGAAGCCACCACGGTCCGCAAGGGCAACCGCGT
>CAYFTI010000079.1:0-10132 GCA_964346065.1 uncultured Hyphomicrobiaceae bacterium
CCGTGACCTCTTCGGGCCGCTCGTCGATCAGCAAGACGATAAGGTAACACTCGGGCCGGTTTTCCGTTATCGAGTGGGCGATGTTCTGGAGGATCATCGTCTTGCCGGTCCGCGGCGGCGCCACGATCAGGCCGCGCTGTCCCTTGCCGAGCGGGGCCACGATATCGATTACCCGCGAGCTGAGATCCTTGCGGTTCGAACCCTCCACTTCCATGCGCAGCCACTCTTCGGGATAGAGCGGGGTCAGGTTGTCGAAGTGGATCTTGTGCCGACTCTTTTCGGGTTCCTGGAAGTTGATATTGTTGACCTTCAGAAGCGCAAAATACCGCTCCCCGTCCTTTGGACTGCGGATCTGCCCCTCCACCGTGTCACCCGTTCGCAAGCCAAAGCGTCGGATCTGGCTGGGGCTGACATAGATATCATCCGGTCCAGGCAAATAGTTCGCGTCCGGCGAGCGCAAGAACCCGAAGCCATCCTGAAGCACCTCCACGACACCGGTTCCGGTGATGTCGATGTCGCGCGCCGCGAGCTGCTTCAGGATCGCAAACATCAGTTCCTGCTTGCGCATCGCGCTCGCATTTTCGACGTCCATCTCCTCGGCAAAGCTCAACAGCTCCGCCGGCGATTTCATCTTGAGGTCCTGTAGCTTCATTTCCTGCACGGATATGGCTCCTGGAAAATCATCATCGCCGTTTAAGGCCGCACCAGTATGCAATGCGAGTGGCCAGCGATTTTAATGAGGGCATTGGAATGCGGAGAGGTGGGTGGAAGCACCCGGGCGGCCTCGCGCTTCTAGGCTCGTACGATGAGCAGACAACCCACGGCTGCCCAGATCTGGCGATACATTGCCAACATACCAGACTTAATTCGGCGCGCAAAGACGCAATTAGCTTGTTCGTGGCCGGCACGCAACAAAAGCGGGCAATGCTATTCCCCCGCTCGGTCGGGGAAGCGACGCCACGCCGCCGGGTTGCAGACGCCCCCTCAGAATGGGCGCGCGACAGCGAGGATTACGACGACCACCATGATAGCGGTCGGTGCCTCATTCATCCACCGATAAAATTTCGCCGAATGAGCGTTCTGATCCTGCGCGAATAGCCGTCGCCATCGCGCGAGAAACATATGATAAGCTGTCAGGATGATCACCAACAAGAACTTCACATGAAACCATATGTCAACCGACCAGTTAATAACGCCATAGTAAAACAACAGAATAAGGCCGAAAATCCAGCTCGCGATCATAGCAGGATTCATGATATAGCGAAGTAAACGCACCTCCATGAGCTTGAAGGTTTCAGACTTGTCAGAGCCTACATCGGCATACGCATGGTATACGAACAATCTCGGCAAATAGAGAAGCCCCGCCATCCACGCAATAATCGCAATAACGTGAAATGCCTTCACGTAGAGATACAAACTGTCCATGCTGCTTGGTCCTACAGGTTTTCCCGGACGACTTTCACAAGCGTTTCGACATTCTCTGGCGGGGTTTGCGGTACGATCCCGTGGCCAAGATTGAAGATGTGTGGTCCGCCGGACAGCGTATCCCGGATATCTCGGATACGCTTTTCGAGCTCCGCGCCGCCGGCCACCAGAAGCAGTGGATCGAGATTGCCTTGGACGACCGTGTGACGCTGTAGATTCGTCTTGATCCAGTCAAGCGGAAGCGACGTGTCGCAGCCGAGCGCATCGACCCCCGTTTGTGCCAGGAAATCCTGATACATTGGTCCGCTCATGCGCGGGAAACCGATGATTGGCACGTCAGGATGGCTCGCGCGCACGGCCGCCACCAGCTTCTGGGTCGGGCTGATCACCCAGCGCCGGAACTCGCCGTCTGGCAACACGCCGGCCCAGCTCTCGAAGATCTGAACCGCCTGCGCGCCGGCCTTTATCTGGCCGCTTATGTAGGTTGCCGAGGCTTCGACGATCATGTCCATGAGGCGTGCGAAGCCGTCAGGGTCACGATACGCCCACATGCGCGCTGGCGCCTGATCGGTCGTGCTCTGTCCGGCCACCATGTAGGTCGCAACAGTCCACGGGCCACCGCAAAAGCCGATCAGCGCGGTATCCTCGTTGAGTGATCCCGATACGCGCGAGACGGTTTCGTAAATCGGCGATACCGTGGTCTCAACCTGATCGAGGGAAAGCCGTGACAGCTCGGCATCTTCGGTGATCGGTTCCAGTTGCGGACCCTTGCCCTCTTCGAACCACACCTTCTGGCCGAGTGCATGGGCGACGATCAGGATGTCCGAAAACAGGATCGCCGCATCAAAGCCGTATCGCTCGATCGGCTGCAGGGTCACGCGCGCCGCCAGCTCCGGCGTGTAGCACAGATCGAGAAATCCGCCCGCTTGCGCTCGAACCTCCCTGTACTCCGGCAAGTACCGCCCTGCCTGGCGCATCAACCAAATCGGTGGCGGCGACATCACCTCTCCGGACAAGGCGCGCATAAAACGGCTGTTAGAGGCTCGCGTCATTCCTTCCGACATTGGGACAGATCCCTGATCCAGAGAACTAAAATATAATAGCTGATCTGACTCTGCTGTTTTATCTGGCTTTTGGGAGCGCTGTTGAATTCAAGCCGCTCCACTGTTTTTTCACAGCTTGTCACTACCCGTTCGTGCGATGGTCAGTCGTGCCGCCAATCGCCCTGTCTGTCAATGTGAACAATACCAATTTTTGACGTTTGATGGATCGGTTATAAATGATGATTGAGCCGCATAGCCGCGGGACAATGAAGGTATCGACACCGGCACAATGGGGAGTTGTTCACACTTGCTCGTTGCCCCTCTCTCAAATGTTCATGCCGGGAAACGCTGTGGGTGACTTTTTGATTGGCGTGCGGGACTCGGGACGTTCGCTCATGTGCGATGCCGGTTGTGGTGACGACTCGAGGATTCGCCCACACGCTCCACGCCACATCTGAACAAACGATCGCGGGAATCAGGGCCGGTTGAGGAGCCACCGGTTCGTCCCGCACGATGGGAACCACGAATGCAGAAGCAGGCACCGAAAAAGTCGTTTCACCTTCACCTCGTGTCAGACGCGTCAGGTGAAACGCTGACGATGATCGCGAAGGCCGCCACGGTCCAGTACTCCGTGATCCGTGCGATCCACCACGTTCATCCGTTGGTGCGTACACGGCGCCAGCTCGACGAGGTCGTCGAAAAGATCAGGGCGAACCCGGGCATCGTTCTTTATACGCTCGTCAACACCAATCTTGGCCAGGAACTGCAAAGCCAGTGCAAGAAGATGGGGCTGCCCTGTATCGCTGTGCTGGAGCCGGTGCTCAACGCGTTCGGACAATACCTCGGGGCGGACTCCACGCCCGTCGTTGCCGGGCAGCATGTGCTCGACGCAGACTATTTCCGGCGCGTCGATGCGATGCAGTTCTCCATGATGCACGATGACGGCCAGAACACGGAGACACTGGACGAGGCGGATATCGTTCTGGTGGGCATCAGCCGCACCTCCAAGACACCGACCAGCATCTATCTCGCCAATCGCGGATACAAGACAGCGAACGTTTCATTGGTGCCCGATATCCCGGTTCCGGATACGCTGGAGACGGCGAAAAAGCCGCTGATCGTCGGGCTGATCGCCACGGCTGAGAGAATTGCGGAAATTCGCCACAACCGCGTGATGTCCCTCAGAGATAACGGGCTGGAGGACTACGTGGACATGGACCGGATCAAGGAGGAGATCGCGTTCACAAGACGGCTGTGCCGCCGTCATGGTTGGCCGCTCATTGACGTGAGCCGGCGTTCGATCGAGGAAACCGCGGCTGATATCATTCGCCGGCATCAGGAGAGGCTGGCCGCGCAGGAGTCGGAGGAAACCGCAAGATGAGCGATACCACGTCTTCAGTCGCCGCGGGGCTGCAGGTTTCGGATCCCGCGATCATTCTTGCGTCTGCCAGTCCCGCCCGTGTCGCGGTTCTGCGCAGTGCCGGTGTCGCCTTCACCCAGAAGCCGTCGAAAATCGACGAAAGCAGTGCGCGCGCGGCTTTGAATGAGGAAGGCCAGTTGACGCGTCCTGACGATATTGCCGAGCTCCTCGCGATCACGAAAGCCACAGATATCAGCAGCATGGAGCCGGACGCGCTCGTGATCGGTGCCGACCAGGTGCTGGCCTTCGAGGACCGCACGCTGGAAAAGCCGGCCGGCTTCGACGCCGCACGCGATCAGCTCCTCGAACTGCGGGGCAAGACCCATGCGCTGCATTCCGCCGTATGCCTGTGCCGCGGCGGGCAGCATCTCTGGACGCATGTGGACGCCGCAACCATGCAAATGCGCAATGTATCTCCCGAATTTATTGGACGGTATCTCAGCTTTGCCGGCGCATCAGTCCTGACCAGTGTCGGCGCCTATCAACTCGAAGGACCCGGTGCCCAACTCTTCGAGCGCGTGGACGGTGATTATTTCACGGTGCTGGGTCTGCCGTTATTGCCGCTGCTGGCGAAATTGCGGGAACTGGAGATTCTTCTTGTCTGAAGCGGAGCTGAACGGGCCCCCCCATGCCTGCGTGATCGGGTGGCCGGTCGCCCATTCCCGGTCACCGCTCATCCACGGTTACTGGCTGGACACCTACGGCTTGTCCGGCGTTTATGACAAGAAAGCCGTGCCGCCGGAGGACTTTCCCGAGTTCATCGAGCGATTTGGCGAAAGCGGTTACGTCGGCGCCAATGTAACGGTTCCCCACAAGGAACTCGCGTACGAGCTGGTGGATCGTCGCGAGCCATCCGCCGAGTCGGTCAAGGCGGTGAACACCATCTGGCTCGATGACGGGCAGATCGTTGGCGACAACACGGATGTGTACGGCTTCCTCGCCAATCTGGACGCGGATGCGCCTGGCTGGGATGCTGGCAACCGGGCGGCGGTGCTTGGCGCGGGCGGTGCTGCGCGCGCCGTGCTGAAAGGCCTGATCGATCGCGGCTTCAGCGAGATCAGGCTTGCCAATCGAACCCTTTCCAAGGCGCAGGACCTGGCGGATGTGTTCGGCGCGAATATCCGTGCGGTCGCGTGGGAGGAACGCGAGGCGATGCTTGATGGCTGCGCGCTCCTGGTGAACACGACCTCGCTCGGCATGGAAGGCTCTCCCGCCCTCGATATCGATCTGGCGGCACTCCCGCAGAACGCCGTTGTGACCGATATCGTTTATGTACCGCTGCAGACACCGCTGTTGGCGGCCGCAACATCTCGTGGCTTGAGAACGGTGGATGGTCTCGGGATGCTTCTCCATCAGGCCGTCCCGGGCTTCAAGCGGTGGTTTGGCGTTCGTCCCGAAGTCACGCCGGAATTGCGCGCACACATCGTCGCGGATATCGAGCGGGAAAGCGCCGCATGATGATCGTCGGCCTCACGGGTTCCATGGCGATGGGGAAGTCGACCGCGGCCAATTATCTGAAAAGTCTGGGGATTCCCGTTTTTGATTCGGACGCCGCTGTTCACGCGCTTTACGAAGGCGAAGCGGTCGACAGCATCGAGCAGGCGTTCCCCGGGGTGGTCCATGAAGGCCGCGTGGACCGCAAGCGGCTTGGCGAAGCGATTGCCGGCGACTCTGCGGCCTTGGCCCGGCTGGAAGGGATCGTGCATCCCCTGGTCCGCCGGAAGCAACGCGCGTTTGTCCTTGGCGAGGCGGAACGCGGCGCGGACCTCGTTATCCTCGACATCCCCTTGCTGTTCGAATCGGGCGCCGACAAGCTGTGCGATGCCGTGATCGTCGTGAGCGCGAGCGAGAAGGTCCAACGTGAGCGTCTGTCCACCCGCAAGGGCATGACGCCGGAAAGGATCGATGACCTGCTAAGCCGGCAAACGCCTGATGCAGAAAAGTGCGCGCGCGCCGATTTCGTTGTGGATAGCAGCGGGCCGATCCCCGAGACACGGGCGCAGCTCGATCGCGTGATCGCTACACTCGGCCAGCGTGACGGCGACAAACTGGCGGTGTGGCGGGACCTCGACCTCTGATACGCACCGCGCGGAGGGGCTGGCGATGCGTGAAATCGTGCTGGATACGGAAACGACCGGGCTTGATCCGAAACAGGGCCATCGGATCATCGAGATCGGTTGCATCGAACTTGCGAACTACGTGCCGACCGGGCGCGAATTTCACCGTTTCATCAATCCGCAACGCGACGTGCCCGAAGAGGCCCGGCAGGTCCATGGGATCACCGACGCGTTTCTTTTGGACAAGCCGGTCTTTGAGGACATTGCCGACGAGTTCCTCGACTTCATAACGGACTGCAAACTGGTGATCCACAACGCCAGCTTCGATGTCGGTTTCCTGAATTCCGAGCTTGTCCGGCTTCCGCGCGATCCCATCGCGTTCGACCGGGTTGTCGATACGCTCGCCCTGGCGCGACGTAAGCATCCGGCAGGACCGAACAGCCTCGATGCGTTGTGCAAGAGATATCGTATCGATCTCAGCGAAAGAACCAAGCACGGCGCGTTACTGGACAGCGAGCTGCTGGCCCGCGTTTACATGGAACTGATCGGCGGAACGCAGGCGGCTCTGGGTCTGGACAACGCATCGGGTCATGGTCCGCTGTTGCAGAGCGGCAATAGCGTCAAGGTGCAACCGAGACCCGCCCCATTGCCCTCACGCCTCACCACGGCGGAAGGCGAAGCGCATCGCGCATTCATTGAAGACCTCGGTGCGCCACCGCTATGGCAGAGTTATGAGCGCAGGGACTGATCAGGCCTTGGCCTCCGTTTCGGATTCCTGCTCCTGCGGCTGCTGGGCGTTCCGCCGGTAGAGGGCGGCGAAATCGATGGGGTCAATGAGCAGCGGTGGGTATCCGCCTTCCCGGGTCAGGTCGGCGATCAAGCGGCGGACAAACGGGAAAAGCGTGGCCGGACAATCGATGAACAGCAACGGACGCAGCCGCTCCTGCGGAAAGTTCTGCACACGAAAGATGCCTGCGTAAACGAGGTCGAGCTGGTAGATGCCGGTTTCTTCGGTCTTCGCCTCGCCCTCGAAATGTAGCGTTACCTCGTAAGTGTCTTCGCCAATGCGGTTGGCACTGACGTTGAAGTTGAGTTGCAGGTTGGGGTTATCACCCGGCTCCTGGAAAGATTGCGGCGCGTTCGGATTCTCGAACGATAGATCCTTGATGTACTGACCAATCACGTTGACCCGCGGCCCCTCCTGGGCACCCTGGTTGGCTTGGTCTTCACCGCCGTTCGGCTTGTTTTCCTCGGCCATTGTTCGCCTCTGTCGCTTGCGGATGATTGCGGGCGGTCAGCCGGCCTTTCTTGGCGCGCCCGAGCCGTGTCTTCCCTATTCGCGGATGTCGCTAGCATGGCGGGCCCGCGCGTTCAAGCTGGCAGGCAAATCCGGCTTATCGCAACCACGCGGCATACGGCGGGTGCTGGTCCTTCATGTCCTCGAAGAGCCAGACCATGCGGTCGATGAACCACATCTTGCCCAGATAGATAAGCACCGCGCCCAGCAGGGTCGGCCAGATTTCCAACAGATACAGGCCATGGATCAGCAGCGGGATGCCCACGGCTGGGGTGATGCCATAACCCAGCCGCGGACGGCATCCCGGTACGGCGAGGCGCGCGTAACCACCCTACGCGGTCAGCCCTTCACGCCTTCAGATCCTTGGCAATGATGTGGCCTGCGCGGTCGCGCTTGGTTTCGAGGTAGGACACGTTGTGCTCGGTCGAGCGCCCCAGCACACGGTGGCTCGACACGACGTCCAGACCCGCCTCGCGCAGCGCCGCGACCTTCTCCGGGTTGTTGGTCATCAGCTTCACGCTATTGAAGCCGAGTTCACGCAACATCGCGGCGGCGAAATCGAACCGGCGCTGGTCGAGATCGAACCCGAGGATCTCGTCTGCTTCAAACGTATCATAGCCGGCATGCTGCAGCTTGTAGGCGCGGATCTTGTTGGCGATGCCATTGCCGCGCCCCTCCTGATCCAGATAAAGCAGGACACCACCGCCGGTCTCGGCCATGCGCTTGACCGTGCCGCGCAGCTGGTCGCCACAGTCACATTTCAGGCTTGCGAACAGGTCGCCGGTCAGACAGGCGGAATGAATGCGCACGAACACAGGTTCGGAGGGGTCGGGATCGCCGACGATGACGGCGACTTGGTCGCGCATACCTTCGCCGCCGCGGAAGACGACGAACTCGGTCTCTCCGACATCCTCCAGGGGCACGGGCGCCCTTGAAACGATGTGCGGTGCGGTGAGCACATGCTGGCGATAATGTTCTATGGACGCCGCCTCGATTTCGACGACGCCGGACACGTTCAGGTCGGACTCAATCGGCATCACGATGGCCGCGGGGAGCAAATAGGCCAGCCGCACCAGCTCAAGTCCGGCCGCCTCGGTTGCATGAGCTGGACGCGGCGCGGCCACGTCCAGACGCGCATCGGCCTGACAGACGACGTTCAACAGTGTTTCGGCATCATAGGTCTCGATGTCGATACTGGCGGCTGTCTGAACGTCGTGGCCCAGCAACCGCAAGCGTGCCGGGGATAGCACGAGGCGTGCATCACTGAAGCCCGCGTCACGCAGTTTCGAAAGGCCGGTGCTGTCCACACTTTCTGCTGCCAGTGTGAGGGCACTACCCGCTTCGCCGGACACGATGACCGGCCGGCCCGAGCGAATTTCTGCCAAGGCGCGCTCGATGGCAACGGTATCCGGGTCGCCAAACAAATTCTGTAATGAAGTCTCACTCACGGTGATGGTCTCTGTTGAAGAGGGGTTTCGGCCTGGTCTGGTATCAGCCAAAATTGTCATATGCTCGGTCCCCAAGCGGTTATAGATGTGGTGTCGCCTTTGGGCGGCAAAAAGCCTGCTGCAAGTTTGACCGGGTCGCTCCATTATAACCCGCTCGTGGCGTTTCGGATCAGGTAGCAGCAAATACGCGACATTTCATGACCATCGATCCGTTTGATGATTCCCTCGTCTGTTTTCGCGATTGCGACCCGTCGCGGCCATTTGTCGTGGCGCAACTCGGCCAGACTCTGGATGGCCGGATCGCGACAGCCACCGGGGCCTCGAAATATATCAACGGTGCTGGCGCCCTCGACCATCTTCATCGTCTCCGCGCAGCGGTGGACGCGGTGGTTGTCGGTATCGGCACGGTTCTCGCCGACGACCCGTCGCTGACTGTACGCCGGACGCAAGGCTCACATCCAGCGCGCGTAATCATCGATCCCAATGGTCGCCTACCTCAAGACGCCAAGTGCTTGTGCGACGACGGCACGCGGGTTCTCGCTCTTCATACGGCCCAATCCGCCTATCCCGCGAGGGTCGAGCCGATCCGCGTTGCGCGAGCGCACGACGGCATTTGTCCGCGCGAGATCATCACGGCGCTGTTTGCGCGTGGTTTTTGCAGGATCCTGGTAGAAGGCGGTGCTCAGACCATCTCCCGCTTTATTCGCGCAGACGCCCTTGACCGATTGCACGTCCTGGTGGCGCCGATGATCCTGGGCTCCGGCAAATCGGGATTGGTGCTACCGCCGATAGAGAGCCTCACAGAGGCCTTGCGGCCGGCGACACGGGCCTACCCCCTACCCGAAGGCGATGTTATCTTCGATTGCGACATGCGGCGCAGCAACGGGGAGTAAAGACCATGGTGACTGTAACAGAGGTTGAGCGCGACTACTCGATCATCGCGAAACTCCTGCATTGGCTCGTCGCGGTGTGCGTGATTTTCATCATCCCCGCCGGAATCGTGATGGTGAACGTCGAACTTGCGGATTCGTTGCGGAATAATCTGTACAGCCTGCACAAGGCGTTTGGGGTGCTCATACTCGGCCTCATGGCCGTACGCATCGGCTACCGCCTGACGTTCGGGGCGCCATCGGCTTCGGGCGCGCTCACGCCAACGCAGTACTTCGTCTCGCGCCTCGTGCATGTGACGCTCTACGTGCTGCTTATCGCCATGCCGATTCTGGGCTGGGCCGGCACTTCGGCGTTTCCCGCCCCGGTCCCCTTCTTCGGGCTGTTCGAGATGCCCGCGCTGGTTGGCGAGGATCGGGAACTGTCCAAGCTGCTCTTATGGATCCATGGTTATCTGGGTTTCTTCCTCACCGGCGTCGCCGTCCTGCACATCGCGGCTGGACTATATCACGGCTTCGTCCGGCGCGATGGCGTGCTTAGCCGGATGACTTAGC
>CAYFTI010000080.1:0-10074 GCA_964346065.1 uncultured Hyphomicrobiaceae bacterium
CTTCCAGCGCCCAGACCTCCATCTCGCCGAAGCGCTGGCCGCCGAACTGCGCCTTTCCGCCCAGCGGCTGCTGGGTCACCAGGCTGTACGGGCCGATCGAGCGCGCGTGGATCTTGTCGTCGACGAGATGGTGCAGCTTGAGCAGGTACTTGTACCCGACGGTCACCTTGCGGTCGAACGGCTCGCCGGAGCGCCCGTCGAACAGTGTCACCTGGCCGGAGGCATCGAGCCCCGCCTGGCGCAGCATTTCGACAAGCTCTTTCTCGTTCGCGCCGTCGAAGACCGGCGTGGCCACGGGGACACCCTTGCGCAGGTTCTGGCCAAGTTCGAAGAGTTCCTCATCGTTGAGGGATTCAATGGTCTCGTCCTCGCCATAGATCGCGCGCAGACGCTCCTTGAGCTCCGACAGGTCGTTCTCGGCGTGGAATTTCTCGAGGGCATTGTCGATCATCACGCCAAGGCCGCGGGCGGCCCATCCGAGGTGCGTCTCCAGGATCTGTCCGACGTTCATGCGGCTCGGCACCCCGAGCGGGTTCAGCACCACATCGACCGGGGTTCCGTCCTCGAGGAACGGCATATCCTCTTCCGGCACGATCTGACTGATGACACCCTTGTTGCCGTGCCGCCCGGCCATCTTGTCGCCCGGCTGCAGCTTGCGCTTCACCGCGACGAAGACCTTGACCATCTTCATCACGCCCGGCATCAACTCGTCGCCGCGCTTGAGCTTGTCGATCTTGTCGACGAAGCGCTGTTCAAGCAGCTTGCGCGCGTCCTCGTACTGCTTGCGCAGTGCCTCGACGTCGCGCATCGCCTCCTCGTCCACGAGAGCGACGTCCCACCACTGGTTGCGCGGCAGGTCATCAAGCGCTTCCGGGGTAACCGTGGATCCCTTGCGCAGGCCCTTCGGCCCCTTGGCGACCTCCTTACCGTCAAGCAGATCCTTGAGACGGCCGTAAATGTTGCGATCGAGGATTGCCATCTCGTCATCGCGGTCCTTGGCCAGACGTTCGAGCTCTTCGCGCTCGATCGCCATGGCGCGCTCGTCCTTCTCCACCCCGTGGCGGTTGAAGACGCGCACCTCGACCACCGTTCCGGAGACGCCCGGCGGCAGTTTCAGCGAGGTGTCGCGGACATCGGCGGCCTTCTCGCCGAAGATGGCACGCAGCAGCTTCTCTTCGGGCGTCATCGGGCTCTCACCCTTCGGCGTGATCTTGCCGACAAGGATGTCGCCCGGCTTCACTTCCGCGCCGATATAGACGATTCCGGCCTCGTCAAGGTTTCGCAGCGCCTCTTCCGACACGTTGGGAATATCCCGGGTGATCTCCTCCGGGCCCAGCTTGGTGTCGCGCGCCATGATCTCGAACTCCTCGATATGCACCGAGGTGAACACATCGTCCTTCACGATGCGCTCCGAGATCAGGATCGAGTCCTCGAAATTATAACCCATCCAGGGCATGAACGCGACCAGCACATTCTTGCCGATCGCCAACTCGCCGAGATCGGTCGACTGCCCATCGGCGATGATATCGCCAGCGTCCACCCGGTCGCCGGCGCGCACCAGCGGACGCTGGTTGATTGCGGAGTTCTGGTTGGAACGCTTGAACTTGCGCATGTTGTAGATGTCGACGCCCGGCTTCGACGGATCCATCTCCTCCGTGGCGCGCACCACGATACGCGTTGCATCCACCTGATCCACGATACCCGCACGCCGCGCCGCGATCGCCGCGCCGGAGTCCCGGGCCACCACCGACTCCATGCCGGTGCCCACCAGCGGCGCTTCCGCGCGGATCGTGGGCACTGCCTGACGCTGCATGTTAGAGCCCATGAGCGCGCGGTTCGCGTCGTCGTTTTCGAGGAACGGAATGAGCGCCGCGGCGACCGAGACAACCTGCTTCGGGGACACGTCGATCAGGTTGACCATGTGCGGCGGCACGAGCTGGACGTCCCCGGCGTGCCGGCAAACGATCAAGTCCTCCACGAAGGTGCCGTGATCGCTCAACTCGGCGTTGGCCTGGGCGATGTAATAGCGCCCCTCTTCCATCGCCGAGAGGTAGACCACCTCTTTCGTCACCTTGCCGTCCTTGACGCGGCGATACGGGCTCTCGATGAAGCCGTACTTGTTGACCCGCGCGAAGGTGGCAAGCGAGTTGATCAGACCGATGTTCGGACCTTCCGGCGTCTCGATCGGGCAGATGCGCCCGTAGTGCGTCGGGTGCACGTCGCGCACCTCGAAGCCGGCGCGCTCGCGCGTGAGACCGCCTGGGCCGAGCGCGGACAGACGCCGCTTGTGCGTGATCTCCGAGAGCGGGTTGGTCTGGTCCATGAACTGGCTGAGCTGGCTCGACGAGAAGAACTCGCGCACCGCCGCCGCCGCCGGCTTGGCGTTGATGAGGTCCTGCGGCATGACGGTGTCGAGATCGACGGAGCTCATGCGCTCCTTGATCGCGCGCTCCATGCGGACAAGCCCGACGCGGTACTGGTTCTCCATCAACTCGCCGACGGAGCGCACGCGCCGATTGCCCAGGTGGTCGATGTCGTCGATCTCGCCCTTGCCATCGCGCAGCTCCACCAGCGTCTTGATGACGGCGAGGATGTCTTCCTTGCGCAGGATCCGCACGGTGTCGTCCGCGTCCAGATCGAGCCGCATGTTCATCTTCACGCGCCCCACCGCGGACAGGTCGTAGCGCTCTTCATCGAAGAACAGGCTGTCGAACAGTTTCTGCGCGGCTTCAACGGTCGGCGGTTCGCCGGGGCGCATGACGCGATAAATGTCAAGCAGCGCCTCTTCGCGCGTTGCATTCTTGTCCGCGACCAGCGTGTTGCGGATGAAAGGCCCGGTATTCACGTGATCGATGTCCAACACCGGAATCTGGTTGATCCCGCCGGCCCGGATCTTCTCGACCACATCCGGCGTCAACTCGGCCCCCGCCTCGGCGAAGATCTCGCCGGTGTCCATATTGACGATGTCCTCGGCCGCGTAACGCCCTGAAAGCGCATCGTCGCGAACCAGCATGTCCTTCAGCCCGCCTTCGGCCAGCTTCTTTGCCTGACGCGGGGTGACCTTGCGGCCGGCCTCGATGGCCACCTCGCCGCTGTCCGCGTTGACGATGTCGTAGTTGAGCTTGAGCCCGCGCATGCGCTGCGGATCGAACCGCATCCGCCAGCCGTGCTTGTCAGCACTCAGCGTAAAGTGATCGTAGAAGTGTCCGAGGATTTCCTCGTCTTCGATGCCCAGCGCATAAAGAAGCGTGGTCACCGGAAGCTTGCGCCGCCGGTCGATGCGGGCGTGAACGATATCCTTCGGGTCGAACTCGAAGTCCAGCCACGACCCGCGATAGGGAATGATGCGCGCCGCGAACAGCAGCTTGCCGCTGGCGTGGGTCTTCCCGCGATCGTGATCAAAGAAAACACCCGGGGAGCGGTGCATCTGGCTGACGATCACCCGTTCGGTCCCGTTGATGATGAACGTGCCGTTGTTCGTCATGAACGGGATTTCGCCCATGAACACGTCCTGTTCCTTGATGTCCTTCACAGAACGCGCGCCGGTCTCCTCGTTGACATCGAACGTGATCAAACGTAGCGTTGCGCGAAGCGGTGCAGCGTAGGTCAGGTCGCGCTGCTGGCACTCCTCGACGTCATATTTCGGATCGTCGAACTCGTAGCGGACGAATTCGAGTTGTGAACGCTCTGAGAAGTCCCTGATGGGGAATACGGAGCTGAAAACAGCCTGCATTCCTTCGTTCGGACGGCCGTCCTTCGGCTCCTTGACCATCAGGAAATCATCGTAAGAGCGTTTCTGAACCTCAATAAGGTTCGGCATTTCGGCCACTTCGCGGATCTGGCCGAACGTCTTGCGGACGCGCTTGCGCCCCGTGAATGTTTGCGCCATCGTCACTCCTTGTCGCACCCGTCTGTGCGTATCGCGCCCGTAGACAGCCTGGGGGCGCGATACCAGCTGCTTGCCGCGCGCGCTTCACCTGAAGCGCGCGGGGAAAGCGGCCTTGCCGGGCCGGCGGGACTCTCGCCCGCGCCGGCCCGTGTTGGCTTCACGGCTGGCGTGGCCGTGACTATTTGATCTCGACCTTCGCGCCGGCTTCTTCCAGCTTCGACTTGATATCCTCGGCCTCTTCCTTTGGCGCGCCTTCCTTCAGCGGCTTGGGTGCGCCCTCGACCAGTTCCTTGGCCTCCTTCAGGCCGAGTCCGGTGATACCGCGAACCACCTTGATCACGCCGACCTTGTTGTCGCCGAAGGATGAGAGGATGACGTCGAACTCGGTCTGTTCCTCGGCCGGCTCGGCCTCGGCTGCACCGCCGGCTGCCGGCATTCCACCCATCGGCATGGCCATCGGCGCGGCCTGGGCGGACACACCCCATTCATCCTCGAGTTTCTTCACCAGTTCGGCCACTTCGAGTACCGTGAGCTGGGACAGTTCTTCGTAAAGGCGATCAGTTGCTTCAGACATTTTGATTAACCCTGCTTCCGTTTGGCTGTTTCAGATGCACTTGTTGCCAAGATCCTAGGCTGCTTCTTCCTGCTGACGCTGACGCGCCTGAAGCACACCGACCAGATCGGAGGCCGGAGCGTTCAACGTGCGCGCAAGCTTTTCGCCCGGCGCGTTCAGAGTGCGCACGAGCTTGCCTGCGGGTTCGTTCAGGACACCGAGCAGCTTGGCCCGCATTTCGTCGAGCGAGGGCATATCGGCGAGCGCCTTGATGCCTTCCGCGTCCACGGCCCCCTTGCCGACCAGTCCGCCAATGATGATGAACTTGTTCTTTTCCTTGGCGAATTGGGCGGCCACCTTGGCCGGGGCGACCGGATCATCGGCGTAAGCGATGCCGGTCGGGTCGACGAACATTTCCGAGGCCGCAGCACGATCGGTGTTCTGCAGCGCGATCTTGGCGAGGCGGTTCTTGACGACCTTGAACCGGGCTCCGGCCGCTTTCATGCGTTCGCGGAGATCGGTCATTTCGGCCACCGTGAGTCCGGTGTAGCGTGCGACGACGACAGAGCCGGACTCTTCGAAGACATGGCCAAGCTGCTCGACCATCTCTACTTTTTCGGCTCTTTCCACCGCTTCTCTCCAAGTTGCCGTGGCGGGCCGGATCACCGGCCGCCACCGTTTCCACCGTGTCGCCAGCCCTTCATCAAAGGCCCGAGCGACGGTTCATGAACCTGTCCCAAGGGCCGTGGCTGACGCGCCAAACGGAATTGCATGGCGTCTCAGTCACGTGAGCACTGCGGCGAGGCGGCCAGGCCGTCTCGTTTCAGTGCTTCACCCCTGTCTATTGCGGGCCCTTGCGGATTAAGCCGGCGTACCGGCACCCCCAGTCTCGGACAGGATTTGCCGAGCCGTCTCCGGCCCAGCACTTCCCGGCGCTTGTACGCCGGAAATCCAGTGGCGGCGTTCGCCGCCGAAATCCTCAATCAGCGCCTCATGCGTTGAGAACACTTTGTGTATCCACCTGAACGCCCGGCCCCATCGTCGATGTCACCGAGAACTTCTTCAGGTATGTGCCTTTCGCGCCGGCGGGCTTGGCCTTCATCACTGCATCGGCGAACGCACGAATATTCTGCACCAGCGCATCCTCCTCGAAGCTGGCCTTGCCGACGCCGGCATGAACAATGCCCGCCTTCTCGACGCGAAACTCGACCGCGCCGCCCTTCGCGGATTTCACCGCCTCGGCGATATCGTTGGTGACGGTGCCCACCTTCGGGTTCGGCATCATCCCGCGTGGCCCCAGCACCTTGCCGAGCCGGCCCACCAGCGGCATCATGTCAGGCGTAGCGATACATTTATCAAAGTTGATATTTCCTTTCTGGACTTCCTCCACGAGGTCTTCCGCGCCGACAACCTCCGCACCAGCCTCGCGCGCCTCGTCCTGGCGCTCGGGCTTGGCAAACACCGCGACGCGGACCTCGCGGCCGGTGCCGTTCGGAAGCTGGCAGACGCCGCGCACCATCTGGTCGGCATGGCGCGGGTCGACACCGAGATTGACCGAGACTTCTACTGTCTCGTCGAACTTCGCGACGGCGCTCTGCTTGACGAGCTTCACCGCCTCGGCGACGTCATAGCTCTTGTCGCGCTCGATGCTCTCGCGCAAATTCTTCAGGCGTTTTCCGGCTTTTGCCATGGTCCCTACTCCTGCACCGTCAGTCCCATGGACTTCGCCGATCCCTCCACGATGCGGATCGCATCATCGACGTCGTCGGTGTTGAAGTCCTTCATCTTCGCCTCGGCGATCTCACGCAGCTGGTCGCGCGTCACCGTCCCGGCCTTGGTCCGGCCCGGCTCCTTGCTGCCGGATTTCAGCCCCGCCGCCTTCTTGAGGAAGTGGGTCGCCGGCGGCGTCTTCAACGAGAAGGTGAACGACTTGTCCTGATAGATCGTCAGGAGCACCGGTACCGGCGCGCCGGGTTCCATTTCACCGGACGCCGCGTTGAACGCCTTGCAGAACTCCATGATGTTGAGACCACGCTGACCAAGCGCCGGCCCGATAGGCGGCGATGGATTGGCCTGGCCGGCCGGAACCTGCAATTTGAGATATCCTGTTATCTTTTTCGCCATCAGTTTCCCCTAGTCTTTCGACAGCGTGCTGGCTGTCCCGGGTTAGCGGTTCAACGGGCGGCTGGCCCTCCCGCGATAGGCCGCCGGATGCATGGCGGCCTGACTTTCCCTGCGAGCATCGTCCGCCAGGATCAAAACCGGCCTTCCGGCCGAACTCTGAAGCGATTTCGCCCCCGATTTTGCGCTCGCCGCCGGCGCGGCCTCGTTACATCTTCTCGACCTGTCCGTATTCCAGTTCCACAGGCGTCGCGCGACCGAAGATGGAGACCGCGACCTTAAGGCGCGCGCGCTCGTCGTCGACCTCTTCCACCATGCCGTTGAACGAGGCGAATGGTCCATCCGCCACGCGAACCTGCTCTCCAACCTCGAAGGTGACGGTCGGCTTGGGCCGCTCCACGCCCTCCTGCACCTGATGCAGGATACGTTGTGCCTCGTCTTCCGAAATCGGGATCGGCTTGTTCTCCGCGCCGAGAAAGCCCGTCACCTTCGCCGTACTCTTGACCAGATGATAGGTAGCGTCGGTCATCTCCATCTTGACGAGAACGTAGCCGGGGAAGAACTTGCGCTCCGCGCTGACCTTGCGGCCGCGGCGCATCTCGACAACTTCTTCCATCGGCACGAGCACCTCTTCAAACTTGTCGGCGAGCCCCTTGGTCTCAGCCTCTTTCCTGATGCTCTCCGCTACCTTCTTTTCAAAATTCGCGTATGTATGAACGATATACCAGCGCTTCGACATGGCCTGCTTTGTGGCCCCTTGTTTGTCTTGATGTCGTGCGGTCGGAAGCGGCTTTGCGCGGGTGCTCAGCGACCAGCGTCGAGCAGCAGGCTCACGATCCCGCCCAGGATCTGGTCCGCGATGAAGAAGAAGATTGACGCCAGCGCCACCATGATGAGTACCATGATCGTCGTGACGACAGTTTCCTTGCGGGTTGGCCAGGTCACCTTCGCGGTTTCCTGACGTACCTGCTGAATGAATTCGAATGGATTGGTCTTCGCCATACTGCACCAAATTCTGCCGCACCAAACCGCCTTGAAGCCTCGCCGCTGCGTTCCGTGGCGGCCCCCGGCGGCAAACGGCCTCCCATTGGCAGGAGTGGAGGGACTCGAACCCCCAACCCCCGGTTTTGGAGACCGGTGCTCTAGCCGATTGAGCTACACTCCTCAACACGCCTTGCGCCCCTGGACCGCACGCCGCGTGGCCCGAATACGCGACAGCGCGACCAGCCCCTATCAGCTTGACCGTGTCATCAAACTTTGGGGGAGTCGCAACAGCTTCAGATGCCCTTGTAAACCTGAGCATTGACAAATAACACCGAAGCGTGTGCGATGCCAGAAGAAAATTGTTGATTTCCTGTGGAAATGTGATCCACGCCCGTCAGGTCGCCGATTTTGGAGCGGGTGAAGGGAATCGAACCCTCATCTTGAGCTTGGAAGGCTCCTGCTCTACCATTGAGCTACACCCGCCGCCCAACGCTCATATAACGCTGCGCGAGCGTGTTGACCACCCTGTTCTCGCGCGTCCGCCCCACACGGATAAACGGTGTATAGCTGGTCGCCGCCGACGCGCAACCGATTGTCTGCCGCGGCCAGAAGGTTATAATTAAAGGCAAGGTGTGCCTGCAATAAGGGCTGTGCGAACACCGAGCACCTCCAAACGACCAGCGAAAAGACCCGAACGCTTGACCGACAATACAGACATCCCCGGCGGCGCCGGGCCCGAAGGCTTCGACATCCGCTCGCGCTCCATCACCAGCGAGATGCGCAGTTCTTATCTCGATTACGCCATGAGCGTGATCGTGAGCCGCGCGCTGCCCGACGTGCGAGACGGTCTGAAGCCTGTGCACCGGCGCATCCTCTACACGATGCAGGAAAACGGGCTGGACTGGAACAAGCCCTACAAGAAGGCTGCGCGCGTCGTGGGTGACGTCATGGGCCGCTATCACCCGCATGGCGACCAGGCCATCTACGACGCGCTCGTTCGCATGGCGCAGGATTTCTCCATGCGCCTGCCGCTCATCGATGGTCAGGGCAACTTCGGGTCGATCGACGGGGACCCGCCCGCGGCGATGCGCTACACCGAGTGCCGGCTGGAGAAAGTCGCGCATTCGCTGCTCGACGATATCGACAAGGACACTGTCGATTTCCAGGACAACTACGACAATTCCGAACGCGAACCGACCGTCCTGCCGGCCAAGTTTCCGAACTTGCTGGTCAACGGCGCGGGGGGCATCGCAGTCGGCCTGGCGACCAACATCCCGCCGCACAATCTCGTGGAAGTCACGAATGCCTGCATGGCGTATCTCGACAACCCGGCAATCACCATCGACGAGTTGAACGAGATCGTGCCCGGCCCCGACTTCCCGACGGGCGGCATCATCCTCGGGCGGACCGGCGCGCGCTCGGCCTATCACAAGGGGCGCGGCTCGATCATCATGCGCGGCACGGTCCACACCGAAAGCGTGAGCAAGGACCGTGAGGCGCTGATCATCTCCGAAGTTCCCTATCAGGTGAACAAGTCCAGCATGATCGAGAAGATCGCCGAACTTGTGCGGGAAAAGCGGATCGAGGGCATTTCGGATGTGCGCGACGAATCCGACCGCGACGGCTACCGCGTCGTCGTCGAACTCCGTCGCGATGCCAACGCCGACGTGGTCCGCAACCAGCTCTATCGCTACACGCCGCTTCAGAGCTCGTTCGGCGCAAACCTCGTGGCGCTCAATGGCGGGCGGCCGGAACAGCTCAACCTGAAAGACCTGATCCGCTCCTTCACCGCCTTCCGCGAGGAAGTCGTCAGCCGGCGCACGAAATACCTGCTGTCTCGTGCCCGCGAGCGGGCGCATGTGCTGGTCGGTCTTGCCATCGCAGTCGCCAATATCGACGAGGTGATCGCCCTGATCCGCCGCGCACCTGACCCCGCGACGGCGCGGAGTGAACTGATGTCACGGCACTGGCCGGCGCAGGACGTCGCGCCGCTTGTCGCACTCATTCAGGATGCGCGCCACGTCGTTGCCGAGGATGGCACCTATATGCTCTCCGCCGAACAGGCCAAGGCGATTCTCGATCTGCGACTGCAACGCCTCACCGCGCTCGGGCGCGACGAGATCGGAGACGAACTCAACGGCCTCGGCGAGAAGATCAAGGACTATCTCGATATCCTGCGCTCGCGCGCGCGCATCATCCAGATCATCAAGGACGAACTGAACGAAATCGCCAATGCGTTCGGCACGCCGCGACGCACGGAGATCATCGAATACGCCGGCGAGGTGGACGACGAGGACCTGATCCAGCGCGAGGACGTCGTGGTGACGGTCAGCCACCGCGGCTATGTCAAGCGCGTCCCGCTGGCGACCTATCGCGCCCAGCGCCGCGGCGGCAAGGGCCGGGCCGGCATGTCCACGCGCCAGGAGGATTTCGTCAGACGGCTGTTCGTGGCCAACACGCATACGCCGGTGTTGTTCTTCTCGTCGCGCGGCATGGTCTACAAGATGAAGGTGTGGAAGCTCCCAGC
>CAYFTI010000081.1:0-10047 GCA_964346065.1 uncultured Hyphomicrobiaceae bacterium
GGACGCGCGCCATGGCCGAGGAAGACCCCGAAGTAAAGCGTGTCGCCGAGTTGCACAACGCGTATGCGCAGCCCCTGCAGGAGCAGACCCGCCGCGAGTTTGAGCAGAAGCAGTACGAGCTTCACCAGCAGCAGGACCGAGAGCGTGACCGCCTCGAGGCCCAGCAGGCCCACGAACGGGCTGAAGCGCAAAAGCTCAGCCAGCGCCTCAGACGCGCCGTGGATTTCAGACGCCGCCGCGAGAAACCGGCGCAGCAAGAGCAGCGCCATGAAGATGAGCGGCAAAAGCAGCATCTCAAGCACGATAAACAACGCCAGAACCAGCAAGAGAACCGGATAGAGGAAGGCCGCCGGAACGAGCAGGATGCGCGGCAGCAGGCCGAGCGCCGCCATACGGAAGAAAAACGGCAATCTGGCGAGCGCGCGCAGGCTGCCCGGCAACGGATGGAGGAAGGCCAGCGCCAGCAACAGACGCGCCGGCAACAGCGCTCATAAAAAGTGGCCGTCTTCATCGAGCACGGGGGCTTCGTACCAGTGCTGTCCCTCGACCGGCTGGAAATAGTGCACATTCTCCCGGCCGCCCTCCGGCCCGCACGGCTCCGGGATACAATCCATCAGCTCGGGATAAACCTCGGCCATAAAGTTACTCATGATCTGGATACGGCCGTTCTCGGGGTCGGGGTGGTTCGGTCCTGCGCCGCCGGCGATCGCTTCGTCGAGAACCCAGGCCAGCTTAAACAGCTCGGCAATAGCTTCATCTGCCATTTGGCCAAGCGTATGGACATCACCCTGCAAAGGGATCAGCCCGGTTCCGGCCCGGATTTCATGTCCAAGGCCGCCTGTGCAAATAAAGGGCGGCACCTTTTCCAATCGTGTCACTGTCAACTCGTCCAGACAGGACTCGAAACGCTCGAAGCTGGCGCGAGTCTCCCGGCACTGACGAGCAGTTTGACTCAGGGCGACAAGAAGACTGAGTAATTCTGCCCCGGATAAATCTTTGTTGTTGTATTGCCTCATTAAGCAATTGCAGCACATGCGCTGAATCGCGGTCAAATTTTACCCGTGTAAGACCCTATGCGCGTCTATGCGGCTTTTGGAATCGTGGCAGCTAGACGTGTTTTGGGATACGGTCCCTCGACCGGGTTGGGTTCGAGATACTTGCGCAAAGGCTTCAAAGCCCAGACCGGCGCCCGTTGTGCCAGGATGGGCCGCAGGCCGTTGATGAACAAAAGCTGCTCGTCATTGTCCATTTGCTGGACTTCATCCGGCGACATGAGCGGGCGCTGATGTTCCCCGACCGTGGCACCGGGGCTTACATCGTCCCGTGCCCCGAGATGGTAGGTTGGCACCTTCACGGTTGTCTGGCCCATCATCTCCGAGACCCGCTTCGCCAGCGCGTCATTGGAGACTCCGAAGAACTGCTTGACCTCGGCCTGCGAGAACACGGTCTCGGCCGTGCTCTTGCCATAGAGCTGCTCGATCTGGGCCAGCTCCTGGAGGAAAATCCACAGGCGCACACCCTTGCCGCGCAGGGCGGTGATGCTCTCCGACAGAGCGGAGAGCTTGCCCATATTGGCGAACTCATCGAGCAGGAACAGCACCGAGCCCCGACCGGTATCGCGGCCGACATCGGTGATGGCGCGCTGCGTGAGCATGCCCAGCCACGCGCCGTGCGTGGCGACTTTGTCCTGCGGGATGACGACATAGACGGTCATGTTGCGGGCTTTGAGATCGCCCAGATCGACATCATGGCCCGATACGGCCTCGCCCAGCCAGCCGGCAGGATCGAAGATATCCACGGCCTGAACGGCGTTCTGGCGGAAATCCCCGAATTGCTCGCCGTTCTCGGCGACCTGATGCGACAGGTCTTCGCCCAGATCGGCGACCATGCCGTTCAGGGCCTGAGACTCGCACATCTGCGCAATCGCCTCTTTGAGGCGCTTGGAGCTTGTGACGTTGCGCCAGAGTTCGGGCAACGTGCAGCGCTCGGGATCGCCGCGTGTGGCCATGTACAGCAGAACCGCGCGCAGGATCGCGCGCCCGCCTTCCCGGAAGAAGGCATTGCGCCGGTCTTCCGGCTCCGGGATGAGTTGCAGGGCCATGGCCTTGACTTCATCGCTCAAGTCGGCCTTGCGGCGCGGGTCCGCGCCCATCTTCGGGAGTACCGCGAGCGGGTTGAAGTGATGCTGTGGCAGATCGTGCAGTCCCCACGGGTTCAACACGAAAACATCGTGGCCGAATTGCTCGCGGCGATGCTTGCTGGTGACCTTGGCCAGCTCGCCTTTGGGGTCGGTGACGAAGGCAGAGCCGGGATAGTGCAGCAGATTGGGTATGACGACGTTCGCGCCCTTGCCGGCCCCGGAGGGTGCGACGGTGAGCAGATGGGCGCTACCGTTGTGAAACAGCGGCATGGTATCATTATAGCCGAGATACAGGCCTCCCGGATTGCCAAGTCCGTTCTTTTTACATTCCTTGTTCGTGGCAAAGCGCGCCTTGCCGAGGCTGCCCGAGGGCTTCACCGCATCCTTCCGGTCTTTCTCGATGCGTTTCCGCCGCCAGAAATCGAGCCCGGCAACCACGAGATAGACCGGACTCAGAAACATCACAAACCCGCCCACCGGTGGGACGATGGACCCGATGGCACCGCCGCCCACGAAACACAGCACGGCCGCGATGAGCATTTTCCACGGGCGCGGCTTGTAGGGCCGGGTTTCCTGTAGATGATCGTCCTGCTTTTGCTGGGCCATATCTGCCCCTGTCTGCGCCAGCCTCTTCGCCCCGGTCTCCAAAGATCATCCTAGCGTTCACGGCCCGGCAGGCAATCCTTATGGAAACACTAGGCCCAGCCATGATAGACTAAGAGTGTAGAGCGCACTTTTGGGTTTGCTGACGCAAACCCGTGCGCTCGGGCTCCCGGGGGCGGCCACCTCCCCCGCCGCCGGCCCCGCAAGGGGGCCGTTGGCGCCCCCTCCGCAGGCGGCCTTGCGCCGGTATCGAACCGGCGCGGCCGCCGCGCTCATAGCCGTGCGGGCCTAGGCGTTCACACGCCGCGCCGGGCTTGCATATCGCAGCGCGGTTGCTGCTGCCCGTGGCGCTCGCGAAGCGCCACGGGCAGCAGCAATCGCCACAATGGCCCCCGGCGCCATAAGCCGCGGGCCGGCATTGCTGCCCGCCACGAGGGCGGCGGTACGCGCCCCTGCCGATCTTGTACTCCGGCAAGCGCGTGCAGCCGACAGACGCCGCCCCACGGCAGCGCAACGCGGCCCGCGACCCGGGCGTGGACGGTTGCGAACGATGGTTCGCGCCCGTTCACAAGCAGGAGGTCGAAGGGCCTTGGCGATCTATAGCTGCAATCTCGCCAGCATCGGCCGGGTCACCCATGCCGCCGGCACGGCCGGGGCGCATGTACGCTATATCGGGCGCGAGCGTGCGGCCTCCGAGGTCATGGCCGAGCACATGCCCGATGACGCCCGGCAGGCCCGGACCTGGATGGACCAGCACGAGGCACAGGCGCGGAAGAACGCCCGCGTGTGCGACAAGATCCGCATCGCCCTGCCCCGCGAGCTGGACGAGAAACAGCGCGCCGAGCTGGTGCGCGACACCATGCGCGATCTCACCGGCGGCCGAGTGCCGTGGTACGCCGCCATCCATCAGACCGGGCGCGACGCTCACAATCCGCACGCTCATATCGCCGTTGTCGATAAGGACATCGAGACGGGCAAGCGCGTGCTGCGCCTGTCGGACAGCGAGCGCGACCGGCGCAGGGCCGGGCTTGAGCCGAAGGCCGTACAGTGGGTGCGCAAGACCTGGGAGGATCGGGCCAACGCCGCGCTTGAGGGCGCCGGTCACCAAGCCCGGATCGACCGGCGCAGTCTGGAAGCGCGCGGCGAAGACCGCACGCCACAAATCCATATCGGCCCGCAGGCCCAGCATATCGACCGCAGCGTTCACCGGCCGGACTCGAAGCCGGTCTCCGATCCGACGCCGAAGCACCCCGAGCGCGTCATCGACTACCCGGCCATCGATGCCGGGCGCACACGCCGAGAGCGGTGCGCCGAGATCGTCGATCTGAACCTGGAACGAGCAGCACGCTCACAAGACTTCCAGACGCGCGTGCGCGCCGGGTTCGAGCGCGAGCAGCGCAACCACGATGCGGTCGTCGAGCGCGAGATCGTAGCCGCTGCGCGCCAGCGCACGCTTGAGGACCGGCGGCTCCGACAGCAGTACCGCGCCCGGATCGACGAGATCCGGCAGCGCGAGCGCGCCGAAGGCAAGCTGGCCCGCGACTGGACGAAGCAGCGCCATACGGCCGACACGCAGGCGCTCAGGCAGCGTCAGGCTGCCGAGCGGGCCGATCTCAAGAACCAGCAGGCCCGGCCCTTCGCCCGCTTCTTCGCGGCCGTGGATGTGACGGGGCGCACGAAGGCGAAGCGTGAGGCCGCCCGCAAGGCCCTCGCAGAAAAGCACAAGCGCGAGCGCCACGAGCAGGCCCAAGCCATCCGTGCCGAGCGGACCACCCAGGCGAAGGCGGTCAAGGGCCGCTACAAGCCGGACTATGACGAGGTGCGCCGCCAGTACCGTGCGGCGTGGCAGGAGATGCGGGCCCGACACGCCGATCAGGAGAGGCAGGAGGAGTCGCGTCTACAGGCCCGTGCCACGGAGCGCGAGCAGGCATGGTGCCAGCTCGAGGATCAAATCCGCGCATGGCAGCGCATGCAGAAGCAGGAGCGCGGGCAGCAGCAGAACGAGAAGGTGCAAGGCACCGGGCGCCTTCGCGAGGACTGGGAAGGCAAGGACCGCAAGCACGAGCGCAGCACGGGCGATGAGCGAACCCCTGAGCAGCGTGGCGAGGATGCCCGCCGCCGCATGGAGGAAGGCGAGGAAAAACGCCGACAAAAGCGCGGCCGTAGCCGCCGCCGGGATCCGGATTGAGGATCCGATAAGACCTTGCGCTCGTTCCCATCTTGTCCTTATGCCACTCTTCGTATACCTTTAAGGTCCCTATTCGATCTCATAATGATATCGGAACGATATACAAACGGGGCCTATATGATACTCACAATCGGAAACGTCAAAGGCGGTGTCGGTAAGACCACTCTAGCCGTCAATATTGCCATCTCAGCCGCCCGCACGGGAGCCGATGTTCTGCTGGTTGACGGTGACGAGCAGGGCACCGCGATGACCTTCACCGAGTTGCGGCAACAGGAAACCGGCAACGCAGACTACACGGCCGTCGCTTTGTCAGGTGCCGCCGTTCGTCAGCAGGTCCGCCAGCTTGCTCCCAAATACGACACGATTGTCATCGATGTGGGCGGTCGCGACACCGGCAGCTTCCGCGCCGCCCTGACTGTTTCCGACACTCTTCTGGTTCCTGTCCTGCCGCGCACCTTCGATGTCTGGGCGCTCGATCAGGTTGCTGCTCTCATCGAGGAGGCCCGGGAAATTAACGACAGCTTACGCGCTTTCTCCATTCTAAACGCCGCTGACCCCACCGGCCGGGACAACGACGAAGCGGCCGCGATTCTCGCCGAGCATTCTGCGATGCCTCACATTTCGGTTCCGATTGTGCGCCGCAAAGTCTTTTCCAATGCGGCCGCCACCGGTGCCGCGATTTTCGAGTTGCGGCCCCGCAACAGTAAGGCGGAAGAGGAATTGACGAGCCTTCTGCGCGCCCTTAATGTATATCATCACGATATCGGAGAGGCATCATATGGCAATCGGAAAGAAACCGCATAGAAATACAAGCGACAGCAGCGACGGGCCTGCCAAGCAGTTCATTGCTAAAGCCTCGAAGTCCGAACCCCAGACACCCGCTCGCAAGGTGATGACCACCATGCGTTTCGATCCCGGACTTTTACAACGCATCGACGCTTCTGCACGCAAACGCGGCATCAGTCGAGCCGCCTGGATCAATTACACCTTGTCCCGTGCAATCGAGGATGAAGAAGAGTCTGCAAACACCTAAAAGGTTTCGCCTAAGCCGGCCCACGCCGCTCGTACCACTTCCGGCAGAAGCTTAGGAAATGCGCGTCGGTGTTCTGCACCGGGATTTCTTTTTCCGTCACCCAAGACCGCCACTGCTGTTCGAGCGCATGAATATCCCAGCCCGGCGCAGCTTTACGGGCTTCCTCCAATATATCCTCTCCCGGCGATGGCACACTCTTAATAAGCGGCAAAATAGTTTGCCGCTCTTCTCGCTTTGGCTTCACCACCAGCACATCACCGTCCATGGTGAAGGAATAATCCGGCATATGTCCGTGCGACTTGTCATCTTCTACGACTTTCAACACTAACCGCCTAAACTCCTTTACCGTCGAGCCGGCCCCGCATTTCTGTCGCAGCGTCTCGATACCGATCCGCCAATACGGCTGTGATCCGCAATGTTTGCGGGCCAGTTCGTACATCCGCCGCTCTAACGGCTTGCGGAGAAAAAAGTACCCCCGGCTTAGAGTAAGTACGTGATTGTGTTCGATAGCGTCAAACACCCAGTCCGACAGGATGATTTCTACGTCAAGCATCCGGCCCTCGCGCGTCTCGCGCACGATTTCGGCAGACTCGATCAGCCCGAAGACCTTGAAATATTCCTTGTCACCTTGCCGCAGATTGGTCTCGATCTGCGTGCCCTGTAACCGCCGCAAAGCGTCTTTCAGTAGTTCATAGCCTCGCCCCGATGTTTGCCGATTTGTGGCTACCAGCAAGTCGAAAGCCTTTAACCGTATGTTTTTCGATACCTTCCGCCCCTCGTTCAACGCCGCCATGCACTGGCTAATGCAATATATCAGCACATCCCGGTCATGCACCGTAGCGAGTCCGTGACGCGAAGGCGATATCTCGATCCAGTTTTCCCCGCGCTCGTAGCGACGCGGGCGCATATCCGGCTTTGTCGAGAGTGAGAAGACCGGATGTTCCATCGCGGACATATCGCCTTTCGGCACCGCATCCACGACGTCGCAGACGAAAAGCTCCCGTTGAGGATGCCGCTCTGGCAAGAGCGGCGAACGTTCATTTGGCACTTCAACCACCTTGCCCGGACGGTCGATTCGTCACTTTACCCACTGGCAATGAGTATCGTCACTTCACCCACTGCGGGTCAATCATCGTCACTTCACCCACCGGCCTGCGCTGTGGATAACCCGGCAGCCCCTTTCGTCACTTTACACACCAGCTTTCGTCACTTTACACACCAACTTTCGTCACTTTACACACCGATAGCCCTACTGCGCCAGCAAATTATCGTTTTAAATCAAGTTTTTACAGATTTTCCGGAATCCCGTAACTCATATTCTAACACCTTATAACACCTCCAGCCTGTGGATAACTTTGAGCGCTACAGCAAAAGCGGTGTGTTATGGCTAGAAATAAGCGGCCACGGCCTTTGGCCGTGATCTCCAGACCCCATACGAGGGGTTGCACCCCTCGCGCTCCCCGAGGCTCAGAACTCACCAAAGCAGATGCTCACGACATCTGCATGGACGCCGCCCCCGCCTGATTTGAGCCCTAAGACGATCCAGGACCTTGTCCCAAGGGGTGGGTCCTCGCCATGCTCGGGCCTGTAAGGCCCTGCGCGTGGCTCCGGTCCCGCTCACGCGCCCTTGGGACAAGAACCATGGACCGCCTTTTAACAGGCTCAGGCGAGGGACGGCTCCGAAGCAGATGACACTTCACTACAAAGGCTCCGGTGCGCCCGGCCGCCAGGCCGGCGGACTGGTCCTCTCCCTTGCAAGGGATAGGACAGGAGAGGGTTGGACTATTTCTTCCGAATAATTCATGATAGTGGAATATTACGCGGCGGATTCTCGCAGCGCACAGCCAACCATCACGAAGACAAGATCGGGTAGAAATGAATAAGGTCGCTACGGACGCCGAATCCGTTTTCGCGCATCTCGCCGATCATAACATTTCGACGCAAGAAAAGGGATTGCGGCTTGAGCGCTTTATTAAGCGCTATTTGCAAACAGCACTCCCCTATGCGACTGATCTCGAACAGGTCTGGCTATGGTCGGAATGGCCGGATAGATGGGGCCAGGACACCGGCATTGATCTTGTCGCCCGCGAAGCTGGCAGCGGCGACTACTGGGCGATCCAGTGCAAGTTTTACGAACCCGTACAGTCCCTACCGAAAGAAGGGATCGACGCGTTCCTTGCCGCGTCGGGAAAGACGTTCACCAGAAGCGACGGCATCGAGCGCCGCTTCAAAAACCGCCTGATCGTCTCGACGACTAACAAATGGACAGCCAACGCGCGCAAGACGCTCGAAGGCCAGGACCCGCCAGTCCAGACCCTTGGCATCGAGCAGCTCGATGAATCGCGCATCGACTGGCAGCGCTTTTACTGGGATCAGCCCGACAAGCTACCCGAGGCTCCGGTCAAGACGCTCCGGAACCACCAACAAGAAGCCTACAACGCCGTTATCGAAGGCCTGAGCAACGGTGATCGCGGCCAGATGATCATGGCCTGCGGGACCGGTAAGACGTTCACCGCGCTGCGCATCGCCGAAGCCGAGGCTCTTGTTCCGACCGGCGGCCGCGTCCTCGTGCTCGTCCCCAGCCTCGCCCTCGTAGGTCAGACGCTGCGCGAATGGGCGGCTCAGACGGTGCGCGATTTCCATGCCTTCGTGGTTTGCTCCGACCAGCAGGTCAGCAAGGACAACGACGACATCGCCACGCGCGATCTGGCCTACCCGGCCACGACCGATCCCGGCGTGCTGGCCGAGCGGATCGCGGCGGTGACGGCCCAGGATCCCGACCGCCCGAGCGTTGTGTTTTCGACCTATCAGTCTGTGCAGACCATCTGCAGCGCGCAGGCGAAGCACGATCTCCGAGCGTTCGATCTGGTTATCTGCGACGAGGCGCACCGCACAGCCGGCGTGAGCATGAGCGGCGACCAGGTCTCGAAAGAATCCGAGTTCACCAAGCCGCTGCGCAACGACTACCTCGCGGCCAGGAAGCGGCTTTTCATGACCGCCACGCCGCGTGTCTATGCGGCCGAGAGCCATGACAAGGCCGACGAGGCTGGCGCGACACTCTACTCCATGGACGACCCCACCTATTACGGTGAGGTGCTCTACCAGCTCAACTTCGGGGAGGCTGTCGAGCGCGGTCTGCTTGCCGACTATCGCGTCCTGATCGTCGCCGTGGACTCGGCGGCCTTGGGCGATGTGGCAAACAGCTACAACGCGGCCTATCAGCTCGACGAGACCAAAGGGATCTCCGCCGATTTCGCGACGCGCCTGCTTGGCACGTGGAAGGGGCTGACCAAGCGCGATGCCGTCACTCTCGACAATGAGGGCCGTGAGATCCCGCTCGCCGAGGATACGGCCCCAATGCGCCGGGCCGTGGCCTTCGCGAACTCGATCAAGGCGTCCAAGGAAATCCGCGACACCCTTCAGGCCTTGGCCGGGCATGCGTATGACCAGGCCGACGATGACGCCGATCAGGTCATGCACTGCGATGTCATCCACGTCGATGGCGGCATGCACGCCGGGCAGCGCCATGAGGCCCTGCAATGGCTCCGCGACGAGCCTGAACCGGGTGAGTGCCGGATCCTGAGCAATGCCCGCTGTCTCTCCGAGGGCGTCGATGTGCCGGCGCTCGACGGCGTGGTGTTTTTTGACACGCGGGATTCCGTCGTCGAGATCGCCCAGTCCGTAGGCCGTGTTATGCGCAAGGCGCCGGGCAAGGAATACGGCTACATCGTTCTGCCCGTCGAGATCCCGCGCGAGCGCACGAAGGACTACAACACCTTCATCGAGCGCGATAACCGCTTCAAAGGGATCTGGAAGGTGCTGCGCTCGCTGCGCGCGCACGACGAGCGTCTTGTCGATGAAGCCGAGTTCCGCAAGAAAATCCGCATCATCGACGGCACTGGGCGTACCAAGAGCGGGAAAAGTGAAACCCAGGGCGGCGACCAGATTCCCCTCGATTTGCCGCCCCTGCCCGTCGGCGAAATCAGCGAGGCCGTCTATGGCCTCATCCCGAAGAAGCTCGGCGACCGCGAATACTGGGCCTCATGGGCGCGTGAGGTCGCCGATATGGCCCGGCGCCTCGTC
>CAYFTI010000082.1:0-10034 GCA_964346065.1 uncultured Hyphomicrobiaceae bacterium
CGGTCGCCGCGGCGATCGATGTCATCGCGGGTTTCTTCATAGCACTTCGCCCCGCGCGGCGAGTCTCGGGGGCCGGCGCTCGCGCGGTGGACACCACTCAGGAGGCCGCATCCTGGCCCTCCGATGCGGCTGCACAAGGGTCCCAGCTTGGTCAGGGCTCCCACGGTTAACAGACGCGAAGCCAAGGCGCCTGGCAAGCGCGGGGCTTCCGGCGCGCTCGAGTCGCCGTCCGTCGAGATCGGGCTTAGTGCCGCGATCATCTGCGTCGACCACGGCGAGCCGCACATTCTCGTGGTCCGCAGCGACGACGAAGACGGCCGGGACGCGCTGCCGTCAGGCCCCTTCAATCCGATTTCGCACCGCACGCTGGAAATCGGCCTGCGCTCGTGGGTCGCCGAGCAGACCGGCCTCCAGCTCGGCTACGTCGAACAACTTTACACCTTCGGCGACCGCGGCCGCCACGCGCGCTACGGTGACACCGGCCCGCACATGATGTCCATCGGTTACCTTGCGCTGACGCGCGCGCAGACGCTCGCCTGCGTTGGCGGCGCGGTGTGGCGGCCCTGGTACGACTATTTCCCCTGGGAGGACCGCCGGGGCCGGACCCCGCCGATTCTCGACAAGATATCACCGCTGCTACAGGATTGGGCCGGACGGCCGCCGACACCCGGCGAGCCGGCGCGTCCGCTGCGCCGGTGTGACCGGCTGCGAATCTGCTTCGGCCTCGGAGATGGCGGCTGGGACGAGGAAAAGGCGCTTGAGCGTTACGAACTGCTGTACGAGGCGGGGTTGGTGGCCGAGGCCTTGCATGACGGGCGCGAAGCCGCGCGAGGCTGGGACAACCCGGTGCGGCCCGGCCGTCGAATGCGCTACGACCACCGCCGCATCCTCGCCACCGCGATGAGCCGACTGCGCGGAAAGATCAAGTACCGGCCCGTGATCTTCGAGCTGCTGCCGGAGCGTTTCACGCTGTCGACCTTCCAGAGCACTGTCGAAGCCATCCTTGGCAGCCGACTGCACAAGCAGAACTTCCGCCGCCTCGTGGCCAATGCCGGACTTGTGGAGCCGGCTGGAGGCATGGAGCCGGCGACGGGCGGCCGGCCAGCCCAACTCTATCGCTTCCGCCGTGAAGTGCTGCTTGAGCGCCCGGCGCCGGGTGTGCGGGTCAATCCAGCGCGCAGCGGAACCTGAGCGGCCTTCACTTGTTTTTCGACAAGGGCGCATGCGTTTGGCAGCGAGGCTGCGGAGCCGCTAAACTGCATCCGGTCAATCCTGGAACCCAAGCCGAACGGAGATACCGATGAAAGGCGAAGATGTTGTGCTAGAGCAACTTCAGAAGGCACTCACGATGGAATTCACCGCATCTCACCAATACCTGCTGCACTTGCATGTGCTGAAGGATTGGGGGCTTGAAGGGCTCGCCGAGAAGATGACCGAGGAGATGGAGGAGGAGCAAGGCCACGCCGGCATGCTGATCGAGCGGATGCTGTTCCTCGAAGGCAACCCGGACATGACGTCGATGAACAAGGTCGACCGCGCCCAGACGTTGCGCGACATGTTCGAGGCGGATCTGCGCGACGAGCACGAGGCGCGGAAGTTCTATACCCAGGCCGCCCAGGCATGTCAGGAAGCCGGGGATCTCGTGAGCCGCGACTTGTTCACCAACCTCGTCCACGACGAGGAAGGCCACATAGACTGGCTCGAAACCCAGCTGAGCCTTCTTGACCGGATGGGCGAGCAAGCATATACGGCGCTGCAGGTTCGCAAGTCCGAGGCTGAAGAGGACGAGGACGACTAGGCCGGCAGTGAAGCGCGGCCGCGCGACCGTGGGGATTGAGCCTGCCGGGTTTCCGGCGGGCTTTTTCTGTGCGCGCTCTCATGGGCGAGCAAGGGGCCGATCGTTTGGAAATCTTTGCGGAAATTCTGACGGGTATCACCCTGCCCGTGCTCGTCCTTGTCGCGCTTGGTTGGCTTTCTCAAAGGCGGCTTGGTTTTGATCTCGACACGCTGTCCCGGCTGACCGTGAATGTCATCCTGCCAGCCGCGCTGGTTCATTTCCTGACATCCGCCGAAATCCCGCTGATCGAAATTTGGCCGACCGCCTGGTTCATGCTGTTGCAGTTCGCGGCGCATTACCTGCTGGGCTATGCGCTGGGCCTGATGACGCGGCGCAGCGCGGAGATGCGACACCTGCTTGCATGGGCGGTCGCGTTCGCCAACAGCGGGAATTACGGCCTGCCCCTGATCGCGCTCACCTTCCCCTCGGACTTTCTGCTGCACCAGACGATCGCCACAAGTACGCATATGGTGCTGATCTCCACGTTGGGAATCTGGCTGATGGCGCGCACTGGGCCGGACGGACCGAGCGTCACGAAGCTCCTGTTCGGGAGCCCGGTGCTGCCCGCCGTTGCCGCCGGCCTCTTGCTGAAGGGATTCGAGGTCAGCTTGCCGGTTGCGGTGGCGACCCCGCTCAAGCTGATGGGCGATGCGTTCACGCCGCTCGCGCTCTTCCTGCTTGGCGCGCAGCTCACGACGGTAACCGCGGAGACGGCACGCGGCCCCCTGGCGAGTACCGCGGTCCTCAAGCTGCTTGCCGCGCCGGCCTTGACCTGGGCCCTCGCCGTGGTGACCGGCTTTTCGGACGCGATGGTCGCGTTTTTCGTGGTCGGTACGGCGACGCCGACCGGGATCATGCTCGCGATCTTCGCCGCCCAATACCGCGCGGAGCCGCAATTCACCTCCGCCACGGTGTTCTCCACCA
The DNA here is from genome assembly GCA_964346065.1 of uncultured Hyphomicrobiaceae bacterium. Lineage (GTDB taxonomy): Bacteria > Pseudomonadota > Alphaproteobacteria > Rhizobiales > Rhodomicrobiaceae > Dichotomicrobium. Next base: position 2,762 of record CAYFTI010000082.1, read on the forward strand.
CCGTGTTCAGCGCGCTGACGGTGACAGGCTGGATATTCGCGCTGAGGCTGGCGGGCTTCATGCCCTGAGCTGTTGCTGGCCTCGAGCCCCGCGCCCGTGTCATAAGCATGGCGCATGCTGGAATAAGGGAAGCTATATGATCGACCTTTACACCTGGGCGACGCCGAACGGGCGCAAGGTCTCCATCGCGCTGGAAGAGATGGAGCTGGACTACAACGTCATCCCCATAAACATCGGCGCGGACGAGCAGTTTTCGCCCGAGTTCCTCGCGGTCAGCCCAAACAACAAGATTCCCGCGATCCGCGACCACGACACGGGCCTCGCCCTGATGGAATCGGGCGCGATCCTGATGTATCTGGCGGAAAAGACCGGACAGTTCTGGCCCCAGGACTTCGAGCCGAAATGGCGCACCGTCGAGTGGTTGATGTGGCAGATGGGCGGCCCCGGCCCGTTCCTCGGGCAGGTCCATCACTTCGTGAAGTTCAACCCGGGCGTCAGCGAATATGCCGAACAGCGCTATCTGAGCGAAGGCAAGCGGCTCTACGGGGTGCTCGACCGGCGGCTGGCGGAACGCGAATTCGTCGCGGGCGATTACACCATCGCGGATATGGCGATTTTCCCCTGGTTCGCGCGCTTTGATTGGCAGACCATCGACCTAGACGATTATCCGAACGTAAAGCGGTGGTATCTGACGATCGCCGACAGGCCGGCTGTCCAGCGCGGTTACGGCGTCCCGAACCCGGACTCCCATATTCCGATGCCCTGAAAGGCTCCGACAAGAAGGATCGACGATGGCCAACAATAACACGATGAGTGGCGTCCTCGCGCCGGTGCTGACGCCCTTCAGGGAAGATGGCGCGATCGACGAGGAGCGCTATTTCGAGCACGCGTTCTGGCTCGTCCAGAACGGCTGTGATGCGCTGGTGCCCTTCGGCACGACCGGGGAGGCCAACGCGCTCGGGATGACGGAGCGCAAGCAGCTTTTGCGCGGCCTCGTCGATAACGGTATCGACCCGGATGTCCTGATACCGGGGACGGGGCTGTGTTCGCTGCCAGACACGCTGACCCTGACACGTCAGGCGGTGGAGCTTGGTTGCCGCGGCGTTCTGCTGTTGCCGCCGTTTTACTACAAGAACGTGAGCGATGAAGGCCTGTTCCGCTATGTCGCCGACCTGATCGCGCGGATGGATAGCCAAAAGCTGCACATTTACCTCTACCACATCCCGCCGGTCGCACAGGTCGGCTGGTCGGTCGATCTGGTGAAACGGCTGGTGAGCGAGTTCCCGGACACAATCGTCGGGCTGAAGGATTCCTCCGCGGACTGGTCCTACACTCGGGGTCTGATCGAAGAGCTTCCCGATTTCGCGGTCTTCTCGGGCACCGAGGATCACCTGCTCGACAACCGCAAGGCGGGCGGCGCTGGCACGATTACGGCCATGGCGAACATCAATGCGCCCGCGATCGCGCAGCTTTACGAGCACTGGGAGGATAACGGGGAAGAGCTGCAGGCGCGTGTTTCACGTGTGCGCGCGGTCGTGAGCAAGGCCGGGACCATTCCCGCGCTCAAGGCGGTCCTGGCGCATTACCGCGATACTCCGTCCCTGCGCACCGTGCGTCCGCCGCTTCGCCCGCTGGATGTCTCCGCGGCCTCCAAACTCATCGACGATCTGGAAGACGCGGGCTTCACTCCGAATTTCTAAAGCGGCCGGGGTCGGCCTTGTCGCCCGCGCTTTTTTCCTCCGTGCCGAGCGCATCGGCCAGCCGCGCCTGCGCCGAGCCGGGCCGCAGGGGTTTTTGCTGGCTTTCATGCGGCGCCCAGCCGGTGAGTGTGATGATCTCGAAGGTGGCCACAACGCGGCCGTCCCTGGTTGCGTAATGCTCGGCGTAGATTTCGGCCGCGCGCATAAGCACGTCGCGGCGCAGCAGCCGGCGCGAGCGCTCGTTGAGCGCGTTGGCCGCCCCCATGCCGCGCAATTCGTCCATCAGCGCGAACGGCGTCTGGTAGCTGACCTGCACGACATCCGTGTCGCTCACCGGCAGGTTGAAACCAGCCCGCTGCAAGAGCGCGCCGAAATCACGAACATCAGCCATCGGTGCCACGCGCGGCGCGGCCCCGCCCGTGAGTTCCGTCTCGGCCGTCATGAGCGATGCGCGCAACTCCTGAAGCGTGGCGCCGCCCAGAAGCGCGGCGATGAACAGTCCATCCGGCTTGAGCGCCCGGCGGATCTGAGCAAGCGCGCCCGGCAAATCATTGGCGTATTGCAGTGCCAGCGCCGAGGCGATCAGGTCGATCTGCTCCCCGCCAAACGGTAGTGTCTCCAGGTCCGCGCGCACCCGGGGCGGCGGGCATCGGCGCAACAAGGAGTCGCTGTCCTCCACGCTGACAACGAGGCCCACGCTCGGCAGCGCATTGAGCGCGTCCGATAACACGCCGTGATGAGCGCCAAGGTTTACCGCAATCGGAAACTCGCGTTGAATCGCGTCGAGACGTTCGGCAAGATCCTCCGCCGCGCGACGGAGCAGAAAGTCATGCACGTCGATGTGCCTGGCCACGCGCTCACGCTGGCGGATCAGCATCTGTCGGTCAAAGAGTTCACTCGGGCTGGTCATGGCGGATTGGCCTGCTATAGTTCCAGCGTTTCGCGTGAGGAGTGATTTCGTTGGCGGTGCGATCGCATTTCGGGAGCAATGGGCAGTTGCGATGGGCTGCTGCCGGGCTGCGCTACCTCGGCGATCTCCTTCTGCCGCCAGTCTGTATTGCGTGCCATGAGCCGCTCGACTGCCACAACTCGTTATGTCCGCGCTGCTGGAGCGGCCTGCGCTTCATTCGCCCCCCGCTCTGCGATCGGCTCGGCATTCCATTGCCTTATGATGCCGGAGATCAACCCGTCTCGTCCACCGCGCTCCGCCATCCCCCGCTTTATGACCGCGGACGCGCGGCGTTGGCGTTCGAAGGCGTCGCCCGTGACCTGATCCACTCCTTCAAATACGCTGACCGGCACGAGGCGGTTCCCCTTTTGGCGCGCTGGGCCGCCGACGCGGGCCGCAGCTTGATCGCCGATGCTGATATTATCACACCCGTGCCGCTCCATCCCTGGCGCCTGTTGCGCCGGCGGTTCAACCAGTCGGCGGTGCTTGCGGCACGAGTCGCGCAGGCCCACCACAAGCCAATGATGCTGAGCCTCAAGCGCGTGCGCCACACGAAGCAGCAGGTCGGGCTGCCTTTTGGCGAGCGCCGGGCCAACGTTGCGGATGCCTTCCGCGTGTCCGCAAGCCATGCGGCTGCGTTGGAGGGCCGGCGGCTGCTCTTGATCGACGACGTGATTACCACGGGTGCAACAGTCGAGGCCTGTGCCGCCGCGCTGAAGGAGGCTGGCGCCAGCGGTGTGGATGTGCTGGCTGTTGCGCGGGTGACTGATCCCGACATGCCGACGCTGTAGCGGTGCGGGTTTTCCCAAAAATTGATCCGGCACATTGCGTGCCGGGTTGCATTCGGCGCGCGGCAAGCCCACACTCCTACCTGATTATAAAGGTTCTAAATCTGCCGGTACGCGCCGGCGCTCTCCAACCTGTCGAGGTGCAAGATGTTCATCCAGACCGAAGCAACTCCGAACCCGGCAACGCTCAAGTTCATTCCGGGCCGCGAAGTGCTGCCATCGGGAACGCGTGATTTCCGCGAGCCGGCCGAAGCAGCCGATGCGTCTCCGCTTGCAGCCCGGCTGTTCGATATCGATGGGGTTCAGGCCGTTTTCCTGGCGACCGACTTCATCTCGGTGAGCAAGGCCGAAAGCGAAGACTGGCAGCACCTGCGGCCTGCCGTGCTCGGGGCGATCATGGAGCATTTCATGTCCGAGGCGCCGGTTGTCACGGACGTGGAAGAGGATCAGACAGCCGGCGACGAGACCTACGCCGAGGAAGACGCCGACACGGTGAACACCATCAAGGAATTGCTGGACACGCGCGTCCGCCCGGCTGTCGCGCAGGACGGCGGCGACATCACCTTCCACGCGTATCGCGATGGTGTCGTCTATCTCCATATGCGCGGCGCCTGTGCGGGTTGCCCGTCCTCGACCGCGACGCTTCAGCAGGGGATCGAGAACCTCCTGCGCCATTTTGTCCCGGAGGTGCAGTCGGTTCGCCCGGTGATGTAAGCTGGCGGCCCCTGTAAACTTGCGCTACCGGGACGTTCGATGACAACGGGGGAAGCATGTCCGAACCTCTGGACGACGCCGCGCTGAATCAACTCTTTGGCGACGCGCGCACCCATAACGCATGGCAGGATCGCGAGGTTACCGACGAGCAGCTTCACGCGATCATCAGCTTGATGAAGCTGGGGCCCACCAGCGCAAATTGCTCGCCGGCCCGGTTCGTGTTCGTGAAGTCGGCGGACGCCAAGGAACGGCTCAAGCCGCATCTCATGGGCGGCAACCGCGACAAGACGATGGCCGCGCCGGCTTGCGCCATTGTCGCGTGGGACACGCAGTTTTATGACTATCAGGACAGGCTGTTCCCGCACGCGCCCGAATCCCGCGACTGGTTCACCGGAAGCGAGGAAGCCACCTTCATGAACGGCTTTCGCAATGGCACGCTGCAAGGCGGTTACTTCATCATGGCGGCACGCGCCCTCGGCCTCGACTGCGGACCAATGTCGGGCTTCGACAACGCCGGGGTCGACAAGGAATTCTTCCCCGACGGACGCTACAAGTCGAACTTCCTATGCAACATCGGCTACGGCGATGCCAGCGTGCTGCAGCCGCGGCTGCCACGCTTCGAGTTCGATGAAATCGCCAGCATCATCTGAAGATATCGCGCGGAGGCGGGCGTGACGCTGCTCGCCTTCGATACGAGCATGGGCGCCTGCTCCGCGGCAGTGTGGCGCGATCGTATTCTGGCGCATCGCTTCCAGCCGATGACGCGCGGCCATGCCGAGGCGCTGTTTCCCATGATCCGCGAGGTGATGAGCGAGGCGGGTGCGAGTTTCGCCGATCTGCGTGCGATCGCCGTCACGCGCGGGCCGGGCAGCTTCACCGGTATTCGTGTCGGTGTCGCCGCCGCGCGCGGTCTGGCGCTGTCGACCGGCAAGCCGCTCGTTGCGGCCACCAGCCTGGAAGCCATCGCGCATCGGGCGGCACCGCAATTGACGGCGCAACAGGCGCTTGCGCCTCTGGTCGTCGCGATGGATGCGCGACGCGGCGAATTGTACTGCCAACAGTTTGCGCGCGGCACGGCCGTGTCGGATGCGCAGGCGCTTTCGCCCGAAGATTGCGCTCATACGCTGCCCCATCAGGAATGTATCGCGGTTGGCAGCGGCGCCGCACAGCTCGCGCAGGCGGCCGGTCCCGACCAGCGCGTGTGCGCGCTGCAGGTCGAGATTCTGCCGGACGCAGCCGATCTTTGCGCCGTGTGTGCGGATCGTCCACCTGAAGCCGTGCCACTGACGCCGCTATATCTGCGTGCGCCGGACGCCAAGCCGCAGGATGGCTTTGCCGTGGCGCGCCTGGGCCGGTGAAGCACGTCCGGGCGGAGGCGCCGCCGTCCGCGATCCTTGGGGTTAGCGCCGGTCGCAGCGCCAGAGTTCGCGCCCTCGCCGGTACGGCGGCGCTTGTGTTACGCTGCGCTCTGTGCGACGCGGCGTCGCGGTGAAACAATCCAGGAACCGAACGTCGAGGAGCTAATGCCGGCCAAATCCGCGCGGCGGAGCAGAATTGAAGAGCTTTGCGAGGACAAGGGTCTGCGGATGACCGGGCAACGCCGCGTCATCGCACGCGTGCTGTCCAACGCGACGGACCACCCGGATGTCGAAGAGGTCTACCGCCGGTCGAACCACATCGACGAGCGGATTTCACTTGCCACGGTGTATCGCACGGTGCGCCTGTTCGAGGAGCAGGGCATCCTCGAGCGCCATGACTTCGGGGATGGCCGCGCGCGTTACGAGGAGGCGGAAGGCAGGCACCACGACCATCTGATCGACATGGACACTGGCCAGGTCATCGAGTTCCGCGACGACGAGATCGAACGCATCCAGGAACGGGTGGCGCGCGAACTGGGCTATCGGCTTGTTGGTCACCGGATGGAGCTTTACGGCATCCCGCTGGATCGCGAGCCCGAGGGGGACGATGAGACCGGCAACGAAGACGAAGAACTCGATGCGTGAGGCCATCCCGTTGCGTCCGGATGGAGGTCTGTGAATGGACCGGATTCGCGCCGCGCTTCTGCTCGCAGGGTTTTTCCTTGTCACGCTTCTCCTCATGCCGGTCCAGATGCTGCTGCTGGCGCTCGGCGCGCGGTGGCGCGAGACCGTGCCGCACCATTATCACCGCGTGTTGTGCTGGCTGCTGAATGTCCGTGTCCATGTCGACGGCGAAATCGCCCGGAACCGGCCCGCATTGCTGATATCGAATCACATCTCCTGGCTCGATATCATCGTCATAAGCGCCCTCGCGCCCGTGCATTTCATCGCCAAGCGCGAAGTGGCGGACTGGCCCTTCTTCGGGCTGCTTGCCAAGCTGCAGCGGACCGTATTCGTTGATCGCGAGCGCCGCACGACGGTCAAGGATGCCGCCCACGAGATCGCGGAGCGGCTTAACGCCGGCGAGCGCATCGTGCTGTTCGCCGAAGGCACCAGCAGCGACGGGAACCAGATCCTGCCGTTCAAGAGCGCGCTCGTCGGCGCGGCCGCCCTCGCGGCCGAAGAAGAGGGGGAAAGCGCGGATGTGCAGACGCTGGCGCTTGCCTATACGCGGATTTACGGGCTGCCGATGGGACGTATAGCGCGCACGCATGTGGCATGGTATGGCGATATGGACATGCTGAGCCACGTGTGGGGCCTGTTACGGCAGGGGCCGCTCGATGTTCATGTGCGCATCAGCACGCCGCTGAAGCTGGAGAACATTCGCGACCGCAAGAAACTCGCGGCTATTTCAGAAGCGCAGGTGCGGCGCAATTTCGCCGAACTGCTCACCGCGCGTGTCGCGGCAGAATAAGCTGTTGCGCCGGGGGGCGGGCATTGCGATATGCTAAATAAGTGTCGGTAGCCAGAACAAACCGGGAAAGGGTTGCAATCATTGTCTGAGCGGCAGCAGTCCACCGCCAATCGCAAGGTGTTCATCAAGACCTTCGGCTGCCAGATGAACGTCTATGACAGTGACCGCATGGCGGAGGCCCTCGCACCGATGGGTTACAAGGCCAGCGAGTCGATTGACGACGCTGATCTGGTGATCCTGAACACCTGCCATATCCGCGAGAAGGCCGCCGAGAAGGTCTATTCCGAGCT
>CAYFTI010000083.1:0-9851 GCA_964346065.1 uncultured Hyphomicrobiaceae bacterium
AGCCGCACGGTCTGCGCCTTGATGGTGATGCCGCGCTCGCGCTCCAGGTCCATGGAGTCGAGCACCTGCTCCTTCATCTCGCGCTCGGTCAGGCCGCCGCATAGCTGGATCAATCGGTCGGCCAGCGTCGACTTGCCGTGGTCGATATGCGCGATGATGGAGAAGTTGCGGATGCGCTCGCGCGGCGTCGCGCCCGGCGGCGTGGCGGGCGCGCTGGTCTGCGCCGGCTTGGCATCCTTGCCCCTGGGTTTGGCGGGCTTGGTCGTGGTCTCGGTCATACTGGGTGATCTAACACTGCCGGAGGTTTGGTCAATATCGGATACGCGCGCCCGCGTCGGCGGGATGAGCGCGGCGTTGGCCCGTTCATTTTTGTAACGCGCGATCTATCCGAAAACCGGTGCCCACTTTTCGGATCGCGCTTCAGAAGCCAAGATACGGCAAAATGTTCACGCCGAACAGCCAACCGTGCCCGTGGAGAAACCCGAGCCACAGAAGCACCGCCGCCACCAGAAGATGATAGCCGATTGCCCGCAGGTTCAGCTCGTTGCGCCCGGCGATGATGGCGGCGAATGGCCAGAACGAGGTCTTCGCCCGCCAGCGCGCCCAGGCGTCGCCCCACTCGCGCGCCTTGCGCTGCTCCTGCCGCCAGGAGCCGAAGATCGCGACCACAAAGATCGCGCCGAAGAACAACAGCCCGCGCAAGCTCGGCTGCGAGATGATGTGTGTGACGCCCCATAGCCCTGCGCCCCACATGACCGGATGGCGGGTGATCGCGAAGATGCCTTGCGAGACGTCGACCCGCTGAACCGCCTTGCCCTGACCAACCGAGGACGGGTTGGGCCGCCCCAGGCCCCCGGTGATGAGCGCCAGCGCGAACAGCATCAGGATCGCCTGGACCCAGGTCCAGACCATGCCGGGATACCAGAGCTGCACGCTGCGCGGCGTATCGTAAAACGCGATCACCAGCCACACCAGTGTCGCCGTCGAGATGACCGAGAACGCCAGCAGATAGACCGGCTCGCCGCTGCGCTTTACCGCCCAGCCGCGCAAGGGCGACGACGGCACCATATGAAACCCGGCAAAGGCAAGCGCGGCGACGGCAAGCTCGATCATTGTTCCCCCAACCGGCCTTGGTCCCGCAGACGCGCGATTTATCCGAAAACCGGCAGCCATCCCGGATCGCGCTTAATCCTTCAAGCGCGCGGCCACATCGTCGACATCGCCGATGGCGAGATACTGCAACTCCCTTACCAGCCGGATGGTCGGTTTCAAAGCGAAACAGATCGAGCCGATGAGAAACATCCAGGTCCCCGTGTAGGTGAGGCTGGCGTAGAAGAAAAACACCGAGCCAATGATGAACAGGAAGGCCGCGGCGAAGTCCACTACGGTGTAGAGGATTTCCCATGCCGCCCAGATACGGGCGTGGCGCGGCGTGCGCGTGCGGTTCGCTGGGTCGAAGAGTCTCATGCCGGTCCCTCGCTGGTTGCAGGCCGGCGCCGAATAACGCAACAGGGATGCGATTTTGTTAATCCCGATGCGCATTGAGCCGCTCGAAGCCGTTGGCGAGATCCCGCTTGAGGTCGTCGGTATCCTCCAGCCCGATATGGAAGCGAAGGGCCGGGCCTTCGGGGTTCCACGTCGTCGCGGAACGGTAATTCGAGGGGTCGAAGGGCACCACCAGGCTTTCGAATCCGCCCCAGGAGAAGCCCAGCCCGAACAGCTTGAGGTCATCGAGCATGGCCGCAACGGCGTCTTGCGGCGCCGGATGCAGGATCACCGAAAACAGCCCGGACGCGCCGGTGTAGTCGCGCTGCCAGATCGCGTGGCCGGGATGCTCCGGCAGCGCGGGATGCAAGACGCGCGAGACCTCCGGACGCCCCGCCAGCCAGCGCGCGATCTCCAGGCCCGAACGTTCATGCCGCTCCAGACGCACGTCCATCGTGCGCAGCCCGCGCAAGGCGAGATAGCAGTCCTCCGGACCGGGGCAGAGGCCCAGATCGGTATGGATCGCCTTTATCCGATCCGCTGCGCGGTCGTTCGCGGTCATCGCGCCGAGCATCGCGTCGGAATGCCCGACGATGTATTTCGTTGCCGCCTGGATCGAGAGGTCCACGCCGTGCTCGAACGGCTTGAAATAGAGCGGAGTGGCCCAGGTGTTGTCGGTCAGCACCCACGCACCGCGCTCATGGGCCGCGGCCGCGATTGCCGGGATGTCCTGCATCTCGAAGCTCTGAGAGCCGGGGCTTTCGGTGAAGACAACCCGCGTAGTGTCGCGCATCAGCGCCGCGATACCCTCGCCGATGACAGGATCATAATATTCCGTCTCGACGCCGAGCCGCCCCAGCACCCGGTCGCAGAAGCGCCGTGTGGGCCGATAAACACTGTCCGTCACGAGGATGTGATCGCCCGCTTCGACGAGGGCGAGCAATGCCGCCGAAATCGAGCCCAGGCCGGACGGCGCGAGCCGCGTGCAAACCCCGCCCTCGAGTTCCGCGATCGCCTCCTCAAGCAAGCGGACCGTCGGTGTGCCGTGACGCCCGTAGGTATAGCGGGCGTCTCCCGACATGAGCGACGCGACATCGGGAAAGAGCACGGTCGAGCCGCGCACCACCGGCGGGTTCACGAAACCGAATTGCTCTGATGCATCGCGGCCGATATGTATGAGCCGCGTCGCATCGTGCGCGCCGCCTTGCCGGTGGCTGTTCTCGTCATCTTCCGCCATGTTCGCTCCTTGTCGCCTCACAGCTTTGTGTGCCCGCGCATGGCGGATCGGTCAAGCAAGGCCGTGCTGGCGCGCGCACCATTCGGGATAAAGGCCGTGGCATCCGGCTTTGGCATTGCAGCGCCAGGGGGCAACCAGCTATGCAAGGCGCAGCGCCGCGACGGCGCAATCCATCTTTTCGATCCAGCGAACAAAGGGCGACAACGTGCTTCAACGGCTGGCACTGCTTGTGATCGCGTTCGTGTTGAGCATCAGCGCGACGCAGGCCGGAACGCTGCAGACCGTCCGCGAGCGCGGCCTCGTGACCTGTGGCGTCAGCCCGGACGCGCCCGGGTTTTCCGTTTCCGACGCAGATGGCAAGTGGCGTGGTCTGTATACCGATTTCTGTCGGGCCGTTGCGGCGGCCGTGATCGGTAATCCCGGGCATGTGCGCTTTGTCCCGCTAAGTGCCGAAGAGCGCTTCCAGGCGCTGCAATCGGGTCGGATCGACATCCTGCTCCATCACACTCCCTGGACACTGAGCGCCGACGGGAATCCCGATCTGCAATTCGCGGGCGCACTTTATTACGGCGCACAGGGGTTTCTGGTGCCGCGCCGCCTCGGCGTGACCAGCGCGCTGGAGTTATCGGGGGCAGAGGTCTGCATCGGGCAAGAGAGGCGAACGCAGCGCAACCTCGCCGATTACTTCCGCAGGCACAACATGCCGTACACCCTCGTGCCATTCCGCACCGACGGCCTTGCGCTGGAGATGTATGCGTCCGGGCGTTGCGACGTTCATGTCGGGGATCAGGTGACCCAAAGACTGTGGCAGGCCGATCTTGAGGCCCCGTCGGAACATTTGGCGCTGCCCGAACACCTCTCGCTGACCTCGTTCGGGCCCGTGGTGCGACGTGGAGATGGGCCGTGGGGCGATATCGTGTCCTGGAGCCTGTCTGCATTGGTGAATGCGGAAGAACACGGGCTCAGTTCAGAGACGGTCGAGGATGCGCTGGCGCAGGATGGCGAGCTGTTGCGACACCTTCTTGGGCTCGACAGCCGGACCCGCGACAGCCTCGGGCTGGACAAGGACTGGGCGGTCCGCCTGATCGCCGAAGTCGGCAACTATGGCGAATTATTCGCCCGCAATCTCGGCGAAGACAGCGAAATTGGCGCCGACCGCGCCCACAACCGGCTTTGGCGCGACGGCGGGTTGCTCCACGCCCCGGCATTCAACTAACGCCAATTCTGCGCCAGCAATGCTGTCCGGCATCAGTCGAGCCGGCCGCTGGCATGCGCGAGCATGAGGTAAATCTTGCCCGTCTCGGAGACGAGATAGCTTTGCAGGGTCTTGCCGTCCCGGCTGGCCTTGCTCGCGTCCTTGAGCACCTTCTCGAAATCGGCCATGTACCGATCCGCGATATGCTGGAAAGCAGGATCATTGCGGTAGCGCCGCTGAACCTGGTCGAACGTCGACTGCCCCTGACGATTATAGACATCGCGGCTGATTACCGTACGGTCACCGCGATTGTAGCGTTTCCACACCTCGACGACCGTGTTCTGGTCTACGGCGTCCGCGATATCCTTCATGTTGAATTCCACGCCCTGCTCCGGCTCCGGATCTTGTTGGGCGGGCCGCGGCGCGGGTTCGGGGGAAAACTCCGGCGGGCGTCCGTAAGAGAGGTCGTCATCGTCATAAGACCCGCCGGCCGAGCCGAAATCGTCATCTTCCAGCGGCATATCATCGTCGGCCTCGGACGCGCGCGCAAGCAGATCCCCCAGCGACCACTCCCCAGCCGGCTTGTCGCCGCCCGCCGTGTTGTCGCGCGCCGGCGCGTCCCGGGTCTCCTGCGGGCGCGCCTTGGTGTCCGCTGGATAGGACGGCGAAGCCGCACGCGACGATTGTGAGCTCGCGTCGTCGTGTGCCGGGCTGACCTCGCTGCCGTCTTCTGGGGACTGTCGAGGCTGGCCACCATCCAGCCGCGCAATCAGGCCTGCTGTCAGGGCGGAGAAATCGTCATTCGGGCGCGACGACGGCTCCGGCCGACGCGCATGGCTCTCGTATGTGCTATCCTCCCGGTAACCATGTCTGTGCGCTCGCGCATCCGTTGTGCGCGCCTCCGACCAGCCGTAGTCCTCTCGGTGCTGCTGCCGGCGCGCGGGCGCTCTGGCCGGCGCGCCACCTTGATCCCCGCCATGTTGAAGCGCGGGGATTGCTCTGCGCCGACCGGACTCGCGGCCGGCGGGTTCCTCGCTTGGGGAAACGCTTCCCGCGTAACGATGCCGGTTGGCGATATCGGAAAGCGAGTCGAGGGCGGCGAGCTGATCCTGTAGCGCTTTGCGCATCGCGGTAGCATTCTCCTGCGTCGTCTCCGGGATCGCCTTTGCCTGGCGGCGCAGTTCCGAATTCGTCGTCTCCAGGTCCCTTGACGCGCGCCGCGTGGTATCCTTGACAGTTTCCGAGGTTTCCGAAAAACGCGATGTCAAACCATCGAGCTGCTCGCCGATCTGCTCCGAGAGCGACGCAAACCGGGTCTTGAGCTCTTCGATCGCCTCGAAGGTCTGGGCTTGGGTCTCCGAGCGCAGCTTCTCGATCTCGCGCACCGCCGACTGGCTCTTCTCCGCGGAATCCTGCGCCAGCATCTCGGTCACGCCTCGGGCGCGGTTCTCTGCACGCGACAGAGACTCTTCGAGCATGCTGGAGTAATTGTGCATCATCTTGTCGAGTTCGGAGGCGCGGGTGCCAATGGTCTCGATCATTTTGCCGAGTTGCGCCTGGCGCTGCTCCATCACGCTGTCCACGCGCGTGTTCGACACTTCCAGCGCTTTCGCCGACTTCATGATTGTCGCGCCTTGCTCCTCGAACCGCTTGGTGAGGCCCTGGATCTGGTTCAGCAGGCCGCTGGACATCTGCCGCAATGTCTCGGCTTGCGTTTCCAGCGCCTCCGAGCTCGCGCCGGTGCGATCCGCCAGTTCGCTGACCGCGCGCTCGATGTTTTCCGAGCTCTGCCCGACGGAGCGTTCGATGTGCGCTGTCTGGCGCGTCAGCGACTTCTCCATCTTTTCGGCATGCTGGTCCAGCGTTTCGCGGATCGTCCCGGATTGCCGGCTGAGCCCCTCTTCAAGCGCCTGCGCCCGCGCCACGATGGACTCTTCGATGTGCTTGGTGCCGGCACCGATCGTATTGTGGAACTCCTTGGCACGCTGCCCGAGAAGGGCTTCAAGAGCCCGTGTCCGCTCGGAAAGCGAGTTGTCGATTGCCCGCGAATGCTCGCTCAGCACACCCTGCAACACCTTGGTCTTGTCGTTCAGGCTGTTGTCAAGCGCATCGGTTTTCTCGGAGAGCGCGCCTTCAAGGGCAGACAAATTCGTCGTTGCATCGGAGATGATGCTGTTGAGCCGTTGCTGCTCTCCTCCGAGACGGTCAAGTAGCGCGGGTATTTCCTGCGCGACGCGTTCACTCATGCTCATGACGGAATGTACCAGGCTGTTACTCTTTGCTGAAATCGCCGCGGAAGCACGATCCGAAGCCTGCTGGATCGCCGTCGTGACCTGCAAGCTCTGCTGATGAATGCTGTCGACGGTCTTGGCGCTATGCTTGCTGAGCTGGTCGTTGACCTGCTCGCCGCGCTCGGCGAGTTTGGCGTCTACTGCGTCACCCGCCTCGGTGACCGCGGTGGTGATCTTCTGGGCCCGGGCCGTGAGATTCTCGGAAATACTGTCCGTCGCCTGCTGGAGCGACTGGGTGGCTTCTTCGCTCGCGGCGGTGATCTCGCGACGCACGTCACCGCCAATGCCACGCAAGGCCTCGCTCACGCGTGCGCTATTGTTCGCGAGGGCCTCCCGCTCGCTTGCCAGCTCGTTGATCAGGCTCCTGATCCGATGCTCGTTCTCGCTATAGGAGCGTTCCAGCGCCGTGACTTCGTTGTGGACCAGTGCTTCCAACTCGCCGGCACGGCCGAGCGCGCGCGAGATCGCGTCGTTCATGGCCGCGACCTGACGGCGCACCGTCTGGCCAAGCGAGGCCACCGACTGCTCGGCCATCTTGTCCGGCTCGGCCAGGCGCACGGCCACCTCCGTCATGGCCGATGACATCATCCGCAATTCCTGAGCGCGCCAGATCAGGAAGGCGAGGAACCAGAACACCGCGATCGGGACGATCGTGCCGGCGACGACGCCGAGCATGATCGGGCTGGCGAAGAAATCGACAAGGCCATTGATGTCGCCGCCGTGCTTGTCCAGCAGCGAGGCGCCGACCAGGGTGCCCAGCACAAGCCATATGGCCGAGGCGACCCCGGCAACCATGAACGGCGAGCGCGACGGTTTCTGCTGAAGCGCATAGACCAGCCCGCCGATGGATGGCATGTCATCATTGGCCGGGACGGGCGCCCGGGCCGCCGCTGCGGTGTTACGCCTGGCTGGCGTGTTCTGGCGCGAGCCCTGGCGTTCTTCGCCGGTCCTGGCCTGTTCACCGCTCTCGTCGCCACCCTGGCCGGGGCGGTCCTCTCCTGCGCGGGCACTCTCGCGGGCGCGCGAGGGCATCGATATGGTCTGCGCGCCCTTCCGCCGTTCACGGGCGTTGCCGGTGTCCGATTTGGCGGTATCGCTCTTCTGGTTACTGTGCTGCGTTTCGGTGGAAGCTCGACCTTGTGCCTGCGCGGTTCGTCCTTGTGACTGCGCCGCCTGTCGCGCTGCCGAGGCCGAAGCCGAAGGGCGCTTGCCGGGTGACTGGGCATGCGGCGGGGGCGCGCCGGGCGAGACTCCACCGGATCCGCCGGTCTTGCCAGCATCCTTCGGGGCTTGAGATTGCGCCCCGCTCAGCTTGCCGCTTGCCTCGAAGCCATCCGAATTGGCTGCCTCTGCGCTTGATCCGTGGGATTTCGATGGGTTCTGAGCCATTCCGCGATCCGTTCAGGATGTTTATTGCGACGAATTGAGGCAAGGCAGCCGAAATCCTGAAACAGCGCAACTGCCTTGAAAAGATGCCGGGAGCTTAGCACTGCCTTCCAATGGCGAACAAACCCCATGCCCCCGGAACACTGCGAAGTTCACATTTTCCTTCCATGATGCGTGCTCGCATCAGGCAGATTTCCCCTAATGGGTGTATCTCTACTGATATTTTGCGGCCAAAAAAAGAAATTCCTTGGCCGCCCCGGTACATCGGATGGCAGGAATCAATCTCCGCGCGAACCGGCAAGGCGTTCGACGCGGCGTCTCACGCTTGGCAACACGGCCTGCTTGACTTATAGAGACCGCCGGATCGACGCGATGAACTCACGGCGGCGCGACCATCCGTCAAACAGCTTGCAGGTCAGCACCGCCGCGCTCACATACGCGGACAGTACAGCGACAACCGAGAGCAGCGAGCGAATGCCGACCATTACTTTCGTGCAACCGGATGGAACCAAGCAGACTGTTGAGGCCAAAAGCGGGCAGACGGCGATGGAGGCCGCGATCGGTAACACGGTGCCGGGCATCGTAGCCGAATGCGGCGGCGCGTGTTCGTGCGCGACGTGCCACGTCTATGTCGACGAGGCGTGGAGCGAGCGCGTCGGCGGCCCCTCCGAAATGGAAGAGGATATGCTGGATTTTGCCTTCGATGTGGGGCCGACCAGCCGCCTGAGTTGCCAGATACGCCTTACGGATGATTTCGACGGTCTCGTGCTTCACGTGCCGGAGGAGCAGGTTTGAACCGCGCCCGGCGATTAGCGTATCCTCCCCAGGCAAGATTTATGACACGGGACTGACGGCATGTATCAGGAATTCGGGGGCAGCAACGGCTCGGGCGCGGTGAAGACGGACGCCCTCATCATCGGGGCCGGGCCGGTCGGCCTTTTCGCGGTCTTCGAGCTGGGGCTGCTCGATATCAAGGCGCATCTGATCGACATTCTCGATCGTCCGGGCGGACAATGCACCGAGCTTTATCCGGAAAAGCCCATCTATGACATTCCCGCGCTCCCCGTTGTCTCGGGGCAGGAACTGACGGACCGGCTCATGGAGCAGAGCAAGCCGTTCGAGCCGCAGTTCCACCTCGGTCAGCGGGCGGACACCCTCAAGCGAACTGATGACGGCTTCGTCGTCACTACCGATGCCGGCACCGTTATCGAGGCGAAAATCATCATCATCGCCGCGGGGGGCGGCTCGTTCACGCCGAAACGCCCGCCGCTGCCGGGCATAGAGGAGTTTGAAGGGACGTCGGTGTTCTACTCCGTCCGGCGAATGGAGGAGTTCCGCGATCAGGACCTGGTCATTGTCGGCGGCGGCGACTCCGCGCTGGACTGGACGCTCAACCTTCAGCCGATCGCCCGCCGTGTCACGCTGATACACCGGCGCGACAAGTTCCGGGCCGCTCCTGACAGCGTGAACAAGATGTTCCAGCTGGTCGAAAGCGGAAAGATGGACTTTCATATCGGCCAGGTGACCGGCTTGAAGGGAACCGGCGGACAGCTCGAAGCGGTTACCGTGAAGGGCGTGCGTGACGGCGAAACGGTCCACTTCGATCTGCCCGCGACCCGGCTGCTTCCTTTCTTCGGGCTCACGATGAAACTGGGCCCTGTCGAGGAGTGGGGCATCGAGTTGAAGGACAACCTGGTCGTCGTCGATACCGAAAAGTTCGAAAGCTCACAGCAGGGCGTGTTCGCCATCGGCGACATCAACACCTATCCAGGCAAGCTGAAGCTGATCCTGTCGGGCTTCCACGAGGCGGCGCTGATGGCGCAGCAGGCGCATCGCTATGTCCACCCGGACAAGAAGCTGGTGTTCCAGTATACGACCTCTTCGACGAGCTTGCAGCAGAAGCTGGGCGTGCGCTGAGCCATTCAGGACAAGCGGGTCTGCATGACCCACCAGATTGGATGCGCCCGCGCGAGGTCCTGTGCCGCAAGAGCGGCGTCGCCTTCACAGGCGAACAGCCCGTAACAGGTCGGTCCGCTCCCGGACAGGCGCGCCAGCCGGCACCCGGAGGTCTTGCGGACCGCCTCCAGCACCTCGCCGATCGCTGGGGCCAGCTTGCGTGCGGGCGGCTCCAGGTCGTTCGGATGAGCGCCGAGAAAATCGATCAGCGATGCGGCGGTGGAGAAAGCCGTGGGGCCCGGCGGGTCCTCCGGAGGATTGTCCAGCGCCGGGGCATCGAGCGCGGCAAACACATCGCGGG
>CAYFTI010000084.1:0-9748 GCA_964346065.1 uncultured Hyphomicrobiaceae bacterium
GAACCGGCTTCCACCTGAATCATTTGGATTTGCAGCTTACTGTGTCTAACGAAATAATGCGGCGGCCATCAGCAGAGGCCTTCGTTAAGCGAGACTCGATATGGCCAATGAACGCTCGCGTTTCTCATATAGACCGTGTGGCACGTTACGAATGTTGTGGTTGGTGGTGATCCACCCCGGCTCATGGCGGCAGCGGTCCTGCGATGAGGTGATCGACCATGAGCGCGGCGTGACTTTCCAACTTACTCTGGAAGAAGACACTCTGACGATGGCAGTTTCGGAACGGATGCAAGAGATGCGGACTGCGGCGGGTATTTCGCCGCTATATGCAAGTCGATACCTCACACAGCCGCGCCTTCTGGCTGTCAGAGACCGTGTGTTCGCTGCGATCAGTGACAAGCGGCACGGTGATGCGAGCGAATGGTGCCGCCTAGTTAAGATGGATGCCGAAGAGCTTTCCGATTGGATCCAACAAGTCTGGCAGACGGTCGAAGAGCGCAACGAGGGGTGAGGCGTTTCATTGAAAGTCCGCGACGCGATAAAGACGATCGAGGCGGACGGCTGGTACCAGATCGCGACGCGCGGCAGTCACCGGCAGTTCAAGCACCCGGACAAATCGGGCCGTGTTACAATCGCTGGCAAGCCGTCTGACGACTTGGCGCCCGGACGCTCAACAGCATATTGAAGCAGACGGGCTTGAAGGAACAGGAGAACGACGAATGAGATATGCGGTCGTGATCGAGCGGGCGGACGGAAACTATTCGGCTTATGTGCCGGACCTGCCCGGCTGTGTCGCCACCGGCGAGACACCGGAAGACGCTGAGCGCGAAATCCGCGACGCGATCCGCTTTCATCTCGACGGACTCGCAGCCGATGGCACGCCGCCACCGGCTGCCAACAGCACGCTTGCCTATGTCGAGGCGTAACGGCGCTCATAGAATGATGATCAATACGATGATCGAAATGACCACCGTTGCGATCGCGGCGTTCGTGTTGAGCCCGACCTTCTCGAAATACTCCGGCGCATCGACGACCGCGGTGCGGATCATCGGGTACAGCAACAGCAGCCCGAGAATCCCGAGCACGTACAGCCCGATCGGTGGAAACGGATAGACGCACCGGCATCCCGTCGGGTCGACGAACATGAGCCCCACCAGCGTCCCCGCAACCAGAAACACGATGAAGGACAGGACGCCGAGGCCGATTAACAAGGCAAAGCGGGCGTAATCCGCCAGCGTCATACGCACCTCCCCGTAGTGACGGGCAGATTAGACGGCATTCGCCTAAATTTATCGCTAACGGCTTAAACAGGGTTAATAAACGGTTAACACGGGGGCGGTCAGGCGGCTTTCCACTTGATCGAACAGCCCATCGAGGGGATCTGTTCGCGCGGGCCCGCTCCCGTCTCGGCGACCTGCTTCATCGCCTCGTAAAGCTCGCGCCGCGCATCCGGTGTAGCAGGCTGCTTTCCGCTTTCATCAAGCCGCCCCCGGTACTGCAATTCGAGATCGCTGTTGAAGCCGTAGAAGTCCGGGGTGCAGACCGCGCCATAGGCATGCGCCACCTCCTGGCTCTCGTCGTGGAGATAGGGGAAGGTGAAACCGTGTTCGGCGGCGAAGCGCTTCATGTTCTCGAAGGAGTCGTCGGGATAGGTGTCGGCATCGTTCGAACAGATTGCCGCTGCGCCGATCCCAAGCGCCTGCAATTCCTTCACGTCGCGGACAAGCCTGTCGATGATGGCGCGCACATAGGGGCAATGATTGCAGATGAACACGATCAGGGTGCCGTTGGCCCCGCGAATATCGGCCAGCGTGTAGAGCCGCATGTCCGTACCAGGTAGCTCGAAATCCCGGGCTTTCCAGCCAAACGCACAAATGGGGGTTTCGACGGCCATCAGACGAGTCCTCTTTGCTGTTACGCGAGCATATTCACACGTGAGCGTGCGGCCTGTCACCGGCCATTTCAACAACAGTATTGACGCATGCGAATCATGAGCGCATACTTGAAGTAATCAGTCAGGGAGGTCTAGGAAAATGACTCCACCCAAGGTTGTTTCAAATGCCTGACAGTTTACGCAGTGACTTTGCGTAGCCAAGGGCATTATCCCGAGAAAATCTGTTCCGAAATATGAGCGCCATCATTTGCGGTGATGGTTTGTCGCCGCAAATTGGCGTGACGAAACCTGATACACATCAGGCGAGCCGGAGCGGTTTGTTTATGGGCGTCGAGCTTGAAGCAAGCGGCCGGCAGCGGGACTGTCCCGCACGAAGAAGGTCTGCATGCGGCCGCGCCAGGTAGAAACGGCAGAACCAGGCTCCCGGCTTTTCACATCGCACGCATGAAGAAGAACCTCCCGGCACGCAGCCGGCGAGGTTCTTCGCATGGCTCTCGCCTTGTCAGTTCAGGCCGGTTGGCGAACGGCGGTGCGGCCGATCATGGCGCGGGCCGCCAGCCAGAGTACAACCGCATAGAGAATGTGGAAGCCCGCCGTCACAACGATGTACTGAACCGGCGGACCGAGATGCATCGGGTCAGACGCCGGGAGGGCCTGCGCATCGCCGAAGCCGAAAACGCCCCAGCCGATGATCGGGCTGTAAACAAACATCATGATCAGCCACATCACGCCGGCCAGGACCAGCGCGTTAGTGACGGTAAGCCTGTCGCGGAACACCAGCAGATACACCACGCCGCCAAGGATCGCGTAAAGAAAGTGGAGGACCGGGGCGACCGGTGCGGCGAAGTTGATGCCAAGGGCCGTGGCAAAAGCAGCTGAAGGCGGCATATTGAAGGGCGCAACGCCGGCAATGTTCACCAGGTACATCATCGGGACGAACATGACGATGCCGCTGATCAGACCTGCGAGAGCGACCTTCAGTGCGTCACCGCGTGTCAGCATGGAAACCTCCTTTATTCAACGAATTCTTCATTCTTCAAGTCCATTCACATCTCCAAATCGTAATCGAGTAATAGTCCAGCGTTAAGGCGCCCTCACACAGCCGTGTCTACTGCTCACATTCTTTTGTTCAGGCGACAAGAGCTTGCGCCCGTTCGCGCGAATTTGAGCGGATGTGAAAGGCGAACTCTCGCCAGGGCATGATAGGATCCCTTTGATGTGTTGACGGGCGCGCCGTCCGTGACACCATTCAGGGGAGCGACATGCAGGGGAGCGACACGGGAATGGATTGGTTCAGTTATCTGACGATGGAGGGTTTGGACATCCTGACCAAACTCTTCGTGTTCGCCGTCGGCCTCGGCGTGCTCGGCGTCATCATCCTGTTCATTATCGACATTTCACAGACGGCCGACGCGGTCCGCCGCAACTACCCGGTCATCGGCCGCTTCCGGCATATCTTCACCACGCTCGGGGAGTTCTTCCGCCAATACTTCTTCGCCCTCGACCGCGAGGAAATGCCCTTCAACCGCGCGCAGCGGGATTGGGTCTACAAATCGTCGGCGGGCAGCGACAATACGAGCGCGTTCGGCTCGACGCACAACCTGACGGAAGTTGGCGCGCCAATCTTCGTGAACTGCCCGTTTCCCACGCTGGAAAGCGACGCAAAGGACACGCCCAGTGTTGTCGTCGGACCCTATTCGCCGAACCCGTACGAGTTCAGTTCGATCATCAACATCTCCGGGATGAGCTATGGCGCTGTGTCGGAACCGGCAGTGCGCGCGCTATCCAGGGGCGCCGGCATGGCGGGCTGCTGGCTGAACACCGGCGAGGGCGGCCTCGCGCCGCAGCATCTGGAGGGCGGAGCCGACCTTGTCATGCAGATCGGCACGGCAAAGTATGGCGTGCGTACGCTCGATGGACGCCTCGATGAGGCAAAGCTGCGCGAAATCGGCGAAATCCCGCAGGTGAAGATGTTCGAGTTGAAGATGAGCCAGGGCGCGAAGCCGGGCAAGGGCGGCATCCTGCCGGGCGTGAAGGTCACGCCCGAGATCGCGCGGATCCGTGGAATCCCGGAATACCAGGCCTCCGTGTCCCCGAACCGTCATCCTGAAATCGACAGCGTGCAGGACATGCTGACGTTCATCGGACAGATGCGCACAGTGTCCGGCAAGCCGGTCGGCTTCAAGAGCGTTGTCGGGGCCTACGGATGGCTGGAAGAGATGTGCGAGGAGATCCACCGGCGCGGCATTGAAAGCGCGCCGGATTTCATCACCATCGACTCGGGTGACGGTGGAACCGGCGCGGCGCCCATGGCGCTGATGGACAATGTCGGATTGCCGATCAAGGAGGCATTGCCTCTCGTTGACGACATTCTCGTGCGTTACGGATTGCGCGGGCGTGTCAAGCTGTTTGCTTCGGGCAAGCTGGTTACGCCCGCCGAAGTTGCGTGGGCGTATTGCGCGGGCGCCGACGCGGTGGTCTCGGCGCGGGGCTTCATGTTTGCGCTGGGCTGTATCCAGGCCCTGAAATGCAACAAGAACACCTGTCCCACGGGCGTGACGACACATAATCCCCGCCTGCAACGCGGCCTGAACCCGGAGGACAAGTCGGTCCGCGTGATGCAGTACGTCGAAAAGATGCGCGCCGACGTTGGGGTCATAGCGCATTCCTGCGGGGTCCCCCATCCGCGCGCGTTTAAGCGGTATCACTGCCGCATGGTTCAGCCGAACGGGCGCCCCATCCCGCTCGACGAGCTGTTTCCGCCCGCGAAGCCGGATAGCGCGCAGACCGTGGCGGCGTGACTCAGGCCCGGCGCCAGGGCCGGGCCCGGCCATCAGGCGGCGTGCCGCCTCGGCAAGTCGAGCACGGCCATCATGAAGTCGCTGCCGTCTTCGAGGGCCTCGCTCCAGATTGACAGGTAGGTCGGAATGCCCGGCCGAACGCGACCGATGACGTCGCCATGGTCGAACTGCAGCGCGGCCTCGAACTTCTTGGCGACGTGCTGCATCTTCCGGTTTTCCAGAAGGCAGTTCATGTAGAGACGGTCGATGCCCCGGTTACGGGCAGAGCGCACGATCCTGCCGAGCAACTCGCTGCCGATCCCCTTGTTCTGGCAGTCTGTTTCCACCGAGAACGCCGCTTCGGCCTCGCCAGACCAGTGATTCCCGATCCGGCGGAGTTCGGCGGCTGCACGCACCTCGCCATCCAGCAGGAACGCATGGATCACGGTATCCCAATCGCGCAGGTTCGCGGCGTAGTCCTCTATGAACTGATCTTTGACCGGCATGCCGAAGCGCATGCGGCGGGTTTCCTTATCGAGCCTCAGCAGGTGGTCCCGGAACTTCTCGGTTTCCGTGGGCCACAGTTTCCTGAACGTCCCTCCCCCGAAGTGAGATTCCGACATGAGAAGCTCTCCCGGGTTGCGTCGAGCGATGTTGTGTGAGCGGATTGGCTCACCCTTTTTTGCTGCGCTGCAGCATACCTGTGAGAATATGGCGTTGGTAAGATGGAATAGCCAGCCCGCGAGTGCTCTATGACGCATCCGTGGGCGGCTTCGGGCGTCGCCTGCCGGCCCGTGCGGCTTCTGGCAGCGTGGAAACTGTTACCGGATGGTGAGAGTGGCCGGCTCCCGATGGGGGTAAGGAGCCGGCCGTTTTGGGCACTAGAGAGGGAGAGGACTGGGCTATGAAAACGCCAGATGATCAGTCCGGCGCATCTTGCCTTGTCCCAACGCAATACTTCTACGCTACGCACACGGTACTAAGCCGTATGTTCGCTTCCTGAAGACCGCCTGTATCCGGGCCCTGGATGAAGCGGTCAGCAGGGTCTGAACCAACCAGTGTGGAGACTGAGGGCTGACAAACGAGATCGGGCAAAATCGTCACCGATCCCGAAAGACAAATCGGCGGTGGCTGTCGGTCGGGAAAGCCGTGGATCGGCGAGTGTCTCTCAACCCTTGCGCGATCGGTGCTTTGCCGCCTTGTCTCCGTGCCGAATGTCGAACCGACCCTCCCGCGTGATGGGGAGGGTTCTGGTGCCCGTCAGAACCACAACCAAGTTGTGTCGTCCAGATAAGTGCACCATATACGGGCATCACGCGGCGTGCAAGAAGAAATTTATACAACTTCAAATTGTTTTTCGGCCAGGACGTTCCGGTGTTCACCCTGCCTGCCGCCGTTCGGCGTGTCCTCCAGCAAAAGCTCGGCCCTCCTGCTGCTGCCGCGGGTGGGTCTCCCACCTTGCCACCTTCGTTCAATAGCCGGTTGGAAATCGAGCAATTTCCCATACTTGTGCGGAAAGAGCCGGGGCGATGAGCGTGCGGCTTGGAAATCCCGGTCCTGCGGCTTAAATAGCGGACGAGCCTGCGGCTCACAGGCGGGAGCAGCGATCCGCCCTGTTGACAACCCTGAGAATGCCACCCCTGGCATGCTGTTTTCCCGGGGCACGGGGCGGGCCAAGCCATTCCCGGATGCCCTCTCAGATGTGAAGGTTCGGAGGCTACCGCAGCAGGATGATCTATGTGCAGCTCGCAGGCGGTCTCGTCTTGCTTGTCGTCTTCGGCGATGCGCTTGTGCGCGGCGCCGCCGATATCTCCTATCGGCTCGGCATTCCACCGCTGATCGTCGGCCTCACGGTGGTGGCCTTCGGGACGTCCGCGCCGGAACTGGTGGTATCCGTGAAGGCGGCGCTGGATAACATTCCAGGAATTGCTATTGGCAACGTCGTCGGCAGCAACATCGCCAATATCCTGCTGGTCCTCGGTCTGCCCGCGATCATCAGCGCCACCCGCTGCGATCACCATGCGCTGGACCGCAATACCTACATCGTACTGGGTACGAGCATCCTGTTCACGGGGCTGTGTTTCCTCACGCCCATGACCTTCTGGGATGGCGCGCTATTGTTCGGCCTGCTTATCGCCTTTCTGTGGCTGTCGGCGCGCCGGGCGATGCGCAGCCGCCCAGACGGCAGCGTCGTGCCCATCGAGGACGATGTTGAACCCATGCCCGGTCCTATCTGGGTTTCGATCGCTGCACTGGTGCTCGGCCTCGTGGGCTTGCCGCTCGCGGCCCACCTGACGGTGGACGGCGCGTCGGGCGTGGCAAGCGCCTGGGGCGTTTCGGATACGGTGATTGGCCTCACGATCGTCGCGATCGGAACGTCGCTGCCCGAACTGGCCACAACGTTGATCGCGGCGATCCGCCAGCACGGCGCGCTGGCGCTGGGTAACGTGCTCGGCAGTAACCTCTTCAACATGCTCGCGATCGTCGGGATCACCGCGATGGTCACGCCGCTTGCGATTCCGCAGGAGGTTCTCAGGCTTGATATTTGGGTGATGCTGGCGGCCACCCTGGTTCTCGTGCCGTTTGTGGTCTGGGAAGTGCCGATCGGCCGTATTGCGGGCATCGCGTTCCTGACGGCCTACGTCTTTTATATCGGGTTTCTCCTTACGCCGGGCTCACAAGCCGCTCTGGTACTGGCCCGCTAGACATCCGCGCCGCGCGAGCGTGCCACGCAACATGACCCATGGGCGATTACGACCATGACCGACAGCGCTCCGCCCATCGCCCTCGTGACTGGCGCTGCCAAGCGGATCGGGCGCTCCATTGCCCGCCGCCTTGTCGAGGAAGGCTGGGCCATTGGCCTACACTACAACCGCTCGTACGACGAGGCCCAGAGCTTCGCGGCCGAACTGCGCGCGCTCGGCGCCCGCGTCGCGCCGCTGCGGGCCGATCTTGCCGACTACGAACAGACGCTGCGCCTAATCCCCGCCTGTGCGCAGGCTCTCGGGCCCCCGATCTGCCTCGTCAACAACGCTTCGCTTTTCCAGCGTGACTCCGTGCGTGACTTCGGCGCGGAAAGCTGGGAGGCGCACCACAACACCAACCTGCGTGCGCCACTGATCCTTTCCCAGAGCCTGGACAAGGCGCTGCCCGCTGACCAGGACGGCAATATCGTCAACATCATCGATCAGCGCGTGCTGCGGCTGACGCCGACCTTCTTCTCCTACACGCTCAGCAAATCCGGACTCTGGACAGCGACACGGACGATGGCGCAGGCGCTCGCGCCGCGCATCCGCGTCAATGCCGTCGCCCCCGGGCCGGTCCTGCCGAACATTTACCAGACCGAGGCCGATTTCGCCCGCGAATGGGATTCGACGCTCCTGCGCCATGGCGCCAGGCCCGAGGAGATCGCCGATGCGGTCGTGTACATTCTGCGCGCGCGCTCGATGACCGGCCAGATGATCACGCTTGATGGCGGCGAGCATCTTCAGTAACCGCCGATTGTGCCTCGCAGCATACCCCTGCTATAGCTGTTGCAGCAGTGTTAACTGGAGGGACGCCGGCTTATGACGCAAACCGTGCTGGGTATCATCGGCGGCAGCGGAGTCTACGACCTGCCCGGCCTGACCAATCCGCGGGAGTTGGTGATCGAAAGCCCATGGGGGGAGCCGTCCGCGCCGCTACAGGCCGGCGAGATCGACGGTCTGCCGATCGTGTTTCTCGCCCGGCACGGCAAGGGCCACCGGCTGGGGCCGACTGACATCAACTACCGCGCCAACATCGACGCGATGAAGCGCGCTGGCGTCACCGATCTGATTTCCGTGTCCGCCTGCGGCTCGTTCCGGGAGGAACTCGCGCCCGGCACCTTCGTGCTCGTGGATCAGTTCATCGACCGTACCTTCGCGCGCGAGAAGAGCTTCTTCGGGGCCGGGTGCGTGGCCCATGTCGCGATGGCCGATCCGGTCAGCCCCGGCCTCGCCGAGCGGCTGGAAGCCGCCGCGCAGGCGGAAGCTATCGCCCACAAGCGCGGCGGCACATATCTCGTCATGGAAGGCCCGCAATTCTCCACCCGCGCCGAATCCGAGCTTTATCGCGCCTGGGGCTGCGACGTGATCGGCATGACCAACATGCCCGAAGCCAAGCTCGCCCGCGAGGCCGAGATTTGCTACGCGACCGTGGCGATGGTCACGGATTACGACTGCTGGCACGACGACCACCGCGATGTGGACATCACCGATATTCTCCGTGTCGTGAAGGACAACGCCGACAAGGCAGCGCGGCTGGTCGCTCGCGTTGCCCGCGACTTTCCGCGCGAGCATCCGGCCTGTCCGCTCGGCTCCGACCGCGCGCTTGACCACGCCATCATCACCGCGCCCGAGGCGCGCGACCCCGCCCTCATCGCCAAGCTCGACGCCGTGGCCGGGCGCGTTCTCAACGCCTCCTGACTGACGAACCGGAGACCGCCAATCGGAGACCGCAATGACGACCCACCAAGCGAATGACGACCTCAAGGCGCTGGTGCGCACCATTCCCGACTTCCCCAAGCCCGGTATCATGTTCCGGGACATCACGACGCTGTTCCAGAACGCGCAGGGCTTCAAGGCGAGCGTGGAGCGGCTCGCCGCGCCGTTCGCAGATGCGGGCGTCGAAGTGGTCGCGGGTATCGAGGCGCGCGGTTTCATTCTCGGCGGGGCGGTGGCGGACCGGCTGGGCACCGGCTTTATCCCGATCCGCAAGAAGGGAAAGCTGCCGGCCAAGGCGATCGGCGAGGAGTATGCGCTGGAATACGGCGTGGACACGGTCGAACTGCATGAGGACGCGATCCGGGCGGGGGAGAAGATCCTGCTGGTCGATGACCTGATCGCCACGGGCGGCACGGCCGCTGCCGCCGCGCGCTTGATCGAGAAGGCGGGCGGCGTGGTCGTCGGCGCGGCCTTCATCATCGACCTGCCGGACCTTGGCGGCTGCGACAGGCTGGACGAGCAGGGCGTCAAGTGTCACACGCTGATGGCGTTCGAGGGCGAATAGAGGTGAAGATCGACGGGCGGCATTACCGGACGATCTGGGTGGCCGA
>CAYFTI010000085.1:0-9494 GCA_964346065.1 uncultured Hyphomicrobiaceae bacterium
GACCGTGCACGAGGAATACGGTAGCGAAGGGCTGCGCCGGCACGAGATCGAGCGGTTCCTCGAGCTGAGCTACGAGGGCTTGGATCTTTCGCGCATACCGCGGCGCCGGTGAGGTCGCGCCGCAGGCCTAGGATGTCTGTGCGCTACCGCCTGCGCCAAATCCGGCGACAAAGCCGGGCCGGCGGGGATCCTGAGTTCGGTCGCTACCAACCCTGACGCGGCGCGCCGCCTTCGCGTGTTGAGGTCATCATGGGGTGCGGGCGGAACGCGGCCGAAACGTGAGGCACCGTCGCATTCGCAGCGAGACGAGCCATGGCGATCTGCTGCCTACGCTACCCGACGTCTACATCGTGACGGTGGTGACCATCGGTTGACGTACTGGAGGGAAGCTCTACCGAAGTGCGACGTGACGAGCGAGCGCGCCTGAGGCATGAATAGCGGTAGTTGACTGACCTTGTGCCCCGATTCGTCCCAAAAGGTGCCGGAAATTGTCGGCCGACGGCATCGAGCTTCCGCCTATCGCCCCGTTGCTTATGCAATCCCTGCGGGCGGTCGGCTACTCTATGCATGCTGCGCTTGCCGACCTCGTCGACAACAGCATCGCCGCCGGGGCGAACACGGTCGCCATCGAGTGTGACCCCGTTGCCGGGCATCTCATCACAATCGACGACGGCGTCGGAATGGACGACGCCACGCTGGTGGCGGCCATGCGCTTCGGCAGCCGCGACCCCAGGCAAGCGCGCGCGGACACGGATCTGGGACGCTTCGGGCTCGGCCTGAAGACAGCGTCGCTCTCCCAGTGCCGCCGTTTCAGCGTCGTATCGATGCACGGCGGCGAGGTTTCCGTGGCGCGCTGGGATCTGGACGAGTGCGAGCGGCGGGGGACTTGGTGGCTTGAGCGTCCGACCCTTGGGGATCTGCCCGGGGACATCGTACCGCGGCTTGAGGCGAACTCCTCGGGCACCGCCGTCGTCTGGGAGCGGATGGACCGACTCGCCGCCGCAGGTCGCAACGCGACTGCCGCTTTCGAGCGGGCCATGGACGAGGCCGCCGACCATCTCGCGCTCGCCTTCCACCGATTCCTTGCGGGCGAGATTGCCGGTCCCTTTGACATACGCCTGAACGGCCGGTCGCTGCCTCACCTCGATCCCTTCCTGTCTGGGCATACCCGCGGCCAGACCCTTCACGACGAGACGTTCGAGATCGAAGGGCAGTCGGTATCCGTGTCGCCGTTCGTCCTACCCTTCCCCTCCCGGCTGAAGCCGGGCGAAATCGCACGGGCCGGAGGGCGGGAGACGCTTAAGACCGCCCACGGCTTCTACGTCTACCGGGGCGGCAGGCTCGTGGTGCCCGGCGGCTGGTTCCGGATCGTGCCGGCCGACGAACTGGTCCGCCTCGCTCGGGTGCGCGTCGACGTGCCCGTGTCCCTGGACCATCTCTGGAAGGTCGACATCCGGAAGGCGACCGCCGAGCCGCCGCCGGCCCTTCGACCTCACCTACGCCGGATCGTTGGCGAGGTCACGGCGCGAAGTCGGCGAGTCTACACCCACAAGGGTACGCCGAAGAACGAACGGGACCGGGTGCCACTGTGGAAGCGGCGCGAAGGCCGCGACGGCGAAGCGTCGTGGATCGTGAACCGGGAACACCCGTTGGTGGCCACAATGCTTGATCAAGCGGACCAAGCCGGTGATGTGGGGCGTCTCCTCCGACTGCTGGAGGAAACACTCCCTATCCACGACATCCACCTGCACATCGGCAACGACCTTCCCGTCGCCGAACCCGATGCACCGACGTTCGAGGAAC
This sequence comes from uncultured Hyphomicrobiaceae bacterium, assembly GCA_964346065.1. Classification (GTDB taxonomy): domain Bacteria; phylum Pseudomonadota; class Alphaproteobacteria; order Rhizobiales; family Rhodomicrobiaceae; genus Dichotomicrobium. The sequence continues at coordinate 1,804 of CAYFTI010000085.1, forward strand.
TGCGGGAACTGGCGCAGCGAATGGTGGCGTCGTTCGGAGACCGGTCGACGCACCTTCAGACGCTGCTCGCGCAGCTTCCGGCGATCGACCCCTTCAACCGCAACCCCGATGCCGCTCGCCGCATCGCCGAGGAACTCGCCGAATGATCAGCCTCACGCCGGAAAGCTTAGCCGCGACGGCAGCACAGATGCTGCCCACGGAGCCGCCTCCCAACGAGGCGGACATCGACGCGTTTCTCGCCGCGATGTCGGCGGCCTTCAATGCCGACGAGGCCCTGATCGCCGAGGCCCGAAAGCTGATCCACGCGCGCCTCGCGATCCGGATGGACAAGGGCGAGACCCTGACCGGGGTCGACGAGCACGCTCCCTGGCTGGCCGGGCGACGCGCTGAAATCCAGCCGTTCTACTGGACCCGGTACCGGACCTATCTGATAAAAAACGGCTGGCCGCCGCTCGTGGCGGCAACGCTCGATCGAGCGACTGACGAGCTTCTAGACCTGCTCGGTAATCCCGGAGATCCGAGGCCCTGGGGCCGCCGTGGGCTCGTGATGGGCGACGTTCAATCGGGCAAAACCGCAACTTACTCGGCGCTGGTCTGCAAGGCCGCCGACGCGGGATACCGCATGGTGATCCTGCTGACCGGCATGCTGGAGAACGTGCGCCGACAGACCCAGGAGCGGCTGGATGCGGCGTTCATCGGCTTCGACAGCAGTGACTTCCTCGGCAGTGCCAAGCTGCGACAAAAGCGGCTAATCGGCGTGGGCCTGATCGACAGCCGGCGGGACGGCGTGGTCTTCACTTCGCGGGAGCATGATTTCCGCAAGAACGCAGCATCTGCGCTGAACATCTCCTTGAGCGCGCTGAACGAGCCGGTCCTCGTGGTCACCAAGAAGAACAAAGCAGTACTGGAGCGCCTAGCGAACTGGCTTCGCGCAAGAAATGCGGATCCGCAAGGCCGCATCGATCTGCCAATGTTGCTGATCGACGATGAAGCTGACAACGCATCGATCAACACGAAAAAAGACCCTAACGAGACCACTGCGATCAACAAGTCGATCCGTGACCTGCTGAGCCTCTTCGAGCGATCCAGCTATGTCGGCTTCACCGCCACTCCGTTCGCCAACATCTTCATCGATCCGGCCTCGACCGACGACATGATCGGCGATGATCTTTTCCCCAGGGATTTCATCCACGTGCTTCGGCCGCCGAACAACTACGTGGGTATGGATCGCCTGTTCGGCGCTTCTGAAGAACATCCGACGGATCCCGAACTAAGCCGGATACTTTGCACGATTGATGATACGGACGGATGGTTGCCGAGCGGACACAAGAAGGACCATACCCCTGGGCCAATCCCGGGTTCGTTGATGTGCGCGCTCAGGTGCTTTCTCATCGCCTGCACGATCCGGGACCTCCGGGCTAAGAGTGGCGGCACCGGGAATGGCGGTGGCATCCATCGCTCGATGCTCGTCAACGTGTCTCGATTTACGGACGTCCAGAACCGGGTTGCAGATGCGCTGCATCTAGAGCTTGAGGAGATGCGCGTCGCCGTTCGTCTCTACGGCGAGCTGGCCCCGCCGGTCGCTTCGGCTCGATCCGACGAAATTGGCGCCCTTGAGAAGACCTTTGAAGAACAGTTCGCGGAGGCGGGTGTCTCATGGCCGGAAGTCCTGCGAGCACTGCATGAGGCCATCGCGCCCGTGAGGGTGCAGCCGGTCAACCAGAGCACCGGTGCCAAAAGCCTCGACTACCGCGCCGGTGGGCCCGAAGTCGGGATCAGGGTCATCGCCGTCGGCGGCAACAGCCTCTCCCGCGGACTGACACTGGAAGGGCTGAGCACGAGCTACTTTCTCCGTGACGCAAGAGCCTACGACACCCTGCTCCAGATGGGCCGGTGGTTCGGTTATCGGGACGGCTACGCGGACCTGTGCCGCTTGTGGCTGACCGAAGACGCCCGCAGCTGGTATGAACACGTGACGGATGCGTCGGCCGAGCTGAAGCGCGATTTCGCTCGCATGAAACGCCACGAAGCCACTCCGCGAGAGTTCGGACTCCGTGTCAGGACCCATCCGGACACGCTTCTCATTACGGCGCGCAATAAGATGGCGAGCGGCTTGGACGTAGTGGTGGAACGCGAGATCTCGCTCATCGGTCGCGGGGTTGAGAGTTCGCGCCTGTTTGCCGACACAAAACGCAACGAAAGAAATGCAGGGACGCTCTCTCGTTTTTTTAATCGCATTGACGCTTTGGGAATCGATCCGGAGGAATCGCCGAATGGCGGTGCAATGGTATGGCGCGATGTTCCCGACCTCGAAGTCGCTGATATGCTAGAGGAATTCATTACTCATCCATTAAAAATTGAGTTTCAGTGTGACGCTATCGCTAATTTCATACGCGAACGAAGCGCTAATGATGACAAGCTGCTCTCGCGATGGACAGTAGCGCTTCCAACGGGTGGAGACGACCAAAGAAGCGTAGTCGAGATATCCGCCTTGTCAGGATACAATATAAGGCCAGGTTATAGGAAGGTAAAACATAGATTAGAAGATGGCTCTCTTCAAATTTCTGGAAAAGGCGCAAAAGTCGGCGGCCGACCGGATCTACGCCATGCATTCAGCCGATCCCAATATCTGCAGATTAGACATTCACAAAATGAGCAAAATTATAGACGCGCGATGGAAGCCCCTTTGCTTTTGGTGTTTACATTGCGAGGCTTTGAGCAGCATGGGACGGGTCCGCATGCTCATCGGGCAGATTACCGAGATGGCCTTCTCCTGCCCGCGCTTGGCGTGCACTTTCCCGGCGCAGAAGATCCTGATTCACCGAAGAACTTGGTCCGTTATCGACTAAACACTGTAGCGCAGCGTGAGTTGCTGGAGGATATGACCGACGAAGACGATGCTCCGGACCTCGACGATGACGAGTTCGATTGAGGATCTCTGGCGCCAGCTGGCGGCACGCACGGGGGGCGGTGCCCAGTGCAGGATTGACGAGAGCCACCCACTCGATATCTACGCCGACCTGCACCCTCCCGACCGCGTCGGTTTGATCGCAGTGTGCAGTGTCAGACCGCCGGAAGTGCGACCGATGCGGGCGCTGGAGGTCGAGATTGGCCACCGTTACGACGGTCGCTGGACCCTGCGTATCGTCCTACTCGAGCCGTCGCTGCTGCCCGTCTTTGCCGCCCTGTGCCGCGACGTTGTCGCCTGCACGCGCACCGGCGTCGACGAGGCTCGACTCGGTCAAGTCGTGATCCAGCGCCTTGTCCACTGGCGGGCACTGCTGGAGCGCGAGAATGCGGGGCTCGGCGAAGCCACGCTTCGCGGCCTGATCGGCGAACTACTCGTCCTGCACGACAGGCTGCTTCCCACCCTTGGGCCCGTGGCAGCCGTCGGCTCCTGGCGGGGCCCGCTTGGAGCGCCGCAGGACTTCGTCATGCCGAACGGCCGTGCCATCGAGGTCAAGACCATCCGGCCGTCGGCGGATCGGATCCGGGTCAACGGCCTTGCGCAGCTGGACGCTGCCGGCTGCCAATTGACCTTGACGGTCATTCGAGCGGACTTGGTGCCGCCCGAAACGCCCGGCGCTCGGACGGCGCCCGCGTTGATCGCTGCCGTAAGAGCCGAGCTCGCTCCAGAACCGGAGGCCGTCGTGGCGTTTGGTGCCGCGTTGAACGGGCTCGGGTGGCACGAGCATCCGTCGCACGAAGACGTGGCGCTTCGGGTGGTCCAGATCGAAGACCACGACGTTGATGCAGGGTTTCCCCGTCTCATACCAACAACCGTTCCAGCCGGCGTGCTCGATGCGGACTACGAGATCGCCCTGCCGAGTCATGGGGCCTCGGGTGCGGAGGATGCGCATTGAAGGACGAGGAATTCAGGGGCGATCTTCTGGCCAGTGCAGCTGCGCGCGCCGAGTCCCATGAAACCAGCATTCGTGAGGGTTTCACCTCGGAAGTCCTCGAGCGTTTGCGCGACGCCGGCGAAGTCCCTGATGCAGAAACATGCGCTGAAGCGATCGTTGGTCAGCGTGGTCGGAAGCTGGAGGTGGATGCGTTCGCCTTCGACGACGCGGACGATTCACTGCACCTGTTTCTCACGATGCGCGATGGCGGCGGTAGCCCCCCGGCGATCACGCTCACGGAGGCCCGCGACCAGGGTTTCAATCGACTTCTCGGCGTCTTCGAGCAGGCTCGGGATGGCTGGTTGACGAGGCATATCGAGGAGAGCCGTCCCCTTTGGGCTCTTGCTCGCCGGATCCACGTCGACGGCAGACCCTGCGCCCTGCGCCTGCATGTCCTCACGGATCGGCCGATGAGTGAACGCCTTCGCGAAATCAAAGGCGACAAGTCAAGGGAGGGCGTCGCGGTCACGTTCCAGATCTGGGACGTCAACCGCCTCAAGCGCATCCACGAAGCGCACAGCGTCCGCGATGATCTCTTCGTTGATCTCTCCGAATTGCCGGGCGGAGGCTTGCCGGCATTGCCCGCGCCGACCAACGGGGGTGATTACCAAGCCTACCTCACCGTCATCCCCGGAGCCACGCTGGCCGACATCTACATCGAGCACGGCAGCCGGCTGCTCGAGGGCAATGTCCGGACGTATCTCGGCCGCCGCGGCAAGATCAACCGGGGCATAGCCACGACGCTGGCCAATGAACCCACCCGCTTCTTTGCCTACAACAACGGCATAGCCGCCACCGCATCCGACATCACCGTGCTCGAGAGTGCGAGTGGAGCCGTTCTCGTAACTGGCATCGCCGATCTGCAGATCGTAAACGGCGCACAGACGACGGCGTCGCTGGCGGCGCTCCGACGAGAGCGGAAGATGCCAGAGTCCGAGGTGGCGGTGCCAATGAAGCTTTCGGTCGTAGCACCCGCGGTTGCAGAAGGCCTGATTCCGAAGATCTCGCGCTATGCGAACATGCAGAATGCCGTTAGAGCCAGTGACTTCTTCGCGAACCACGCGTTTCATCGGCGTATCGAGGAGATGTCCCGACGCATCCTGGCCCCAGCGCAGGGAAATGCACTGACGCAGACCCACTGGTACTACGAGCGCGCTCGCGGCCAGCATCTGAACGATCAGGCCGGATTAACGGCAGCGAAGAAGGAGCAATTCCTCCGGCGCAATCCGCGGTCTCAGGTGATCACCAAGACCGACTTGGCCAAGGTCGAAACCTGTTTCGCCTTTTTACCCGACATCGCGTGCAAGGGCGCGGAGAAAGCGTTCGTCACCTTCGCCGAGCGCATCACCAAAGAGTGGAAGGATGAGAGCCGACGGAGTGCCTACGGCGATGACTGGTACCGCGGCGCCGTGGCACGCATGATCCTCTTTCGAACCACCGAGGGCCTCGTTTCACGGGCGCCGTGGTACGAGGGGGGCTACCGTGCGCAGATCGTTGCGTATGCGACGGCGCGCCTCGCCGCCCTTGCAAAGGCCCGGTCCGATGGCGGTCGGCTCGACTACATGAAGGTGTGGTCTGCGCAGCGCGCAGGCGACGTGCTCGAGAGACAACTCCTTGCCGTGGCCGAAAACATGATGCGCGTGCTTCGTGACCCCCCGCTGGCAGGGCAAAACATCTCCGAGTGGGCAAAGCAGCAAGCGTGCCGCGAGAAGGCGCTGGGCACTGACGTCCCGGTCGCCGCTGGTTTCGATGCGTTCCTGCTGGCCCGCGAGGACGTCCGATCGGAAAAGCGCGACGACCAGCAGAACCAGCGCGTCGCAGAGGGCCTCGATGCCGTCGTCGAGGTCATGGACGGCGGACCTGCCCTATGGGCAGCGATCCGGGATTATGCACGAGCAAACCGGCTCATCACGTCGGGCGACGAGGGCCTTCTAACGGTGGCCTGCGCCGTGCCGAACAAGGTGCCGCAGGATTGGCAGGCGACGCGCCTTCTGGAAATCAGGCGTCGGTGCGAGGATGCTGGCTTTCGGCTGTGATCGCGAGACCTACGGGTTTCGAGGCAACATGACGAAAGAGGCCTGGCACGTGGCCACGAACCTGGTAAGGGATGTTCATGGTCGTGAAAGTGCTGGATCTCTTCTGTGGAGGCGGCGGCAGCAGCTGGGGTGCGCAGGCCGCAGGTTGCCGCATCGTCGCGGGTGTTGATGCCGACCCGATTGCTTGCGCGGCCTATGAACGAAATTTTCCGGGCTCTGCGGCTTCCTGCCTGCGCATGACGAAGGACACCCGTCCGGGAGATCTCGGCACCCTTGGGCCGATCGATCTACTGCTGGCCTCGCCCGAGTGCACCAACCATACCATGGCGCGCGGCAGCCGGCCGATCGATACCGCAAGTCGCGAAACCGCTTGGTTCGTGCTAAATTTCGCTATGGACTTGCTCCCTCGGTGGATTGTCATTGAAAATGTCGTCCAGATGCGCCGCTGGGAGAGCTTCGATCAAATTGTCCGCGCTCTGGAAGAGATCGGCTATAATGTGCGGCCGTTCATACTGGATGCCGGCACCTTCGGTGTCCCGCAGCAGCGTCGGCGCCTCTTCGTTGTCTGCGACCGGCTCGAAGTCCCGCCGGAACCGGCATCGGCCAGCCCGAGCGGGCCACCGACCGTCGCCGACATCCTGGATCCACCCGGCACGTGGCGCCGCCAACCGCTTTGGCGGGAGGGCCGGGCAAAGCCGACCCTGGAGCGCGCCGAGCGTGCCATCTCGGCGCTGGGCCGGGGTCGCGACTTCCTGATTGTCTACTACGGTACCGACGCCTGTGGCGGCTGGCAGACCCTGGATCGACCGCTCCGAACGGTGACCACCATCGACCGCTTCGGTCTGGTGACCTGGCCGGACGGGGTGGCGCATCTGCGCATGCTGCAGGTACCGGAACTGATGCGCGCGATGGGATTCGCGGGAGCCTACGCGCTCGACGGCATCGGCACGAGGCGCGACCGGATCCGACTACTTGGCAACGGCGTTGCGCCACCGGTCATGGAAGCGATCATACGGTCTCTGATCATGCAGAGCGGGATGGCGACGGCTTCGGTTGCAGCGCAGGAGGCTGCCTGACGTCATCCTGTGCCGTGTCGAGGAACGAGCGCAGTCGCTCCACGAAGGCGCCGGAGCGCACCTCGCACTCCCAGACCACCAGCGCCACCCACCCAAGATCCTCCAGGGCTCGCACATTCCGCGTATCACGTGCTGCGTTCCCACGCAGCTTCTCGAGCCACCACGCCGTTCGCGTCTTTGGGATGACCGCGTTACGGCACGCGGGGTCGTCATGGTGGTGCCAGAAGCAGCCGTGAACGAAGACCACCTTTCGTTGCCGCGGAAACACGAGGTCCGGACGTCCCGGCAGGTCCCGTCGATGCAGGCGGAAGCGAAAGCCCCAGGCGTGGGCAAGACGCCTTACGGCAAGTTCGGGTGCGGTGTCCTTGCAACCGATACGCTTCATCAGCGCGGAACGCTGTTCAGGTGTCATCTCTCCCCAAATTGATGTGCGCCCGCCACTGCCTGAAACGATGAACCACGCCGGCAAGTTCGGTCGCTGTGACGCGTGGCCGAAAACCGAGGCCTTTACCGCGCGTCGGCTGTTGGCTTGACCATCGTGAACCGCTTCCAACAGCCCTGCAAGGTTGTAGGAGAGCAGATGCGCATTTTCGACAGCTGAAATCAAGGGCGCGATCCGCTTTTTTCTGAAGTTCAGAGAATCATGGTTAATGGCGGTAAACCATACCGCGAAATGG
>CAYFTI010000086.1:0-9465 GCA_964346065.1 uncultured Hyphomicrobiaceae bacterium
TGGCGGACCGGATGCCGCTATATGCCTTCTGCTTCATGGTGTTCACGATGGCCAATGTCGGACTGCCGGGCACCAGCGGGTTTGTCGGCGAGTTCCTGGCGCTCACGGGCGCCTTCCGGATCAACACCTGGCTGGCTCTGTTCGCGGCTATCGGCGTGATCCTGTCGGCGGTCTATGCGCTGTGGCTCTACCGGCGGATCATTTTCGGCGTGCTGGAAAAGCCGAGTTTGCGCGCGATCACCGACATGAGCCCGCGCGAAGCCGCGATTCTGCTGCCGCTGGTGATCCTGACGATCCTGTTCGGCTTCTATCCCGCGCCGCTGCTGGATGTCACGAGCGCGTCGGTCGCGAATCTGGTCGAAAACTATAATGCCGCGCTGGCTGCCGCCGAGCAGGCGGACATCGCTGCGGCCCAATAAGGAGGCTTTCGGCCCGTGGAACAGTTAACCGCGTTCCTTGGCGCCTACCAGGCGATTGCGCCCGAGGCGTTCCTGCTGATCGCCGCGGTCGTCCTGCTGATGTTCTCCGTGTTCACGCGCGAGACGACCCGCCTGGTGACGGGGGCCAGCGTCGGCGCGCTGCTCATTGCGGCGGTGCTGCTACTCTCTCAGCCGTCCGAACCGGTCACGCTGCTCAACCGCGCCTTCATCGCCGATGGCTTCGCGCGGTTCATGAAGGTCCTCGTGCTGCTCGCCTCGGCGCTCGCGCTGACGATGTCGCAGGACTACTTGCGCGGCGCAAAGCTCGACATCGCGGAATATCCGGTGCTGGTGCTCCTTTCGACCACCGGCATGATGCTGATGCTGTCTGCGAACGACCTGATTTCGCTTTACCTGGCCCTGGAATTGCAGAGCCTGTCGCTTTACGTCATCGCCGCCATCCGGCGGGATTCCCTGCGCTCTAGCGAGGCTGGGCTGAAGTATTTCGTGCTCGGTGCGTTGTCCTCCGGCTTCCTGCTTTACGGGGCGTCGCTGATCTATGGTTTCACCGGGAACACCTCCTTCGAGGCGATCGCAGCGAGCGCGCAGGCTTCGGGCCCGGTTCTGGGGCTGATTTTCGGGCTGGTTTTCGTGCTGACGGGGCTGGCCTTCAAGGTCTCCGCCGTGCCTTTCCACATGTGGACACCCGACGTGTACGAGGGCGCGCCGACACCGGCGACAGCGCTGTTTGCCGCAGCGGCCAAGGCGGCGGCTGTGGGCCTGCTCGTGCGCGTGCTGATGAGCGCGGTTCCCGCCCTTGCCGCGGAATGGCAGCAGATCGTCATAGCGGTGTCCATCGCCTCGATGGCGCTTGGCGCATTTGCGGCAATCGGCCAGAACAATATCAAGCGGCTGATGGCCTACAGTTCCATCGGCCATGTCGGCTACATCCTCGTGGGCCTGTCCGCCAGCAGCCAGCAGGGCACGCAGGCGGTGCTCGTTTACCTCGCGATCTATGTGGCGATGACGCTTGGCACCTTCGCGTGCATCCTGTCGATGCGCCGGTCCGAAGGTATGGTCGAGGGCATCGACCAGCTGGCCGGGCTGTCCAGAAATCAGCCGATGGTGGCGTTCCTGCTTGCCATGCTGATGTTCTCGATGGCCGGAATCCCGCCGCTCGCCGGCTTCTTCGCCAAGTTCTACGTCTTCGCAGCGGCGGTGAATGCAGGGCTTGCCTGGCTGGCGGTGATCGGCGTGGTCGCCTCGGTGATCGCGGCCTTCTATTACCTTCGCATCGTCAAGGTCATGTATTTCGACGAGCCGGCCGATGCTTTCGAGCCGCTGGACCGCGGCCCAGGCTTCGTGCTTGGCGTCACCAGCGCGTTCACGCTGCTGTTCTTCCTGGCGCCGGGTCCGCTGGTGGCCGCCGCCGAGGCCGCGGCAAAAGCGCTGCTGAACTGATGTTTGAGACGCACGACGCCATGACCTTGTCCTGCGGGCATCGCGCGGTCTATCTGCCCGACACGCCCTCAACCAACGCGCACGCGATGAAACTCGCCGCCCGCGGCGTGCAGGCTCCCTTGTGGATCTGGGCCGGACGGCAGACGAAGGGCCGTGGACGGCTTGGACGTGACTGGGACTCGCCGGAGGGCAATCTCTATGCGAGCATGATATTGCACTGCGAAGCACCGGGGCACGCCATCGGCGGACTCCCTCTCGTGGCGGGGCTGGCGGCGCGCGACGCCATCGCGGCTGTCGCGGGCGATACGGCTCTCGGCGATCGGCTGCGGCTGAAATGGCCGAACGACATCATGCTGGATGGTGCCAAGCTCGGTGGCGTCCTGATCGAGAGTGCGGTGATAGATCACGGGAGACGGGCGATCGTCATGGGGACCGGCGTGAACCTGATAGCAGCACCGGCCAACGTCGGGCGTGCAACGGTGTGTCTACGCGCATACGACTGCGCGCCGGCGGCGAGAGACACGCTGAATGCGCTGGCCTGCGCAACCGCGCGCTGGCTGGCGGTCTGGGCCGACGGGACCGGCTTCGGCGAAGTCCGCAGCGCCTGGCTCCGCCATGCCGACCCGCTGGGTGCGCCGATCTCCGTGAACCTCGGCAACCGCCGGATCGAGGGGCGGTTCGCAGGGCTGGATGAAACAGGCGCTCTGCGTCTCGACGTCGGTAGCGGCGAGCGGCTGATCACGGCCGGCGATGTCGCGATCGGCTGGACCGAGACGGATGCCAACACAAAAGCGGCACACCATGAATAACAACGATACGAACGAACTGGTCTTCCTGCCGCTCGGTGGCATCGGCGAAATCGGCATGAACATGTATCTCTACGGCATCGGGCCGTCTGATGACCGGACATGGCTCATGGTCGATTGCGGCGTGACCTTCCCGAAGACGGTCGAGCCGGGCATAGAGATCATCACGCCTGATACGACCTTCATCGAGTCCGAGCGCAATCTCGCCGGGATTGTGCTGACGCACGCGCATGAGGACCATTTCGGCGCGGTGGTCGAGTTGTGGCCGCGTTTGCGCGTGCCCGTTTACGGGACGAAGTTCGCGCTGACCCTGTTACGTGGCAAGCTGGCGCAGATCGACTGGGGCAATCAGGTCGAACTGATAGAGGTGCCGTATGAGGCCACGCTGGAGATCGGCCCGTTCACCGTCGAATTCATCAACATGGCTCATTCGATCCCCGAGACGAACGCGCTGGCGATCCGTGCCGGCGGCGGGCTGGTTGTCCATACCGCGGACTGGAAGCTCGACGCCGAGCCCGGCCTCGGCAAGCCGACCAATGTGGCCCGCCTGACGGAACTGGGCACCGAAGGCATCGACGCGCTTATTTGCGACAGCACCAATGCCGTGACCGAAGGCATGACCTATTCCGAAGGCGTTGTTGCCGACACGCTGAAAAAGCTCGTGGCCGAGGCACCGCAACGGGTCGCCTTCACCACCTTCGCCTCCAACGTCGCGCGGCTGATCGCGGTTGCGGAGGCCGCCAGGGCCGCGGACCGTCACCTCGTCATCGTGGGGCGGTCGATGCGCCGGATCATCGAAGCCGCCGAAGAAAACGGCTACTGGCCAGCGCATCTGCCGTATCTCAGCGAGGACGAGTACGGCTATCTGCCGCCGGAAAAGGTGTTGGCGCTGTGCACCGGCAGCCAGGGCGAGCCACGCGCGGCACTCGCGCGCATTGCCGATGACGATCACCCGAACGTCACCCTCTCGCGCGGGGACTGGGTGATCTACTCCAGCCGCACGATCCCCGGCAACGAGGACGCGGTTCACGAGGTTCAGAACAAGCTGGCGCGCATGGGCGTCGAGGTGATCCTGGAGCATCCCGATGGCCCGATCCACTCCTCGGGCCATGCCCGGCGCGGCGAACTTCGCCAGATGTATCAATGGACGCGCCCGGGCGTGGTCGTGCCGATGCACGGCGAAGACCGGCACGTCTACGAGCATCTCAAGCTGGCGAAGGAAGAGGGCCTGAACGTCTTGCGCGGCGTGCGCAACGGGATCATGGCGCGTCTGTATCCCCGGACCGCTGAAGTCATCGACGACGTACCCGCAGGGCGCATGCTGCGTGACGGTGCGCTGCTGCTGCGCGAGGAGGACAGCCCCTTGCGCGAGCGGCGCAAGCTCAGCTTCGCGGGCGCGGTCACGGTCTTTCTCGTCGTGACCCGGCAGGGCGAGATGGCCGCAGATCCACACACGATCATGCACGGCATCCCCGCTCTCGACGAAAACGGCCAGTCATTCGACGAAATCGCGGAGCGCGCCGTGTTCGGCGCCTTCGACAGCATTCCCCGGCCCCGGCGGAAGGACCCGAAGCTCGTCGGCGAGGCGGTGCGGCGGTCGGTACGCGGTGCGATCAACTCGGCGTGGGGCAAGAAGCCGCTGTGTACGGTTCGCGTTGCCATGGTGTAAGCCGGGCACGTATCCTACCCGCATTCAGGACAGATGCTGGAGGCAAAAGGTGCTTGGACGTCTCAACCATGTCGCCATTGCGGTACCCGACGCCCGTGCTGCGGCCCGGATGTACCGCGATACGCTGGGTGCGTCCGTGTCCGAACTGGTTGAGCAGCCGGACCACGGCGTCAGCACCATCTTTATCGAGTTGCCGAACACCAAGATCGAGTTACTGGAACCCTTGGGAGAGGGGTCACCGATCGCCAAGTTCTTGGAGAAGAACGCCGAGGGCGGCATCCATCATATCTGCTACGAAGTGGCCGATATCCACGCTGCGCGCGACAAGCTCCATGAAGAAGGGGCGCGCGTTCTCGGTGACGGCGAACCCAAAATCGGCGCGCACGGCAAGCCTGTCCTGTTCCTCCACCCCAAGGATTTCTGTGGAACGCTGATCGAGTTGGAACAGGCCTGAGACCATGGCATGCGCGCCGCGAAAGATGAGGAGGCGAGAATGAGCCTGCCTTTCGCAATCGCGGTCTATCTGATCTGCTGGTGGATGGTCCTGTTCATTGTGCTGCCGTTCGGCGTGCGCTCGCAGGAAGAGCAGGGCGAAGTCGTCGAGGGCTCCGAGCCAGCCGCGCCCTCGTTTCCACGTATCTGGCGCAAGTTCGCCATTACGACCGTGGTGGCCGCGGTGATCTTCGCGCCGATTTATGCGGTGGTGGAATTCCGGCTGATCCCGCTGGACAGCATCCCGTTCCTGCCGAAATACGAGCGCTTCGAGTAAACAAAAAAGGCAAGGTGCTGAGACCTTGCCCGTCTTGAGCCAAGACTTACGAGTATCAGTCAACATGGGCGTTTATCCGCCCTTATCATTGCTCAGTCCTGCGCGGCACGGCTTCCGGTTGACCGGATTTCTTCGAGTTTTAGAGCGTTCCTCCCCAGACCCGGGCGCATGTGACACCAGAAAGCATGCATCACGCTCCGTGACAGATACGTTGGGACGGCGTCATAACCGCACGTGGGACGATAGCCGAACCTGCGCACTTTGTCATCATTTCCTGACGATGATGCGCAATCAATGGGCAATTCGTTGAAGATGGGGCGCACTTTCGCCAAAAGCCGGGCGGTCGACATCGGAGCGGGCGCCATTGCGCTGGGCGCCGTAGTCGGTTATGCCGCTGACAACGAGCGTTACGCGCACAAGGGGTGCGCAAGTTTCAGGTTCAGGACGCCGAAATGAGATTGAGCCGCTATTTCCTGCCGATCCTGCGCGATGATCCCAAGGAAGCCGAGATCGTGTCGCACCGGCTCATGCTGCGCGCCGGGATGATCCGTCAGGCCAGCGCGGGCATCTATGTCTGGCTGCCTTTCGGCTTTCGCGTCATGAAGAAGATCGAGCAGATCGTGCGCGAGGAGCAGGACCGCGCCGGCGCGCTCGAGCTTTTGATGCCAACCATCCAGCTCGCGGATATCTGGCGCGAAAGCGGGCGCTATGATGATTACGGTCAGGAGATGCTGCGCATCGAGGACCGGCACGGGCGGGACATGCTGTTCGGCCCGACCAACGAGGAGCAGATTACCGAGGTCTTCCGCGACTCGGTCAAGTCCTACCGGGACGTGCCGCGCATCCTTTATCACATCCAGTGGAAATTTCGCGACGAGGTGCGGCCCCGTTTCGGTGTCATGCGCGGGCGGGAATTCCTGATGAAGGACGGTTATTCCTTCGATCTCACCGCAGAAGATGCGCGCAGGTCCTATAACCGCATGTTCGTTTCGTACCTTCGCACATTTGAGCGGATGGGGCTGACCTCAATCCCGATGGCCGCGGAGACCGGGCCGATCGGCGGCGACCTGAGCCACGAATTCATCATCCTGGCCGAAACGGGCGAGAGCGAGGTCTTCTGCCATCGCGATCTGGTCGAGACGCCCGCGCCCAGCGATGTCGATTACGACAGTGACCTCTCGTTGATCGTGGATGAATGGCTGAGCAAGTACGCCGCGACCAGCGACATGCATGACCCGGATCAGTTCGCCCGCGAAGTGCCAGAGGACAAACAGGTCAGCGCGCGCGGCATCGAGATCGGCCACATCTTCTATTTCGGCACCAAGTATTCCGCCCCGATGAAATGCCGGGTGCAGGGGCCGGACGGCGACTGGATCACCCTGCATTCCGGCTCCTACGGCATCGGGGTGTCGCGCCTTCCCGCCGCGATCATCGAGGCCAGCCATGATGAAGCCGGAATCGTCTGGCCCGATACCGTCGCACCGTTTTACGCGGGGCTGATCAACTTGAAGGTCGGTGACGCGGAGACCGATGCGGCCTGCGAGGATCTGTACGCCAAGCTGAGCAATGCGGGTCTGGACGTGCTCTACGACGACACGGACGAGCGCGCCGGCGCGAAATTTGCCTCCATGGACCTTCTCGGCCTGCCATGGCAGGTGATCGTGGGGCCGAAGGGTCTGCAATCCGGCGAGGTTGAGGTCAAGCGCCGCGCCACGGATGAGCGGACCAAGATGAGCCCGGAAGAGGCAGTTAACATGCTTGTCGCCAAACGCCCCGCCGGGGCGCCGCGCCCGATCCAACTCGATTAGGGGAGCCAAATGGCGCGCGGACAGGATAGCGGGGCTTTCTCCGGCTTTGAATGGATGCTGGCGCTGCGCTACCTGCGTGCGCGGCGCAAGGAAGGGTTCATCTCGGTCATCGCCGGCTTCTCCTTCATCGGCATCATGCTCGGCGTGGCGACACTGATCATCGTCATGGCGGTCATGAACGGCTTTCGCAATGAGCTGTTCGACAAGATCCTCGGCCTGAACGGCCACATGCTGGTGCGCCCCATCGGCGGCGACTTCAAGAACTACAACGAAGTGGCGAAGCGCCTTCGCGAAGTCGAGCAGGTCCGAAAGGCCATTCCGCTGGTCGAAGGGCAAGTGATGATCTCGGCGGCCGAGTCCGCGCGCGGCGTGATCGTCCGCGGCATCCGCGAAAACGACCTGAAGAGCCTGGAGGCGGTCGGTAACAACATCTATTTCGGCACCCTCGACGGCTTCGGCGACAAGCGCGGCATCGTGCTTGGCACCCGGCTTGCCAACGCGCTGGGCGTGCGGGTGGGCGACGGTATCACGCTCGTTTCGCCGCGCGGGTCGCAAACGCCGTTCGGCACGGCGCCGCGCATCCAGCGCTATCCGGTCGCGGCGATCTTCGAGATCGGCATGAGCCAGTACGACGAGACCATCGCCTTCCTGCCGCTGAAGCACGCGCAGGCTTTTTTCAACAGCCCCGAAGCGGTCACGGCGCTGGAACTGATGCTGGACAACCCCGACGCCGTCAATGCAGCGCGGCCCGAGCTTGCCGCGATGTTGCCGCCGAACCTGGTCATGTCGGACTGGCGCGAGCGCAACGCCACGTTTTACAACACGCTCAAGGTCGAGCGGAACGTCATGTTCCTGATCCTGACTCTGATTGTGCTCGTCGCGGCGCTCAACATCATTTCCGGACTCATCATGCTGGTGAAGGACAAGAGCAGCAGCATCGCCATCCTGCGGACGATGGGCGCGACGCGCGGGTCCATCATGCGCGTGTTCTTCATAACCGGTGCGAGCATCGGGGTGGTGGGAACATTGGCCGGCCTGGCGCTGGGCGTTCTTGTCTGCCTGAACGTCGAGAGCATCCGCGAATTCATTGCCTACGCAACGAACACGGATCTGTTCTCGCCGGATGTCTATTTCCTGTCGCGGCTGCCGGCTGATATGGATGTGTGGGAGGTGGCGACCGTGGTGATCATGGCGCTGTCGCTGTCGGTACTGGCGACGCTTTACCCATCCTGGCGCGCAGCCCGTCTCGACCCTGTCGACGCCCTGCGGTATGAGTGAGAGATCGTTGGAGCAGCGGATAACACGAGCGGCCCTGACGGCCACCGGACTTCATCGCAGCTTCATGCAGGGGCCGCGCGAGATCAACGTGCTGCGCGGCGCCAATCTTGAAATCTGGCCGGGCCAGACCGTCGCGCTTGTCGGGCCCTCTGGCGCGGGCAAGTCGACGCTTCTGCACATCCTTGGCCTGCTGGAGCGCCCGGACAGTGGCTCCGTTGTGATCGGCGGTGAGGAGTGCGGGGCGCTGGATGATGCCGCGCGCACGCGCGTGCGCCGCTCGGAGGTCGGTTTCATTTACCAGTTCCATCACTTGCTGGTGGAATTCTCGGCGCTGGAAAACGTCGTCCTGCCGCAGCGCATTGCCGGGCTGGAGCGCAAGGAAGCCGAGCGCCGGGCGTGCGATCTTCTCAAGATCTTCGGGCTGGCGGACCGGGCCGACCACCGCCCGGCCGAGCTTTCGGGCGGTGAACAGCAGCGCGTTGCCATCGCGCGGGCCGTGGCCAATGCGCCCAAGCTGCTGCTGGCCGACGAGCCGACCGGCAACCTCGATCCGCCGACAGCCGAGCGTGTGTTCCAGCAGCTCCTGCAGTTCGTCCGCAAGGCCGGGCTGGCGGCCATCATTGCAACGCATAACCTGGAACTGGCCCAGCGCATGGATCGGGTCGTTCAACTTGAAGACGGGTTGCTTTTGGCGCATGATCCGGCGCACGCGCAGACCGCCTCAGGCGGCGCCTGAACCTCCCGGCTGGAGTCATTCGCACCATGTTCCGCTTCCGCAAACCCATGGGTCGCCGCGCCGCGCTGGCCGGTCTTGCCGCCGCGACCGGCGCGGCCTTTTCAGGCAGATTCGGTGCCGTGCGCGCCGCAACCAAGACAGACCTTACGCCGACACCAGGCCAGACTGAGGGACCGTTCTACCCGCCGGAGTGGCTGGGCGACATCGACAACGATCTCGTGCTGGTGAAGGGCGAGGACGCGAAGGCGATGGGCACGGTTCTGCACTTGCGCGGGCGCGTCATGGATCGCAGCGGCCAGCCGATCGAGGGCGCGGTCGTCGAGATCTGGCAGTGCGACGCGGACGGCGTCTATCACCACCCGTGGGATGAGCGCGGCCGGCGAAAGGCCGATTCCGGCTTCCAGGGGCGCGGGCGTGTGGAAACGGATGCGGAAGGCCGCTACGTGTTCCGCACCATCAAGCCAGCGGGCTATTCCGGGCGCACGCCGCATATCCACTTCAAGATCATGCAGCCCGGCG
>CAYFTI010000087.1:0-9420 GCA_964346065.1 uncultured Hyphomicrobiaceae bacterium
CATGAAGGCGCGGAACGGCGCGACGCCGGTGCCCGGCCCGATCATGATGAGCGGCGTGTCCGGGGCTTCGGGCAGGCGAAAGTTCTCGTTCTCGCTGACATAAACGCGGATGGAATCGCCGGGCGCGCGGCGGTCGGCGAGGAAGGTGCTGGCGACGCCATTGCGCGCGCGGCCCCGTGGCGTGGTGCGCGTCACGCCGACGGTCAGATGCACCTCGTCTGGCGCCGCCGCCTGGCTGGAAGCGATGGAATAAAGCCGCGGCTGGAGCTTGCGCAGCATCCCGGCGAAGGTCGCAGCGTCAAGGCCCGGCGCGGGCCATCGCGCAACGACATCGGCGACCTGATGCTCCTTGAGGAAGGTGTGCAGCGCCGCCTCATTGCCTTCGCGCGTCAGATCGGCCAGCTCCTCCGCGCCGCTCGCCTCGGCATAAGCCTTCAGGAAGCCCGGCGTGAGCATTGTGAGTTCGAGATCATCGCGCAGCGCCTCGGCCACTGGCTTGTCCACGCCGTTCGCCTTAACCGGCGCATCCGGCGCGAAGCCGAGCGCCTCGACGATTTCATCGACCAGCGCGTTGTCATTGCTGGCGAGTACGCCGAGGCTGTCGCCCGGCTGAAAGCTGATACCGGAGCCGTCCAGCGACAGCTCGATATGCTGCGTCTGTTTGTCGGAATAGCGCCCGTTCAGCGGGATACTGTCGAGCACCTCAGCCTCATACGGGTTCTTGCGGGTGTAGACCGGCTTTTCCGGGGCAGGCGCCGTCGCGGGTGCGAGGCCGAACGCGGCCAGCCCGGATGGCGCGGCGGTCGCGGCTTCGGCCGCCTGCGCGGGGGCGTCTGCCGCGAGCATCTCGCTCAGCCGCGCGATCCACTCCTCCGCCGCATCCTCATAATCGACATCGCAATCGACGCGCTCGGCGATGCGCTCCGCGCCCAGCTCTTCAAAGCGCCGGTCCAGAACCTTGCCCGCTTCGCAGAAATGCACATAGCTTGTATCGCCCAGCGACAGCACGGCGAACTTCACGCCCTCGAGCTTTGGCGCCTTGCGGCCTTGCAGGAACTCGAAAAAGCCGGCCGCCGGCTCCGGCGGGTCGCCCTCGCCATGCGTCGCGGCGACCATGACGACATGCGTTTCGCTCTTCAGGTCGCGCTGTTTGTAATCGGCCACGCTCACCGCACGCGCATCCAGCCCGGCAGCCGTAAAGCGTTCGGCGGCCTGCTTGGCGACGCCCGCGGCGTTGCCGGTCTCGCTCGCGTAGAGCACGGTGATGTTCGGGCCAGACGCGGGCGCGCCCGTGGTCGGCGCAGCGGCGGGCGCAGTCGCAACGCCCTGCCGGTTCAGCCCCGCGAGAAACCCGCTCAGCCAGAGAGTCTGTTCCTGTGTCAGTGTGGGCAGCAAGGCGTCCAGCGCCTGCGCCTGTTGCTCGTCGAACAGGCCGGCGAACGCGGCGATCTGTGGCATGTTGGCGTGGTGGCCCATTTGTCTCCTCGCCTCTTGCGGGGGCTCCATCCTCGCAAGATCGCGGACCGCTAGACGCGTCGCAATGCGGCGGCCGCGATTGTGTCAGACGTTTTACGCGGGGCCGCTCAGGCGGTACTGCGGTCGGGGCGAGGGCGGCATCGGCGATCAGAGGTCACCCGCTGCGGCCTCGCGCCGCTGGATTCCCGAGCGCGATCCCCATATCCGGAGAGCCTGGACAGAATCGAGCAAAATGGGGGGACGCTTGACGATTTGGCTCTGGCTCGCGCTGACGCTGGCAGCCGCCATGGCGGGACTGTTGCTGTTTACCAACTGGCATCGAAAACGCGTCGAACAGCGCTATCCACCGATTGGGCGGCTCGTGCGCGCGGGCGAAGACGAGATGCACGTTATCGAGGCCGGCCACGGCACGCCCGTGGTACTGATCCATGGCGCGAGCAGTAACCTGCGCGAATGGACCGCTTCGATCTTCGATGATGTCGCCGCGCGTTACCACGCCGTCGCGCTCGACCGGCCCGGCCACGGCTGGAGCACGCGACGCACCCCGGCGGGATACGACCCGCGGGTGCAAGCCCGGCAGTGCAGGCAGGTGTTCCGCCAACTCGGGCTGGAGCGGCCGATCCTCGTCGCGCATTCCTGGGCGGGCGCGCTGGCGCTGGCCTACGCGCTGGAGTTCCCCGAGGACACGGGCGGAATTCTCTTTCTCTCTGGGGTTTCGCACCCGTGGCCGGGCGGCGTGGGCTGGGAGCATGAAGCGGCATCGCTGCCGATGCTGGGCCGACTGTTCGCCTGGACGCTGGTCGCCCCTGGCTATCTGGTCCGCGCCGAGGCGGGCATCCGCAATGTGTTCCGACCGAACGCGCCGCCTGAGGATTACCGTACGGCTGCCGCCACCGCGCTTTACAGCCGTCCGTCCACGTTCCTCGCCAACGCCGCCGATCTCACGCGCCTCAAGCCGATCGTGCGCGAAATGGCGCCGCAATATCCCCGCATCAAGGCACCATTGATCGCGCTGACCGGCGATCAGGACAATGTGATCTATACCGACCTGCACACGCCGCCTCTGGTGGCGAAAGTGCCGGAGGCCGATCTGGAAGTCCTGAATGGCGTCGGCCACATGCCGCATCATGTCGCGCCGGATACAGTGTTGAGTGCGATCGAAACCCTCGTGCGCAACGCGCGATCAGCCAGAATGCCGGATGGTTCCCGGCAGGGCGCCGGCTAGTCCAACGCTTCGTTCAGCAATTGATCACCAATTGCTTTTGCCGCATCGCTCAACACCGGAACGAGGGCGCCCGCCCGCTTCTCTGAAAGCCGGGCCTTCGGCCCATGCACGGCAAGACCCGCCACGACGCTTCCAAAGCGATCCCAAACCGGCACGGCAACGGCGAACACGCCGACCAGGTTTTCCTCATCATTGATGGCGTAGCCATGGGCACGCACCTCCGCGAGGTGCTCTTGCAAGCCATCGGGATGGGTGATGGTATTGCCCGTCATCCGTTCGAGATCGACCACGGACAATAACTGATTGAGCGTCCTCTGCGCCAGGTTCGCCAGGATCACCTTGCCAATGGCGGTGCAATGGGCCTGCATTCGGCTACCGACCTCGATCTGGTGCCGCAACGGCCAGTCACATTCGATGCGGTCGATGAACACGACCTCGTGCCCGTCGAGCACGGCGAGATTGCAGCTCTCATTCGCCTGCGCCACCACCTGTTTCATGACCGCGCGTCGCAGCTGGGACTTCTGGCTCCCGATCTGCGCGCGCAAGCCGAGGTCGGTCAGCGCCGGTCCAGTCTCGAAGCGCTCACGCAGCACGTCGCGGCGCACCATACCGATCTCTTCGAGCTGGTTCAGCAACCGGTGCACGGTCTGCCGGCTCAGCCCTAGCTGCGCGCCAATGTCGGGGGCGCTCATGGGCCGGCCTTGGTTCGCCAGAATGTCGAGAACAGCGAAAGCTTTCTGCAGCGGTGAGTACGACTTTGATACGGCAGGCAAGAATTCACCTCTCGGACGAGTATTCGTGTGGCAATTGCGGCTTTGCCGGACGCCTCGTCCCACTTTCTAGGAAATAAGCCACTCCTCTGGTAGGGACATCGCGCAACCGCAAGAGACTATATTTTAGGTCCCTCGATGATGGAAGACCTAAGATGCCGAATTACTTGGGAAAAAAAGATCGTCAGGAGATTGTGAACGAAAGAACAGACTTGCCCGACGCGGTATACACTGGCGCGAGCGCGCGGCGACCCTGCGCACGCCGACATTTGCCGGTACGGCGCCAGCATGGCGCAGTTGCACGGTCCGACAGGGCTGGTGAACGCAAGTCTCTAGAAAATCAGGACCTGCCGCACCGTCTGACCATCGGCAAGGCGATCGAACGCCGTGTTGAGGTCATCGAGCGAAATCCGCTCGCTCAACAAGCGATCCACCGGCAGCAGCCCCTCGCGATACAAGCGGATGAAGCGTGGCACATCGCGAATCGGCGCACAGCTTCCGATATAGCTGCCCCTGAACGTGCGCTCCTCGGCGACAAGCTGAGCCGCCGGCAAAGGCATGCGGTCCGCCGGGTTGGGCAGGCTGGCCGTCACCGTCGTCCCGCCCCGCCGCGTCGTCTGGAACGCCATCTCCAGCGCCGGGACCACGCCGGCCATCTCGAAGCCGAAATCGACGCCCCCGCCGGTTGCCGCGCGCACCTTGTCGGCGCAGGCCGGATCAGCCGCATTGAATGTGTGGGTGGCCCCGAGCTGCGCCGCCGTGTTCAGTTTGGTCTCTTCCAGGTCGATCGCTACCACGTCCGCACAGCCCGACAGTTTCGCCGCGAGCAACGCCATGAGGCCGACGCCGCCGAGTCCGACGATCGCCACCGATGACCCTGCTGGCACCTTCGCGGTGTTCACGACCGCCCCGGCGCCGGTAATAACTGCGCACCCGAACAGAGCCGCCTCGGCGAAGTCGAGATCGTCATCGACCTTGATAGCGGATTCCCGCGCGACGACGGCATATTCGGCGAAACAGGATACGCCGATATGATGATGGAGCTGCGCGCCGTCGAGGCTCAGCCGGCGCGCGCCGCCAAGCAGCGTTCCCGCCGCGTTGGCCTGCGCGGCTGGCTCACAAAGCGCCGGCCGCCCTTCCGCGCACGGCACGCAACGCCCGCAGCTCGGCACGAAGACGAGCACAACACGGTCGCCGGGTTTCAGGTCTTCGACCCCTGCCCCGGTCTCCACCACCTCCGCCGCAGCTTCGTGGCCGAGCACCATCGGAACAGGCCGCGGCCTGTCGCCGTTGATCGTCGACAGGTCCGAATGGCACAAGCCCGCCGCCCGGATGCGCACGCACAGCTCACCATCGCCCGGCGGAGCAAGATCGACCGTCTCGATCCTCAGCGGCCGGCTTTGCGCGTAGGGGCGCGGCTTTTCACGCTCGTGTAAAACGGCGGCCCGCATCTTCATCGCTTAGCCCTCCATGATGCCCAGATTTGACGCCTCGTGACTGCGGCGCAGGCAAGTGCCCCCGGCATGATGCCGCTGACCGGACTTGGAATCCAGACAAGCTGAGCCGTTAAGCGCAAGAGACACGCCCAAAGCTGGTGGCGTTAAGTTAGATCGTTTCGCCGAGCTGCGACAAGAGAAAGCAAAATTTCTCATGAGGCGGATTGCGACGTAAGAACGAGACGCAAGAGACTTGTTCTCAAACAATGATTCTTGCTAGCTTCGGGCTCCGGCACGAAAAGTGCTGTCGATACTGAGTAACACGCTCATTCTAGATCAAAACGGAAAGGGGTTTTGCGATGCGTGCTCTGGGACTCGCAATCAGCGCGTTCGCCGCGTTGGCGTTGTCAGTGATGCCGGCATCCGCCGCCACACTCGACGAAGTCAAGGAACGAGGACATCTGCAGTGCGGCGTTGACGGCGGCCTGCCCGGCTTCTCCGCGCCGGACGACGAAGGCAAGATGCGCGGCATCGACGCCGACTTCTGCCGTGCCGTCGCGGCCGCGATTTTCGGCGACGCCAGCAACGTCAAGTACACCAACCTGACCGCGAAAGAGCGTTTCACGGCGCTGACCTCCGCCGAGATCGACGTCCTCTCGCGTAACACGACTGACACGCTCACGCGTGACACGACGCTCGGCGTCGACTTCACCTACTACAACTACATCGACGGCCAGGGCTTCCTCGTTAAGAAGGATCTGGGCGTCGACAGCGCCATGCAGCTCAGCGGCGCAAAGGTCTGCGTGCAGGCCGGTACCACCACCGAGCTCAACCTGGCGGACTATTTCCGTGTGAACAACATGGAATTCGAGCCGGTCGTTTATGACTCGTCGGTCCAGACCCGCGAGGGCTTCGACGGCGGTTCCTGCGACGTGCTGACCTCGGACAAGTCCCAGCTCGCCGCGATCCGCACCGAACTGAGCGATCCCGACGGGGCTATCATCCTGCCCGAGACGATCTCGAAAGAGCCGCTCGGCCCGGTGACACGTCAGGGCGATTCGCAGTGGCACGATATCGTCCGCTGGACGCTGTTCGCGCTGATCAACGCTGACGAATATGGCGTGACGTCTGAAAACGTCGACGACATGAAGGCCAACAGCAACAACCCGAACGTGCGCCGTCTGCTCGGCGTCGAGGGCACAATGGGCGAGAACCTCGGCCTCGGTCCTGACTGGGCCTACAACGCCATCAAACAGGTCGGCAATTATGACGAGCTATACCAGCGTAACGTTGCGCCGCTTGGCATTCCGCGTGAAGGCAGCGTGAACGCGCTGTGGACCGACGGCGGCATCCTGTACGCGCCGCCGATCCGCTGAACAAAACGATAGCCGGCGGCGCCCGCATCTGGTGCGGATGCCGCCGCGCATCACGTCTCTGCCCCGCGAAACCTGTCTGCAGCCTGAGGACGCGACTTGAGCCGTCAAAGCCGGATTCCGTTTTACCGCAATCCTGTTTACCGCGGGGTAGCGGCACAGATTGCCGTTCTGGCCCTCGTGATCTGGGCCTTTTACACGATCTTTACGAATACCGTCGCCAACCTGAATGAACGCGGCATCCAGACCGGCTTCGGTTTCCTGACCGATACCGCGCCGTTCAGCATCGGCTTTTCGCCATTCATCGATTATCAGCTTGGCGAAACGACATACTGGACCGTCTTCTTCATCGGCATCCAGAATACGATCATTGTCAGCGTTCTGGGGATCGTGGTGGCCACCCTCCTCGGCTTCGTCGTCGGGATCGCGCGGCTGTCGCCGAATTTCCTGCTGTCGACGTTCGCGTCCACTTACATCGAGACATTCCGCAACACCCCGCTGCTGCTTCAGATCATGTTCTGGAACTTTGCGGTGTTCCTGCCGCTTTTCCCGGGCCCGCGCGAGAGCATCACGCTTGGCGAGGAGATATTTCTCAACAATCGGGGGCTTTACCTGCCGCGCCCGATCCTGAGCGAGAACCTTGGCGCCTACGCGCTGGTAGTCGCGGTCATCGTCGGGGTCGTGGCCATCTTCGCGTTCAACGGCTGGGCCAAGGCGAAGCAATACCGCGAAGGACCACGCCCGCCGGGCCGGCTTTATGGGCTCGCCACGCTGATTGGACTGGTCACGCTCGTCTTCGCGATATTCCCGTCTCCTGTCACATTCGATGTGCCGGAACTGGGCCGATTCAATCTCTCCGGCGGCACGGAGGTCCCGCTGCCGCTGTTCTCGTTGTGGTTTGCGCTGACAACCTATACCGCCGCCTTTATCGCGGAAAACGTGCGTGGCGGCATTATTTCTGTGCCCAAAGGCCAGACCGAAGCCGCCTCCTCTCTGGGCCTGCCGCGCACCCGCATGCTGCGACTGGTTATCATCCCACAGGCCATGCGCGTGATCGTGCCGCCCACGATCAGCCAGTATCTGAACCTGACCAAGAACTCCTCGCTCGCGGTGGCCGTGGGATACCCCGAACTGGTGAACGTGTGGGCCGGTATCGCGCTCAATCAGACTGGTCAGGCACTGATCATCATCGCCATGACGATCCTTGTCTATGAGGCGCTCAGCCTGAGCACCTCGGCGATCCTGAACTGGTACAACAGAAGCGTGCAGATGGTGGAACGCTAACATGGCGCAGTCCGACACATTCGAGGTCAAGGCGGACCGTCCCCCGCCCGTGCGCGTGAGCGGCCCCTGGCAATGGGCACGGGAAAACCTGTTCGGCTCGGTGACGAACACCATCATCACCGTTCTGAGCCTTTACATCCTGTATGTGATCATCCCGCCGATCGTGAACTGGGTCCTGCTGGATGCGAACATCTCCGGCTCGGACCGCTCGGTCTGCGAGGCGAACCCCGACGGCGCATGCTGGACGTTCATCAAGGTTCGCTTCACGCAGATCATGTTCGGCCTGTATTTCGGTGCGAACCCGGATCAGCTCTGGCGCCCTATCCTCGCCATGGCCGTCTTCGCCGGGCTGCTCGCCTGGCTGGTCTTCCCGCGTACGCCCTTCAAGCCACAGGTGGGACTGTTCACGCTCATTGCCTTCCCCGTTCTGACCTACGCGGTCGTGCAGGGCTCATGGCTTGGCCTGCCAGCGGCCAACCTCGAAGAGTGGGGCGGCTTTTTGCTGACGCTGACGCTAGCGAGCGTCGGAATCGTCGCGGCGCTGCCAATCGGGATTCTTCTGGCGCTCGGACGTCGCTCGCAACTGCCGATCATCCGCGCGCTCTCGGTGGTGTTTATCGAATTCTGGCGCGGCACGCCGCTCATCACGATCCTGTTCATGGCCTCGGTGATGCTGCCGCTGTTCTTCCCCTCCGACATCGACTTCAACAAGATCGTACGGGCAATGGTTGGCATCACGCTATTCCAGTCCGCCTATACCGCTGAAGCGGTGCGCGCAGGGTTACAGGCCATGCCGCGCGGCCAGTACGAGGCAGCCGATGCGCTCGGGCTGGGCTATTGGAAGAAGATGATCTTCATTATCCTGCCGCAGGCGCTCAAGATCTCGATCCCCGGCATCGTCAACACCTTCATCGCGCTGTTCAAGGATACCTCGCTGGTGTCGATCATCGGTCTCCTCGATCTCCTGAACATGGCCCAGACAGCAAGCCGCTCGATCGAGTGGAAAGGGTACGACTTCGAGGCTTACATCTTTGTCGCGTTCCTTTTCTTCCTGTGCACTTATGGCATGTCACGATATTCTCAGTACATTGAGCGCAAGCTGGATCGGGAAACCCAACGCTAAGGAACCGCGATCATGGCACTCTCTGAAGCTTCCGGCAAACCCATCGACACCCGCGCCCCCGAGCGCCGGCTGGACCAGCCCATCATCCAGATGAGCGGGCTGAACAAGTGGTTCGGCGAGTTCCACGTCCTGAAGGACATCGACCTCAATGTCGGGACCGGCGAGCGGATCGTGGTCTGCGGCCCGTCGGGGTCGGGCAAGTCCACGCTTATCCGCTGCATCAACCGGCTGGAGGTGCATCAGGAAGGCACCATCGTCGTCGACGGAATCGAGTTGAACGACGACCTCAAGAACATCGAGGAAATCCGCAAGGAAGTCGGAATGGTGTTCCAGCACTTTAACCTGTTCCCGCATCTAACGGTGCTGGACAACCTCACGCTTGCGCCGGTGTGGGTCCGCAAGGTCCCAAAGAAGGAGGCTGAGGAGACGGCGCACAAATACCTGGAGCGCGTGCGCATCCCGGAGCAGGCCCTGAAGTATCCCGGTCAGCTTTCCGGCGGCCAGCAGCAGCGCGTGGCCATCGCGCGGTCGCTTTGCATGCAGCCGAAAATCATGCTGTTCGATGAGCCGACTTCCGCGCTCGACCCGGAAATGATCTCCGAGGTGCTCGACGTGATGATCGACCTGGCGAACAGCGGCATGACCATGCTGGTCGTCACCCATGAGATGGAATTCGCGCGCAAGGTCGCCGACCGCATCGTGTTCATGGATTTCGGCCAGATCGTCGAGGTGC
>CAYFTI010000088.1:0-9381 GCA_964346065.1 uncultured Hyphomicrobiaceae bacterium
TTGGTGAGCCCAGAAGGATTCGAACCTTCGACCTACTGATTAAAAGTCAGTTGCTCTACCAGCTGAGCTATGGGCCCTTACGGCGTTAATAGGAGAGCTTGTTACACGCTTTCAACAGGCTGTCAAATGATGGCCTGACGCAGCCCGGCCGGTTCAAGTTGAAGCGAGTCCGGCACGACTGGAGCGGGTTCGTGGCCGCCTTGCGCGTGCCGGGCAACCATCGGCTGTGCCGCTTGAATGACCAGCGCCTTTTCAAAGAAAACCGGCTCGCTGAGCGGCTTCCTGAGTGGTTCTTGCGTCGTTCCGCGCCATCCCCGGGATTCACCCGAAAGACCGGTTCTCGCCTCTGCTGAAAATGGGCGACATCAGCCATGCCGCTTGAAGCTTCTGCTGAAGCCTTCTTGTTCACGGAGCTCCGCAGGATTTTCGGCATCGTCGAAGTCCGGCGGCAGCGGAATCGCAGGGCGATTCCCTGAGGATTGCGCCGGCCGATCCGGTGTCTGGTCTGAGGTCCGCCCCGACACCGACCCCCCGCTGCTGCCCAACTGTGCCGCGCCGAACCAGACCTGGATGAGCTGGTGCTCATCGTCGGTCAACTCCAGGCGGGCATCGCGGCAGCGGGCCAGAATGATGTCACGATAGGCCCGAGCGATCGCACCCGGCGTACGCGTATTCTCCAGGCGAGGGTCCAGGTCGTCGAGCGCACCAACAACGAAGGAGACGTCCTGGTACGCGAACCTCACGCCGTTCTCTTCAGCGCGCGCCAGAACGCCGTCGATCGTGCGGCCCGACTGAAAGCCACGCTCCTTGAGTTCGGTCGCAATGAGGCTGAACAGCAGTTGATACTCGCTCGGCGGCAAGGGCGGCGCCTTTGACGCCTCGTAGATGCGGGTGATCGAGTTCTGCAGATCAGCCAGGCGGTTGTCCTCCGAGGTGGCAGGCGCGGAGGCTTCCGGCGTACGCTGCAGCCCGCTCTGGCGCTGTTCGTCCTCCGCTGCGCCCTCGACGTGGTGGCGCGAGGGATCATACACGCAGTGGGGCGGCGCATCGGTCAGTCGAAGATGGTCCGGCAGGCTGTGCGAGAGGAAGTTGCGGAAGCCGCCACAGCCGGCCCAATTCGTTCCGACTGTCTTGGCGTGGCCGAGTTCCTTCATGGCGCGATTGGCCAGATAGGCGATCGGAACCGGTTTCTCAGCCTCGCGAACGGCTTTCACCACGAGATCGAGAATCTCGGCGCCGATCTGGCGAAAATCGTCCATGAGCGCGCGAATGGTGGGCTCATCGGATGACGCCTGCGCCTGAGTGCCGCCCGTCTCGGCAGAACCGCCCGCCTGATCGTGTCCGAGGGCCTGATGGACGGCGTGTCCCACCGCACGTGCGGCCTCGGCCTGTTTCGTACCGCTCGTCAACGAGCCCCGATCTTCGAAATCCGGCCCTGGCAGCGCGTCGGACAGCAGGAACTCAACGAGATCGTTTTCCTCGATCCGGCCGTTGCATAATGCGGTGTAGGGCTGGGCGGTATGGTCGTTCGCGTAGATGACAATTTGCCGGTCATATTCGCGCAGACGGTGGAGGACAGGGGTGAAATCCGCATCACCGGACAGCAGGATGAATTCGTCGAAGCGCGTGCGGTGCTCGATCATGTCGCGCACGTCGATTGCCATGCGGATGTCCGAGCCGTTCTTGAGCTGGGCCGTAAGCGGGGGACAGTCGATCACCTCGAAGCCCGACCGGATGAAATGATGGCGCACGAAGATGAACGAGTTGGGGTCGTTCGCCGCTTCCCGGCTCGTTCGGCGCGGGACCGGGTTGCCATAGACACGGTTCACGATCACGCGGCGCGGGACCGGCGTGTCATCGTGTCGGCGTATGAGCCGGCCCGATACGATTGCCTGAAGCCAATATGTCGGCGCTTGCGCAAAGCGAGCGGCCGCCTTTTCGCTTCGGCGTTTGAGCGAGAGATAAACGTTATCGTAATCGACAAAAAGCGCGGAGAGGAAGGCCCCCCTTTGCTCCGCTTCCATCAGCTTTACCCCACTTTTGCGCCACTTCGCCGGCGGCGCGCCGCGTCCCGTCATGTCGGCCGGAGCCTTATCCAACCGATGCCCTGTCAACGGCACCGGAGACAGCCCTCTTGTCGCCCATTACGGGCGGCCCCGGACCATTGAATGTGATGGGTTCTTGAGGCCCGTCCCGGAAGACATGCCGCATCTTCTGCCTGGACAGGCCCGTCGAAAACCCGCGCCCCTTCGGAATCGACTTCCTTGACCAGTATTAAAGGCCAATCGACGAAGCGGAGCAAGCGCTCAGCTTGAGGCGCCCGATAGGTTCGGGCTTATCCACATGATGCCAGCACTCAGTGCCGGTCTTTCCGGCGGCGCAACTCCGCCCACACAGCCTCGTCGGAGGCATCGGGCATCCGCAGGGTCTCCCGGATTTCCGGCGAATCGGGACGCAGAAACGGATTGGTGTCGAGTTCCTGGCCGATAGTGGTGGGCAGGGTCGGCTGGTCCTTGGCGCGCAGCCGGCGCACCTGTTCGGCGCGCATCTGGAGCGTGTCATTGCCTGATTCGACGGTCAGGGCGAACTCGGCGTTGTTGAGCGTATATTCGTGGCCGCAATAGACCGCGGTGTCGCGCGGCAGCGGCATCAGTTTCTGAAGCGAGCGCCACATCTGCTCGGGCGTTCCCTCGAACACGCGCCCGCAACCGAGCGAAAACAACGTGTCGCCCGCAAAGAGGAGGCCGGCGTCCTCGAACCAGTAGACGATGTGATCGAGTGTGTGGCCGGGCGTCTCCAGAATCTGGGCGCCGTGGTTGCCAAAGGCGTAGGTGTCGCCCTCGGCCAGGTTCTCGTCGACGCCGCTGATTCGCCCTTTCGCCGGGCCCGTTACGGTGCATGATGTCTCGGCCTTCAGCGCGCCGACGCCCGCGACATGGTCCGGATGGTGATGCGTCACGAGTATGTGGGTCAGGTCCCAGCCCTTCGCCGCCAGCGCATCGCGCACCGCGCCGGCCTCGGGCGCGTCGATGGACGCCGTCAAATTCGATTCCCGGTCGTGGATCAACACGCCGAAATTGTCGGAGCGACACGGAAACTGGTAAACTTCAATCATCGGTGTGAACCTTCTCGCACGACGTGTTTCGATGACTCGCAACCTAACATCTGGCCTGGTGCGCGCAAGCGAACGTCTTATCCCCCTGCGCTGCGCGATTCGCGGGAATATCCTGCGGCCCGTTAAACGGAGGTGAGCCGTCGATGCGTCCAAGCCTGCAGGCTCTGCTCGACTTTTACAGCACGCCGTTGGGGCATGTCGCGCGCCACCTGATCGCGCAGCGCATCCGCTCGCGCTGGAACAATGTGCGCGGGCTTCGTGTGGCCGGCGTGGGGTACGCAACGCCTTACATGCATGCGCTCAAGGCTGAAGCCGAACGGACGATCGCGCTCATGCCGGGCCCGCAGGGCGTGATTCACTGGCCGGAGGATGAGCGCAATCGCGCGGCCCTGTTCGATGAACCGGACCTGCCTTTGCCCGACGAGTCGATGGACTGTCTGTTGGCCGTGCACTGCCTCGAAATGAGCGAGGACAGCGAAGGCATGCTTCGCGAGTTCTGGCGCGTGCTCCGCCCCGAGGGCCGCCTGCTCCTGGTCGTGCCGAACCGCACGGGCCTATGGGCGAGAGCCGACCACACGCCGCTCGGTGCGGGGCACCCATACACACCGGCGCAGATGCGCGGAAAACTTGAACGCGTGATGTTCTCGCCCCAGGCCGATCTGCCCTGCGTGTTCGTACCGCCGGTTGGCTGGCGGGTCTTTCTGCATTCGGCACCGGCATGGGAGCGCTTCGGCCGGCGCGTCTGGCCCGCGCTGTCGGGCGTTCTGGTCATCGAGGCACGCAAGGAGTTGCACGGTGTTATCGGCCCGGCCGAGGTGCGCTTGCGCCCCGCGATGGGACGCGCTGCTGTGGCGCGACCGGCAATGGCCAATCTCGCGGCATAGGGCGTTTGGCCTGCGCGGTTCACTTGCGCGTCAGCAGGAACACCGCCTGCTCGCCGAACAGGTTTTGCCAGCTCAGCGGCAGGCCGATTCGCAGTGGCTTGCCGTAAGAGTTGAGCGCCACCGGCTTGACGATGCGCGCTTCCACCTCCTCGCACAGGCTGATGAAATCCTTGATCGTGCAGAAGTGGATATTCGGTGTTTCGTACCAGTCTTCCGGCAGGTTTTCGGTTTTGGGCATCCGGCCGTTGAACAGAAATTTGAAGCGGATGCGCCAGTGTCCGAAATTCGGGAATGACACGATCGCATAACGTCCGATCCGCAACAGCTGCTCCAGCACGTATTTGGGCCGGTGGGTTGCCTGGAGCGTCTGGCTCAGGACCGCGTAGTCGAACGCCTGGTCGGGATAGTTCTCGAGGTCGCGATCGGCGTCGCCCTGAACGACCGACAGGCCCTTTGCCACGCAGAAGTTCACGCCGGACTGGCTCAGTTCGACGCCCCGCCCGTCCACGTCCCGCTTTGTCTCCAGCAGCTTGAGGAGATCGCCGGTATCGCAACCGATATCGAGCACGCGCGCGCCGGGTTCCACCATCTCCGCGATGAGAAGGTGGTCGACACGGCTGCCGGCTCCCGGTGTGCGTGCATCCATATTCGCGCTCCCTACAGCCCCCGGCGCTCGCCGGCGGCATTGAGGAAACCGGAGACCGCGTCAAACAGTTCCGGCTCATCAAGCAGGAAGGCGTCGTGCCCCTTGTCGGACTCGATCTCGACGAAGCTCACATTCGCCGCGACCGCGTTCAGCGCCTGCACGATCTCGCGGCTCTCGCGCGTGGGGTAGAGCCAGTCGCTCGTGAACGAGACCACACAGAACCGGCTGCGCGAATTGCGGAATGCTTTCGCGAGGCCGCCGTGATCCTGCGCCAGATCGAAATAATCCATCGCGCGCGTGATGTAGAGATAGCTGTTGGCGTCGAAACGGTCGACGAAGCTCATTCCCTGATGGCGGAGATAGCTCTCCACCTGGAAATCGGCGTCGAAGCCGAAGCCCACACAATCCCGGTCCTGAAGGTTGCGGCCGAACTTGCGGTGCAGCGCCTCATCAGACAGATAGGTGATATGCGCGGCCATGCGCGCGACCGCCAGACCCTTGCGCGGTGTGACGCCGGCTTCGAGATAGCGACCGCCGCGCCAGTCCGGATCGGCCATCACCGCCTGGCGCCCGACCTCGTGAAAGGCGATGTTCTGCGAGGAGTGCCGCGGGGCGCAGGCGATCGGGATGGCTGTAAAGACCTTGTCAGGGTAGCTCGCCGCCCATTCGAGCACCTGCATCCCGCCCATGGAGCCGCCCACGACCGCGAACAGCGACGGAATGCCGAGTCGTTCGATCAGCTTTACCTGCGCCGTCACCATGTCGCCGATGGTGATGACGGGGAAGTCGAGCCCATAGGGCCGTCCGGTTTCGGGATTGATCGAGGCCGGGCCGGTCGAGCCCATGCAGCCGCCGAGGACGTTGGTGCAAATGACAAAGTAATCATTGGTGTCGATCGGCCGGCCCGGTCCGATCATGCGCGACCACCAGCCCGGCTTGCCGGTCAGCGGGTGGGTGTGGGCGGCGTACTGATCACCCGTGAGCGCATGGCAAATCAACACCGCGTTCGAGCGCGCAGCGTTCAACTCGCCGTAAGTCTGGTAAGCAATAGAGAACGGCGCGAGGTCATGCCCGCAGTCGAGCCGGATGGGCTCGTCAGCGCCGAAATCCTCGATGTCGCTCACCGGAATGAGCGCGCTATGCTCGGGGGGTGTAAGATCCGTCTGCAATGGGCTGTCCGCTCCGCTTCTGTGCGACGCCGGCTCTGGCGCCAAGGACAACCGGCCGGGGGGTCTCGCAGGGGCCGGGTCGCGGGAGCGGCGGCCTTTTAGCGAGTTATTTAACGTGGCTGCAAGCCGGCCGGCCAAATCACCACGAGGCGGAGGATAAGCGCTACCTCCCGCTTTTTCAATTCGTGTTGCGCGGGGCAGCCATGTGTTGCGCCTTCGGCCTGGCTTGTTCAAGGATTGCTTCGGGCGCCGCGTCGGAAAGAGGAAAGGCCTCATTATGGACCAAGCTATCGCCACGGCCGACCGGACCGGGATCGATCCGGGGCTGATCGATGTCCTGAAGAGTCTGATC
This sequence comes from uncultured Hyphomicrobiaceae bacterium, assembly GCA_964346065.1. Lineage (GTDB taxonomy): Bacteria > Pseudomonadota > Alphaproteobacteria > Rhizobiales > Rhodomicrobiaceae > Dichotomicrobium. The sequence goes on from CAYFTI010000088.1 coordinate 6,167, forward strand.
CGCAGCCCGTCGGTGGTTGGCGCGGAGCATTCCTTCTTCCGGGTGCTGCAGCGTGAACTCGAAGAGCGCGGCGCGCGCGTCACATGGTACGAGGGCGTGCTTGTTGCGCAGGGCGACGAGCCGGGCCGGGCCATGCTGTCGGCGCATATCGACCGGCACGGGCTGATCTGCACAGGACCGAACGAGTTTCAATATGCCGCGTTCGTTGCCGGCGGGCGGTCCGACCTGCTCGGCAACTCGGTGTCAGAGGAACTCATGCTCATCATCGCAGACCGGTTCGCGGATGTGCCGGTGTACGGATATCAGCCGTGGTCGGGCGCGTATTACGGCGCGGGGGAAATCAAGCGGTCCTACATCTGCGAGTATCGCACCAACCTGATCTTCGAGGTGCGTGGGCTGGAGCATGTTGTCGCCGGCACGCCGGTCGCGTTCCGCGACAACCTGAGCGTAAGCGACGGGCATCTCAGCGCGCAACTCGACAACGTGCTCACGGTCGCGATTCTCGTCCACCTCTTCGAGCTTGGCTTTCGAGGCACCGCATTCTTCACCGCGCAGGAGGAAGCCGGGCGAAGCTGGCGCTATCTGCTGGAGTGGTTCCGGCGCTTCGGCGGCGCGTCCAACGAATTGCTTGTGCTCGACACCAGCCCCTATCCCACGCAGGAGGAGGCCGATCAGCAGCATGTCGTTCTGCGACACCGCGACGCCAACGCGCCGTTCGATCAGGGCTTTACCGCGCGCATCGAGGGGCTGAGCCGCGAATACGGCGTCGCCTTCGACTACAAGGATGCCTACATCGAGCGGGTCAACGACGAACGTCAGGCGCGTGGCGAGGCGCCGCGCTCGCTGGGCAGCACGGAACTGGGGCGGATCGTCGCTTCATCGGAAGGCTTGGTGAGCGGGACGACCCTGCAGCTTCCCACAGCGGGCTACCACACGATGTATGAGACGGTCAGCATCCCGGCCTGCGAGGCTTTCATCCGTGTTCTTCGCGCTTACGCCGACTGCTGAGGCCGGGTTCCGCCCATTGTGTTATCGGGCCGCCTCACCTATCACGGGTTCATGAGCATGCAACTGAAAGAAAAAGCCGAAGCTGCCGCGCCACAGCCGCGCCCCGGCCTGATGGATGTGCCGGCTTACGTGCCGGGCAAGAGCAAGCTGGCGGATGGCGGGCCGGTCATCAAGCTGTCGTCCAACGAAACGCCGCTCGGGCCAAGTCCGAAAGCGGTCGAGGCGTTCCGCGCGCATTCGCAGAACATGGAGCGCTACCCCGACGGCGGCGCGACCGAACTGCGCGAAACGCTGGCGGCGCATCACGGGCTGGATGCCGCGCGGATCGTCTGCGGGGCGGGCTCGGACGAGTTGTTTCACCTGCTGTCGCAGGCCTATCTTGGGCCGGGCGACGAGGCGATCTATTCCGCGCATGGATTTCTGGTTTACCGCATCGTCATCATGGCCAGCGGGGCGACGCCTGTCGTTGCGCCGGAGCGCGATTTCCGCGCCGATGTCGACGCGATCCTCGCCGCTGTGACGCCGCGCACGAAAGCGGTGTTCCTCGCCAACCCGAACAACCCGACCGGCACCTATCTGAGCGCCGCCGAAGTGCGCCGGCTGCGCGCACACCTGCCGGGCCATGTGCTGCTGGTGCTGGACGGGGCTTATGCCGAATATGCGCCGGGCGCGGATTTTGACGACGGCGCGGCGCTGGCCGACGAGACGGCGAACACGGTTATGACCCGCACCTTCTCGAAGCTGCACGGGCTGGCGAGCGCGCGGGTCGGCTGGGCGTACTGTCCGACGGAGATCGCGGCGGTGCTGAACCGCATCCGCAGCCCGTTCAATGTCTCCGGGCCGGGCATGGCGGCGGCGGTCGCCTCGGTGCAGGATGTGACACACACGGAAGCGGCGGTGGCCCATAACGCCGAGTGGCGGGATTGGGTGACGGTCAAGCTGACCACGGCGGGCATCCCGGTGACGCCGAGTGCGGCGAATTTCGTGCTGGCGCATTTTGACGCCAGCGGCGCAAAAACCGCCGAGGCCGCCGATGCCTGGCTGCAGGCGCGGCGTATCATCGTGCGCAAGCTGGACGCCTACGGCCTGCCCAACGCGCTGCGGATCTCCATCGGCCGGGACGAGGACAATCGCGCCGTCGCGCGCGCGCTCGAAGAGTTCATGGAAAGCTGACCCGATGACACCGCATTTCGACCATGTCGCGCTGATCGGCCTCGGGCTGATCGGCTCCTCGCTTGGCCACGCGATCAAGCGCCACGGGCTGGCCCGGCATGTCAGCGGCACCGCGCGCTCGGCGGAGACGCGCGAGACCGCGCTGCGTATCGGCTTCGTCGATGACGTGCATGAAGACCCGGCGGAATGCGTGCGCGGCGCCGATCTCGTCATCCTCTGCACGCCGGTCGGCACCTTCGGGACGCTCGCCGAGCAAATGGCCCCGGCGCTGGAACGCAGCGCGATTATCACGGACGCCGGCTCGGTCAAATGCTCGGTGATCGACGCGGTCAAGCCGCACCTGCCCGAAGGCGTGCATTTCATCCCCGGTCACCCGATCGCGGGCACCGAATATTCCGGCCCGGAATCCGGCTTTGCCGAGTTGTTCGAGGGGCGCTGGTGTATCCTCACGCCGCTGCCGGAAACGGAGGCGGATGCGCTCGCCCGCCTCAAGGCGTTCTGGGAAGCGCTCGGCAGCGAGGTCGAGGTCATGACGCCGGGGCACCATGATCTCGTTCTCGCCATTACCAGCCATCTGCCGCATCTGATCGCCTACAACATCGTCGGCACGGCCTCGGACCTGGAGACGGTGACGGAAAAGGAGGTCATCAAGTTCTCGGCCTCCGGCTTCCGCGACTTCACGCGCATCGCCGCCTCCGACCCGGTGATGTGGCGCGACATCTTCATGAACAACCGCGAGGCGGTGCTGGAGATGCTCGGGCGGTTCACCGAAGACCTCGCCAGCCTGCAGCGCGCCATCCGCTGGGGCGACGGCGAGGCGCTGGAAGAGCTTTTCACCCGCACGCGCGCGGTGCGCCGCTCGGTCATTGAATCCGGGCAGGACACGGCCGCGCCGGATTTCGGCCGGCATGGCAGGCAGACGAAAGACGCCGACAAACCCGCCAAGAAGTCGGCCTAGGCCATGCCGGTGGATGCCCCGCATTCGCCGCTGCGCGGCGAGCTTTGGGTGTTCGGCTACGGCTCGCTGATGTGGC
>CAYFTI010000089.1:0-9237 GCA_964346065.1 uncultured Hyphomicrobiaceae bacterium
GGATGCTGATCATTGGCTACGTCACGGGGATCCGGTCAGAGCGCCGGCTGTGCGAGGAGGTGCATCTCAATCTCGCCTATCGCTGGTTTTGCCGGCTCGGCCTTGAGGGCCACGTCCCCGATCATTCGACGTTTTCCAAGAACCGCCACGGCCGGTTCCGCGACAGCGATCTGTTCCGGCATCTCTTCGAAAGCGTTCTGGCGCGCTGCATTGCGGAAGGGCTGGCCGGCGGCGACAGCCTTGGCGCCGATGCCTCGATCATCAGGGCCGACGCCAGTCCGCATAACAAGATGGCATTTGCGGACTGGCGTCGGTCCTGTTTCGAATCGAGGTTCGCCAGCCAAGTGTTTTCAACCCCTGAGTTGCCTGCCGGATTATCCCGCCGCTTTCTGGATGCGGCGTGGCTCGAAATTGCGCCCTTTTACCACACCTGACGACGGCGCCAAGATGCCCCGCCGCCGCTGGTGCAGACAGTTCCAGCCGCCGGGATACGCCGAGCGCTGCCACGACATCGGATGACCTGTCGATTCGCCTCTCTGTCAAGCGGAAGAGGTTATTTACAACGCGCACCGCGAACGCTTATGACCATGACGGGGTAAGTGGCGGGGCAACCGGATGATGGCAGATTCTGCGCACGCGTCGAGGGAACGCTGGCGGGCTTGGGTTGCGGCTTATTGCCTGTTGATTGGCGCGCTGGTCCTGTCCGGCTGTGCAAGCGCGCCTCGCACGGGTTTCGACAGCCACAATCAGCTGATCGACGTGAGCGTATCCTCGAGCGGTGTGGAGCGCATGAGTGTGCGCGTCGCGGGCAATGGCCGGCCCGTGGTCCTCATTCATGGATTTGGTGGCAACCATTTCAGTTGGCGGCGCATATCCCCGCTCCTGAAAAGGGATTTCCGCGTGATCGTGCCGGAGCAGATCGGCTTTGGCGATTCGGACAAGCCGCTGGATGCGGATTATCGTCTTGGCGCGCAAGCCGATCGCCTGATCGTGCTCATTCGCCGCCTGGAACAGCGCAAGGTCATTCTCGTGGGCGATTCCACCGGCGGGACCCTCGCGTTGCTGATCGCAGTGAAGGCCCCGGACCTCGTGGACAAGCTGGTGCTCATTGGCGCGCCCCTGGCCGTCGAGGACCTGCCGGCCGTCAGGACACTGGCGCCGGTCGCCGATCTTGCGGAAGCAGCTATGTGGTTGACGCCGCCGACCCTTATCTCCGCGATCGGTTCCGCCTCGATCTATCCCTTCGGCCACCTCCCGATTGCCGAAGAGATCGCATTGCGCGCCCGTACATTGCGCGAGCCAGGCGGGTATGTCGCGACCATCAGGACCGGCAGGGCTCTCTTCGCGGCGGACAGTGACGGCCTGCGGCAAACGCTGGGTCGCATTTCCGCCCCGGCTCTCCTGATCTGGTGCCGCAACGATACGCTCGTGCCGCTCACGCAGGCCCGCGAACTCCATGAACGGCTTGAAGATTCCCGCCTCGAACTGTTGGGCAACTGTGACCACGCCGGGCATTACCTGGAAGGCGAGCGGATTTCGTCGCTGATCCGGGATTTCGCCGCGCGATAGACGCGTCTTTTCCCGCCTGTCGCCTGGCGAGCACGCCCACGCGGATGCGCCCAACACCACCGGCTCGAGCGTACGCCACGGCAAGGCAAATAGCTGTTCGATCTCGTCCCCCCCAAAGCGGTCGTCAAGGCCGCGCGCCAGTACGCATGCATTCGGACTGGCAATGGCGGGTCCCGTTTACGCCATGACCCGCGTTGATCCATGTCATATCCTCCCGGGTTGCCCGGAGGTAGGATTTAACCCACACCGAAGCAGCAATCCCGTTCCGCGCATGTCAAAAACCGCGTTTCATCTGTTTGGGAGCATTCTCTCGAGCGTCATTGTCGCCGCAACCGCTCTTTCGGCGCGCGATGCGGCCGCGGAGACTTGCTGGCGGCAACCCGGCGGCGCGTATTATCGCGCCCTCAATTACTGCGTGACCTCTGTTCTTCCGCCTGTGAATGAATGGCAGTATGGCCCGCGCAATCTTGTCAGCCGCGAGGGTGGACAACGGCTGGCATGGTGCGAGGGCGCTCCCGGGCAGGGCATTGGTGAAGCCATCATCCTGCGCATTGAAGGCGGGGCACCATTTCAGCGAATCCTGATCTCCAACGGCTACGGCAAGACGGCGAAGTCCTACCGCGAGAACGGGCGCGTGCGCGATCTGCGGGTCTCCACGAACACCGGTCTCAAGGGCACGGTTCGCCTGCCTGACCGCAAACGCGCCGTGGCCCTCAATCTGCCCGAGCCGGCCGCTTATCGCTGGGTCCGTCTGGAGATCAGGAGCGTCTACCCGGGCAGCCGCTATAAAGATACCTGCATCGATTTTGTCGCGGCCGATTTCCAGCGCGCGGCCGCAAGTCCGGCAGAGCCCTCACGCCCCGAGGCCGCGGATCCCGTCTCGCCAAGGGAGCAGGCCCCGAGGGCCGAGCCCTCCGAGCCGCCCGAGACTGAAACCGATCCCTTCGGCGACCTGGGAATGCCGGATCCCGATGAGCTGGAACTGCCCGAATGAGCGGGATGTTTGGCATGACCGTGATGAGGCGGCCGATGGGCCTGCTCGTTCTGCTGGCGTGCCTCAGTATGGGTATCCCCGCGCAGGCCGAGGGCTTTCAGGTCGACTATCATGCCGATCCGTGCCGCAATCTCGCTGAACGTGCGTCCGGAGAGACCCGGCGAGTCGGGGATGTCAGCGTTTCCCTGGAGACATTCTACTATGCCGCCTGCGAACGCGTGCGGCTGCGCATGGTGGAAGGACTGCGCACGAGAGCCACAAATCTGGCATCCCAGCTTCCAGTCGCCTCGGGCCATCAGGTTACAGTAATCTACGACAGGTTCGTGGAATGGCTGAGCCAGCAGGTTCATAGCCGGTTACCGCCCGAGAGGCGAGACGAAACGACGCCACGTGAGGCTCTGAAGACGTGGCTGGCGAACCCCGACCAGGATGTCACCGATTACGTCAACCATTATCTGGCGACCAAAGCGCCGCAATTCGTCGAGGCCCTCAAGCGCGTACAGCAAGACAGTTCCCTGAAAATCATAGAAGGGCTGCAGACGCTCTGGCAAGAAGCCAAGCAACGTTTGCAGGCGCTGATAGATGCCACGGCCGCGCTGGAGGAGGCGCCTCCGGATACGGCTTACACGGACAAGCTCCGCGAGTTCGGCCTGTCCGGCGAATGGATCGACCGATTGCAGGCCTATGAAGCCCAGTTCGATCTGCTCGATCGCAACTATAACGTCGCGGACGCGGCCCGCACGATGTACCGCGCCTTCACGGCCGAGGCGTATGCCGGCCAGCTCAAGGAAGCGCTGACGCTGCTTGAAATCTTCGGCGGGACCCTGGAAAGCTCGCGTGTCCCAGCCATTTCGCTTGTCGGGACGCTCGTCGCGAACATGGGCAAACTCGGCAAGGAAGCGGTGGCCCGCGCGAACGCACTGTCTCAACTGATCCGCGCGCGCGAAGGCTATTGTATCGGGCTTGGTTACCACACCCTGCTGGAGGAGCGTTCTATCGCGCTGAAGCAAAGCGCTGGCGAAGGCATCGGCGCTTGCCCGCTCGACCGGGACGATCCGTTGCTGAAGGACATGTATTATCAGGCGGAGCCCCATAATCGGGACCAGTTGTATTTCTGGGTGGACGGAGGGTTCGTGACGGGACGCGCCACCGGCGGCGGGCGCGACGGCGTGGCCGATGCGCGCGCATTCATTCGTTCGGCCGCTGGTATCGGTTTTTCGGCGTTTGTCGGCAAGGCCGACGACATGGAAACCATTATCGATGTCTACAACACGCCATACGGCCCGGAGCATTACCTTGCCGACGTACCCGGCCACAGTCCTGAACCTGGCATCACAGGACTGACCGCCGAGGCCGACGCGGTCATGAACGCGATCGTGGAGCGTGTTCGCAAACTGCGGAAATTCCTTGAACTCGATGACAGTTGCGGCCCCGAGTCCTTTGAACGCCTCATCGCGCGCGAGACCGGGTTGCGGCTTGGCGCGTTCCCCATGGCCGATCGCCTTGCCCTGCAAAAGCTCAAGACCTCCTACGCCCTTGGGTTTATTCAGCTTCACCGCGGCGGGAGCGGCAACGCATTCCGCACCGAGGCATACACACGCTACCGCGACGTATGGAAACGTCTGAAAGATCTCTCGCTTGTGCGCCTGGACGTTCGCGTGCGCGACAAGAAGAATATCGCAAAGGACTGTCCTGACTGCGCCGGCGCACGTATCGAACTCAATGTTGAAAACGGACGCGAAATGGCCGGTTGCCGCGTAACGGCAGCCGACGATCGCGGTCTCTTCACGGCGCGCATTGTCACCCGCTCGCCAGACGTGGCGATCACCGCGTCCGCGCAAGCCGGCGATGTCTCCTCCGAGCCGGAGACAGTCGACAAGCGCCATCTCGAGATTGAAACACTCCCCTTCCGCAAGGCTTTCGACTTCACGTTGCGGCTCCCGTTCGAAGCGCAAACGACGCCGGAAGAGATCCTGGCGGCGCTGCGAAGCCTGCATGGCAAAGCTACCCGGATAGCCCAAAGCGGGCGCACTGCCTGCGCAGCCGCCCGGCGGGCGATCGCCGATATCAAGGCGGTTCGCCGGGCGCTGGATGAGCGTATCGCCAGCTTCGAACAGGAAATGGCGCAACGAAACGACGACCTTGCGGCCCTCGCCAAGGCGGGCGGCCGGCTCACGCGCCTTGCCGAGCGTGCACGCACCCAAGCCGAAGCGGCCGTCGAGGCGAAGCAGAAAGCCGAAGAGGCCGCCCTTACCGCCTGCGACAAGGTAAGCGCCGTGCGCGATGCCTCGGATGAAGCCCGCCAGCAACGTCTGCTCACCGAGATCCGCAGCGCGCGTACGCAAGCGCGCATGTCGGCGCGCCGCGCCCTCCGCAGCGAGGATGCCGCGCGCAAGACCGCCACGAAGGCGGGGAAGATTGCTAATACCGCCGAGCCCATTGCCGATAAGGCGGCCACCCTGTCGGACCGTGCCCAGAGCCTGACCTCGCAGGCTGAAGAGATCCGTAAACAGGGCAAGTCGATTGACCAGTACGGCGAGACAATAAAGGCCGCGTTGCAGAAACTTGATGAGCTCCTTACGCAGGTCGATCCCGCGCACACGGCGGCTCTTGCCACGGCTTCGGCGCTGGCCGACCCAAGCCCCGTCCGGGCTGAAGCCACCCGCTTGCGCAATGCAATCCGGGCGTTACCGGGCGATCTGCGCGCGTGCCTCGACGAGATCGCGGACGCAGAGCCGGGCGCTGGTGCCGAAGGCCTTTCCGATCGGCTGGAGAAAGCGACGGCACGCCTGCGCGCCCTGCCGGCCACAACCGGACAGATGGCGCGCGCGCAAGTATTACGTCAGCGCGCCGACACGGCGGCCGCCCGCGCCGATGTCGCCGAGATCTATGCCGAAGCAGCCGTTTCAGCCGCTGAGGACGCGCGTCGGTGCACCGAACTCGCGGCCAGCGCGATTACGCAAGGGCAGGAAGACGACGTGGCGGCCGCCATCCGGGCCGCCATCGCAGAGTGCCGATTCCGTTCCGCGGGAGAGCTTCTTCAAGAGCTTAAAGGCGATCCGCGCTATGCCGGTTTGCGCGAGACCTACCGCGCCGCCGTTGACCGCGAAGCCCGGACCAGAACGGCCTATGAGCGTGCGCAGCGGCTTTATCGAGACGGAAATGAAGATGCAGCCCTTGCCGCGCTCGAAACCGCGCGCGCCGCCACGGAATGCGACCGCTTCCGCACGACCATCGACGCAGCGATAGCGCGGATCAAAGAACCCGGCGGCGAGCCGGGATCGGCAGATCGGCTGGCGGGACAGGCACGCGCGGCCATTGCAGGTTGCCAGTTTGGCCGCGCCAAGGACCTGATCGCAAGGCTCGGTGAGGCCGGACATGCCATGCATGCCGCATTGCGCGCGGAATATGAGGCCGCCGTCAAACGCGAAAGCCGGACCAGGGCCCTTTACGAGAAAGCCAGGGAGCGCCACCGCGCCGGCGAGCTGGACACCGCCCGCGCCCTGCTGCAACAGGCCCAGGAGAATACCGAGTGCCCGGGATTCTCGTCACGGATTGCGCGCACGATGGCGGCGCTGGATGCCACGCCGTCCGCGGATCTGCCGGAAGACGAGACAGGGCAGGCGCCTGCCCCGCTCGCACAAACAGAGGATGACCAGCGTGGCCTTGCTCAGGCATGGCATGGAAAGATCCGCTTGACGCGGCTGACGATCAACGGCCGGGCGGTCAGCGCCGAGACCCTGATAAGGAGGCTGGCGCGCGCGTTAAACATTCAGGAGCAAAGGCGCCGCGACCAGCGTGGCGATGGCCCGATGGAAAAGACCATATCGAGCATCGTCCGCGCCCTGCTCGTCGGCCAGGCCGTCGCGTTAAAGGTGATGGAAGAGCCCACGCCCGTCAGCTTCCGGTTTGCGGGGCTGGATACCGGCTACAAGCTGCGCGCCGTCGGCGCGGTCAGCGAGAAAACGCGGGAGATTATCGCGCGTATGCCGGCGTTTCGCGCCGACACGGGACAGGACACCGTTTCCGCCGTGTTTCGCGAGGATGACGGTGAGTCCAGGATCACGATGAAGATCAGCCCCGAGGAAAACCACACCCGTTTGGGTCTGCTAGCTCAGATGGAAGTCATACCCAAGGCGGATGGGCCGTTGCGCAACGTCGCGCGCGAGATTCGGGCAACGTTTACCGGTGAGGCCACGCCGGGGCAGGTAGCGACCAAAACCGTTCTTGACCGCTTCCAGAAACGATGGCGCCGAACGATGAAAGGCTATGCGGATGAACTTGGTGTGCGCGACGGGCGACAGCGGTAATGTCGGCCTTCAGGACTCGGCCCCAATCGTTTTCAAGGCCGTCCGTTATGCGCCCCGGACAGCGATCGCAATATCTTGACCTCATCCGGGTTCTGTTTCGCCAGTTCGAGGAACTGTTCCAGCGTTTTTATCTCCCGGTCCTTGTGCGATATGACCCAGGTCGGGCTGGTGTAGAACCCGCCGACGTAGCTGAGATCATCCAGCGTGAAGGGCAGCTTCTTGAAGGTCATGGCGGCCGTGATGTCTGTCGAGCCATTCAGAAGCAGCGTGTAGCCGTCCGGATTTGCGTTGACGACCTTCAGCGTGCCTGTCACGCCGCGGGCGCCGCTGACATTGTCAATGACGACCGAAACGCCGGCAGCTTCCTCGAAGGCGGCCTGGAAGCCGCGGGCAATGCTGTCGGTGCCGCCACCAGCTTTCCACGGCACGACGATCCTGATCGTCCGGTCCGGGTACTGAGCGACGGCGGAACCTGCAAACACCATCGTCATTCCAACGGCCGCCAAGGCCGCTATCAGAAGTTTATGGGTTGGTTTAAAAGCGATCATGAGAACCTCCCTTGTTTTTCATTGATGCTTTCAAGCAGTTCGATCTGCTTCTTGTTGTTTGTGCTGCGAGGGGTGTTTGAACACCTCGTAGACGAGAACCACCACGATCAGGGCGACCACGCCGATCCGGGGCCACGTGGCGAGGAACGTGGACCAGTCATTTCCGGACAGGGCCAGGGCGACCCGGGCGTTATATTCGATGATCGGCCCGAGGATGACGCCGAGGACCAGCGTGACCAGCGGAAAGCCGCGTGACTCAAGGATGTAGCCTAACACCCCCATGATGATGGCGATGTAGACCGGGTAGACATTGTTGGAGATCGCGAAAGCGCCGACTACGGCGAGAACCAGCACGAACGGGAACAGGTAGGAGCGGTCCTGCTGCAGGACCTTCACAAAGCCCTGGATCGCGAAAATGGCGATCACGAACATGAAAAGCGTAGCGATCAGCAGGCTGGCGAGGATGCTCCAGACCAGATCCCCGCTTTGCTGCATCAGCATCACGCCGGGCTCGATCCCGTGAAGAACCAGCGCGCCGAGCATGACCGCCGTCGATCCATCGCCCGGCAGGCCCAGGGTCAGCATCGGGACCATGGTACCGCCCGTGAGGGCGTTGTTGCTCGCCTCGGGCGTCAGGATACCATCCGGCTCGCCTTTTCCGAAGTTCGCCTTGTTGCGCGACCGGTTCTTGGCGGTCGCATAGGCGATCCAGGTCGAACTCTCCGCGCCCACACCGGGAATCGCGCCCACGAAAGTCCCGTAAAAGCCGCCGATCAGAATGGCCTTCCAGCGCCGCAGGAGATCCCGGATCGGGGGAAGCGCCATCCCGACCGTGGTCGCGATCACCTCGGTGCCGCGCCCGATCAGCTTCAGATCGCTGAGCACGCGGGCTGAGCGATGACACCCTGGTCATGTATCTCAGCGATCACGGCGACAATGTCGGCGCGCGCGGCGATCTCGGATTCTCGCCGCCGCCGGGCGTGTCGGTCGATCTGCAATAATCTTGCGATCGGGGAGCCTGCGAGACGACATGCGCGCTGTTGAGGGCAACTTGCGGCGTGCGTGCCAGCCAGCCAGCGCGTGAACCGTCCCGCAAGCCGGCGTCAGCGCGGCCCTGACGGGGGCGCCTCAGCGGCAACAATCAAGAAGGGTACCCGACGCAATGCCTCATTCCCGTTACCTGCCCGAACAGATGGGGACTGCCGCGATCGAACCCTCCGGGGCTTTCGAGGCCGGTTCCTACCAGTCGTTCGTTCTGACCTACACGGCCGGCCCGTTCGGCATTGACGACTCGGGCAGTATCAAGATCGTCTGGCGCCACGCCGCCGATATGGGCGCACCGCAGTTCGACGACCCCACGGCCGCCAACTACGTGACCGCCGAAGCCTCGAACGGCGCGGTTCTCGATCTGCGCTTCGACATCAAGGACAACATCAGGCCGTGGGACAAGACCCTGCGCATCAAGGTCGTGCGCGGTTTCTTCGAGGAAGGCGAGCGCATCGTCGTGCGCTTCGGGGACACCCGGCAGGGCGGACCCGGCATACGAATTCAAACCTTCTGCGAGGACAGCTTCGAGTTCCGGGTTCTCGCCGATCCCATCGCCACCTATGACTTCGTTGAATTGCCCGAGCAGCCGACGATCGCGATCGTGCCGGGCCCGCCGGTCGAATGGAAGGCCGTACTGCCCACGCTGCGGTGGCCGGGTGACCGTTTCGCGCTGAAGCTGAAAGGCGAAGACGTCTGGGGCAATCCCTCGGACCGGTGCAACGCCACCTTCCGGCTGCGCCCGTCGCGCCCGGTCCAAGGCCTTCCAGAA
>CAYFTI010000090.1:0-8846 GCA_964346065.1 uncultured Hyphomicrobiaceae bacterium
ACCTACGACCTTCAGGTTATGAGCCTGACGAGCTACCGGGCTGCTCCACCCCGCGCCAACTTCTTTGCCCTGCCGAAAGTGCTCAGCGAAACACGTCACCGATGGCAGGGAGAAGATCACATCACGTGCTCTGCGTCGCAATATAACGCATCAGCTAGCGTTGTGAAGCCCCGATTGTCATACGTCTTTCATTATCTTCAAACATTTCTCAGCGGTCGCGCGGCGCGAAATCGAGCGACACATCGAGGCATGGCGCCGAATGGGTCACAGCGCCGGCGGAGATCAGGTCGACTCCCGTCGCCGCGATCCCGGCCACTGTGTCCAGGCTGACGCCCCCCGACGCTTCCAGCGACACCGAGCCTCCCGCCCGCTGGACCGCCTCGCGCAGCTCATCGGGCGTCATATTGTCGAGCAGTATCGCGTCAACTCCTGCGCCAAGCGCCTGATCCAGCTGGTCAAGCGTCTCGACCTCTACCTCGATCCGGACCATGTGACCTGCGGCTGCCCGCGCCCGCTCGATAGCCGGCATGAGCCCACCGGCCGCGGTGACGTGGTTGTCCTTGATCAGAATGCCGTCAAACAGGCCGAAGCGATGGTTCACGCCGCCGCCAGCCCGCACCGCATATTTTTCCAAAGCCCGATGGCCCGGCGTCGTCTTGCGTGTGCAGGTGATGCGCGCGCCCGTCCCCTCGACGGCCGCCACATACTGCGCCGTCAGCGTCGCGATCCCGCTCATTCGACCGAGAAAGTTCAGCGCGACCCGCTCCCCCGCGAGCAGGGACCGCGCGGCCCCTACGACATGCGCGAGCACCGTCCCGGCCTCGACCCGCTGGCCCTCTTCAGCCAGCGCCGCGAACCGCACATCCCGGTCCACGGCATGAAAGACAGCCTGTGCCACCGCCAGCCCTGCGATCACGCCCGGCTCACGCGCCACGATGCTTGCTTCAGCGATCTGGTCGGGCGGGATGGTCGCCACGCTGGTAATGTCCCCGGCCAGGCCAAAGTCTTCGCGCAGCGCCGTCGCCACGGCGTCGTGGATCACGTGGTCGGGAAGCGGCGCGAGATCGTGCCTGCTCATGCGCTCAGCCTCGGCTCGGGAGTGCCCGCACCTGCCGCCTTGTATGACAGTCGTTCCACGTCCTTCAGTGTCACCAGGCTGTGGCGGCGCCAGGTCTCGTCCGACGCGGGATAATCGCTGCGGTAGTGGCTGCCGCGGCTTTCGGTTCGCAGCAGAGCCGATGCCGTTATCAGGCGAGCGGCTGCGATCAGGTTGGCAAGTGCCGGCAAATGAGGTCTCTCGCGCTCGATCTCATTCATCGTCCGCAGCGCGGCCAGAAGGCTCTGCCGGGAACGCTCCATCCCGACATGCTGGCTCATCGTGTGGCGCAGCGTGCCCACGACCTCGTCCGGTACGTTGGCGGACGCGTCGTGCCTTTCAGGCCCGTGGGTCGGCGGCGGCAGGTCGCGCCAGCCCGGCACGAAACCCGAAATGTCATTGGCGATGCGCGCCCCCATGACCAGCGCCTCAAGCAGCGAGTTCGAAGCCAGCCGGTTGGCGCCGTGCACGCCGTTGCAAGCCACCTCGCCGCACGCCCAGAGCTGTGCGACGCTGGTCCGGCCGACGCCGTCGGTCCAGACTCCGCCCATGTGGTAGTGCGCCGCCGGCGCAACGGGAATCAGGTCCCGCGCGGGCTCAATGCCAGCCGCATGGCACGCCGTGTAAACAGCCGGAAAATCTTGCGCAATGCGCTCGCCGATCGCCGCGCGGCAGTCCAGATATGCACCCTGTCCAAGAACCACCTCCCGATGGACGGCGCGGGCAACGACATCGCGGGGCGCGAGTTCGGCGTCCGGATGCAGTTCCGGCATGAAGCGGTCTCCGCGCCCGTTGACGAGAATGGCGCCGCGCCCACGCAACGCCTCCGTTGCCAGCGGAGCCGGATCGCGGCCGATGTCGATGCCGGTCGGGTGAAATTGCACGAACTCCGCATCGCCAATCATCGCACCTGCCCGCGCGGCCATTGCGAGCCCTTCGCCGCGTGAAAGCGCCGGGTTGGTCGTCATGGCGTAGAGCCCGCCGATACCGCCGGTCGCCAACACCACCGCGCGTGCAGGCAACTGACGAGACTGCGCCCCGTCTGTGGAGCGGATCCGCACGCCCGCGACCGAGGCGCCGTCAGTCACAAGCTCCTCGGCCACATGCTCTTCAAACACACGGATCGACGGTGTCTGCCGCACTCTTGCGATCAACGCCTGCATCACGGCCTTGCCCGCCTGGTCGCCGCCGACATGCACGATGCGCTCTGCGCTGTGGGCAGCTTCGCGGGACACAGCCAGCCGGCCTGCCGCGTCGCGGTCGAGCGGTACGCCGAGCGCCATTAGGTCCTCGACGCGTTCCGCGGCCTCGCGCGCCAGCGACTGCGCCATTTTCGCGTTCACGATGCCGGCGCCGGCGTGAACAGTGTCTGCAGCATGCGCCTCCGGCGTGTCGCCTTCCGCCACGGCTGCGGCGATACCACCCTGCGCCCAACCGCTTGACGACCCGTCACCAAGCCGTTGCGCCGAAATGACGGTCACGGGACACGGCGCCAGTTTCAGCGCGGTGAAGAGGCCAGCCAGTCCGGCACCGACGATGACCACATGACTGGCGCGACCGCTCATCGAGTCATTCTCGCGCATGATCTGGTCCCCCAAGGGATTAAACCGGCAGGTTGATCATGCGCTCGACCGCCTGCCGCGCCTTGACCGCCACGGTCGGGTCGACATGGACCTCGTCGCGCAGCTCCTGCAGAGATTCGAGGATCTTCGGCAGGGTGATGCGCTTCATGTGCGGGCACAGGTTGCACGGGCGCACGAACTCGGTCTCAGGCGCGTCGACGGCAACATTGTCGCTCATCGAGCACTCGGTGACCATCAGCACCTTCTCGGGGCGGTGGTTCTGAACCCATGTGATCATGCCATTGGTCGAGCCGGTGAAGTCGGCTTCGGCGAGCACATCCGGTGGGCACTCCGGGTGAGCGATGATCCGCAGGCCCGGTTCGGCCTCGCGGTAGGCCTGGAGTTCATCGGCCGTGAAGCGCTCGTGCACCTCGCAGTGGCCCTTCCAGGACAGGATCTCGACGTCGGTCTGCGTGGCCACGTATTTCGCCAGGTATTCGTCCGGGATCAGCAGCACGCGATCCGTGCCGAAGGATTCGACCACTTTCACCGCGTTCGAGGACGTGCAGCAGATATCGCACTCCGCCTTCACCGCCGCCGAGGTGTTCACATAGGTGACGATCGGCACGCCCGGGTACGCCTCGCGGAGCGCGCGGACATCGGCGGCCGTGATCGATTCGGCCAGCGAGCAACCGGCGCGCTGATCAGGGATCAGCACCGTCTTGTCAGGGTTCAGCAACTTGGAGGTCTCCGCCATGAAGTGCACGCCGCACTGGACGATGACGTCCGCGTCCGTGCTGGCCGCTTCCTTGGCGAGTTGCAGCGAGTCGCCCACGATATCCGCGACGCAGTGGAAAATCTCTGGCGTCATGTAGTTGTGCGCCAGGATCACCGCGTTGCGCTCTGTCTTGAGGTCGTTGATCGCCTTGACGTAGGGCGCAATCGCCGGCCACTCCATCGGCGTGATGACCTTCGACACACGTTCATACAGGCCCCGGGTCTGCTTGGCGACCTCCGGCGTGTAGGAGAGATCGACCGTTTCACGCGCCGGCGCGTGGCTCCGCGTCTGGGAGAGCTGGTCGATGGCTACATGTGGTGTCGGCATAACGAAAATCCTCCTGGCGTCGCCGCAGGCCCCTTTTGCTCAATCTGAGCATAAGTACGCTTAAAAAGCAATGCGGCGCGGATACCTCACTCTCACAGCCCAGGAAATGGTGTGCTGCTCGATCGATGTCCAGTGCCGAGGCGTTCAGGCAATGCCCTTGATGTCATCGTAGGTCAGGTTGCCCGGCACAATCGTGATCGGGATCGGAAAGGTTCCTGCGCCCGCGCCCGCTGCCAAGGTGGTCACGAGCGGTCCAGGCCCGCTGGGATCCGTCGACGCGCCCAAGGTGAGCACAGCGATGTCCTCGTCCTCTTCGATTACCGACCGGATCTGCTCCGCCTTGTCTCCCTCGCGCACGATCTGCTCACAGGGCAACTCATCGAGCCCCCAGTATTTGAGCTTCCGGGTATACAGGCGGAACACGGCCTGTGCTTTGCTCAAGCCTTCCTCCCGCTGGGCGTTTTCGACCGCAAGCCAGTGCTGGAAGCCGCCCGGCTCGATCACGAACAGCAGAACCAGACCGCCCGCGGTGCGCTCCGCGCGAGCCGCGGCGAAGGACAGGGCCGTCTCGCATTCCGGCGTTTCATCGAGCACCACCAGGAATTTCCGGCGATGCCCTTCGTCAAAAACATGTCGCTTGATGTCGGCCATTCGTGCCGCCTTCCCTGATCGTTTATCCGCCCAAAATCCCGAGGATAATCACGGTCCGATGAAGCCGACAATATCCTTGACGCGAGTCATGTTCGGATCGGCGATTTCGCGCGCGCGGCGTGCGCCTTCCGTCAGGATTGCATCGATATGGCCGGGATCGGCCATCAGCCGGCGCATCTCGGCGTTCACGGGCGCCAGCTTCTCGGTGGCGAGTTCGGCAAGTGCGCTCTTGAAGGTCGAGAACGTGGCGCCGCCATACTCGGCGAGCACCTCCGCGTTCGTCTGCTCCGCAAGCGCCGCGTAAATCCCGACAAGGTTGCGCGCCTCGGGCCGTTCCTCCAGCCCCTCGTCCGCGCCCGGCAACGGCTCGGGATCGGTCCTCGCCTTGCGGATCTTGAGGGCGATGGTGTCCGCATCGTCGGTCAGGTTGATCCGGGTCATGTCCGAGGGCTCGGACTTGCTCATCTTCTTCGTGCCGTCGCGCAGCGACATAACCCGGGTTCCCGGCCCGGCAATGAGCGGTTCGGGTAGCGGAAAGAATCCTTCGGGATAGCCCTTGGCTTCACAGCTCTCGGCGAAATCCCAGTTGAACTTTTGCGCGATATTCCGGGCCAGCTCGAGGTGCTGCTTCTGATCTTCACCCACCGGCACATGCGTCGCCCGATAGGAAAGGATGTCCGCGGCCATCAGCGTCGGGTAGGCGTAAAGACCCACCGAGGCATTTTCCCGGTGCTTCCCCGCCTTCTCCTTGAACTGCGTCATCCGGTTGAGCCAGCCGATGCGCGCAACGCAGTTGAAGATCCACGCCAGTTCCGAATGCGCGCAGACCTGGCTCTGGTTGAAAATGATGTGCTTTTCAGCATCGACGCCTGCCGCCAGGAAGGCCGCCGTCACCCGTCGCGTACTCTCGCGCAAGCCTTCCGGCCCGCCCCAGATCTCGCGGTCCTGGGTGATGGCGTGCAGATCCACGACGCAATAGATGCAGTCATAGTCCTGCTGCAGCGCGACGAACTTGGTGATCGCGCCGAGATAGTTCCCCAGATGCAAATTGCCGGTGGGCTGAACGCCCGAGAACACGCGCTGTTCCGTCATCATCCTTCCTTCGTGTCGGACCGGCGCAGTTTATCGCGCGGTGGACACGCGCGCGCAAGTCCGGGAAACGGGCTTTCCCGTCGTTACGCTGCCGGCCGGCTGATGAGGCTGCGCATGAGCCGCGGAATGCTCGCTGCCCCAGTCAGCTGCGCCGCCAGTCCGAATGCGACCAGACCGCTGCCGACCAACGCCGCGAGCGCGAGAAGTTGCATGCCGACACCGTTCGCCGGCGCGAACAGATGCGCCAGCCCGGCCTGAACGCCCACGAGAACCGCGCCCATGATCAGGCTCGATAGCAAGATGCGCGGCCCCCGCCGGCGCAGCGCCGCATCGGTCGCGAAGAAGCCGCGCGTGTGAAGCGTCACCAGTAAGAGCAGCGCGTTGACCCAGCCCGAAATCGTCGTCGCCACGGCTATGCCGACATGCCCGAAGAACGGGAACAGCGCAAGCGACACGGTCACGTTCACGACGAGGCCCACGCCGGCATAATACATAGGGGTCTTCGTGTCTTCACGCGCAAAGAACGCTGGCGAGAAGACCTTGATGAGCACGAAGGCCGGCAAGCCCCAGGCGAAGGCCGCAAGGGCGAGCGCGGTCATCTCGGTGTCCGCAGCGGTGAACGCGCCGCGCTCGAACAACACCTGAATGATCGGGCCAGGGACCGTGAACAGCGCGACCGATGCCGGCAAGGTCAGCAGCATGGCAAACTCGAAGGAGCGGTTCTGGCTGGAACTGACGGCCAGATCGTCGCCAGAGCGAAGGCTGCGCGACAGATCGGGCAACAGGACCACGCCAATGGCGATCCCCACGACCCCAAGAGGGAGCTGATAAATCCTGTCAGCATAATAAAGAAAAGAAACCGCGCTCTCCTGCATCGAGGCGATGATCGTGCCGATCAGGATGTTGAATTGCGTGATGCCGCCTGCGATGACGCCGGGGATGCCGAGCCTGACGAGGCGGCGGACGCCGGGCGTTATCCGCGGCCAGCGCAGCTTCAGCTTCATGTTCACATTTCGCGCGGCCAGCGCGAGCGCGACAAGCTGCAGGACCCCGGCGGCGGCAACACCCCAGGCCAGGATGATGCCGGACTGGGGCTCATCTCCAAGGCCCAGCGCCAGGGCCGCGACCATGACGCCTATCAGAACGACGTTGAGGATGATCGGCGCGGCCGCGGCCATCGCGAATTTGCCAAGCGCATTCAGCACGCCCGACAACAGTGCCACCAGCGACATGCAAAGCAGATAAGGAAACGCGATGCGGGTGAGCAGCGTCGCAAGGTCGAACTTTTCCGGGTCGTCGGTGAAGCCCGGCGCAATGACGTACATCAGCCACGGCATCGCGGCTTCGGCGACCGCGGTGAACAGCAGCAGCACGAAGAGCAGCACCGAGAGCGCTTCTTCCGCGAACTGGCGCGCCGCGCTCTCGCCGTCGCCCTCCAGCCGCTTGGAGAAAAGAGGCACAAACGCCGCGTTGAATGCACCTTCGGCAAACAGCCGGCGAAACAGATTGGGGAAGCGGAACGCCACGAAAAAGCTGTCCGCCACCCAGCCGGTGCCCAGCACCGCGGCGATGAGAACGTCGCGCGCGAAGCCGAGTACGCGGCTTATCATGGTGTACACGCCGACGGTGGCGAAGGATCGGTAGAGGCGCATGGCTCACTGCTCTATCGGAGGCCGATCATGCCGGCAAGCCCGCCCAAGCAGGCCGAGGTCGAAAAGCGGAGTGACAGGGCTGTGTGGCGCGGGCGTGGCCGCTCGGCTAATTGCGCAGCACGATGCACACGCCGCCAGCGGCGCGCAGGCGGTCGCAGAGCTTACGCGCTTCCTGCCGGCTCTCGGCGCCGATCCGCGCCTGATAGATGGCACGGCGGCCCATGCTGAGGTTGTGTTCGCGCCGGATGATCGGCTTGCGATCGCCGAGCAGGCTTTCGTAACGGCGCTGCACCCGGCGGAACTGCGCAATCGTCTTGGCCTTCGAGAAGTTGCCGGCGACCTGAACGCCCCACGGCGCGGGGGGAGCCGTGTCAATGTCGATGGAAGGCGTGCCCTTCTCGAGCCCGGAGACCAAGCGCTGGCACGCCGTCTTGTCCGGCGTCTCCGGCTCTTCGGCGTGGACCTTGTCGGCCGCTTCGCTGCTCGGACGCCAGTCGGCTGGCCGGCGGCCCGTGATCGTCGCAACGTAATGCCGGGTTTCCGCCGGCAGCGTCACGATGCTTCCGTCCAGCCAATCGCGGATCCGCTGCGGACCCGCGTTGTAAGCCGCCGCCGCAAGGCCGAGATTGCCGAACTCAGCGCGCAGGTCCGCCAGGAACGCGGCCGATGCGACAAGGGCCGATTTCGGCTCGAACGGATCGGCCAGCCCGCGCAGCCGCGCCGTGCCAGGCATGAACTGCGCGATACCCTGCGCGCCCTTGGGGCTTACGGCGTCAGCGCGGAAGCGGCTTTCCTGCCAGATCAACCGCGCGAAGAACACCGGCGGAAGGCCCGCCTTGAACGCGATCTCATCGAGCAGCGGGCAAACGCCTTGCGAGCGCGCGCCGAGTTTCTCGGTCACCGCCTTTTGCGCGGCATCGCGTGCGACCTGGTCGTAAACGGGCTGCGCGCTCCCTTCATGCGCCAGCACCAGCCCCAAAAACAGTGCACTGGCGCCCACCCTGCGGATCAAGCATGCCTCCGCAGGGCTTTGGACCTAGCTGTCAGCAGACAGGCAGCCCACAAGCGCCTCGGCGTTCTGGCGCATGAGCGCGAAATACAAGTCCGGCCCGGCTTCAATGTCCGCGCCGAGGGGATCGAGCACGCCCGAACGGACATCCGTTCCCTCCGTGACCACATCGATCAGTTTAGGCTCGAACTGCGGCTCGGCAAAGATGCAATTGGCGCCGGTTGTCTGAAGTTTATCACTGATTTCGCGTACGCGCTGCGCACCGGGCTGGATATCCGGCGTGATCGTGATCGACCCGACGCTGTTCAGGTCGAACGCGGCCTCGAAATACTGGTAGGCGTCGTGAAAGACGAAATAGGGCTTGTCCTGGACAGGGGCCAGCTTTTCGCTCAACTCCGCCTCCAGGCTGTCCAGGCGCTTCAACGTCTCCGCGCCGTTCGCTTCGTAGGTTTCAGCGTTGGCTTGGTCGGCCTCGCTCAATACGCTGACGATGCGGGCAACCATGGCCTTGGCGTTCGCCGGATCCAGCCAGATATGCATGTCCGTGTCGCCATGGGCGTGGCTATGCCCAGCGTGATCATGGCCGTGGCCTTCGGCATGTTCTTCGCCATGGTCATGTCCATGTCCCTCGCCGTGCGCGTGCTTCTCCCCGTGATCGTGCCCGTGCTCATGGCCATGT
>CAYFTI010000091.1:0-8810 GCA_964346065.1 uncultured Hyphomicrobiaceae bacterium
CACGATGGAGAACCCGCTGGCCGCCGTGCAGATGGGCCTCATCTACGTCAACCCCGAGGGCGTGAACGGCCAGCCCGATCCGGAAAAGACGGCGGGGCAGGTGCGCGAGACATTCGCTCGCATGGCCATGAACGACGAGGAGACCGCCGCGCTGACGGCCGGCGGGCATACCGTCGGCAAGTGCCACGGCAACGGCGATGCGGCGCTGCTCGGCCCCGAACCGGAGGCAGCCCCCGTCGAAGAGCAGGGCCTCGGCTGGATGAACCACCACGCGCGCGGCGTCGGCCGAGACACAGTCACCAGTGGCATCGAAGGCGCGTGGACGACCCACCCAACGCAGTTCGACCAGGGCTATTTCTCGATGCTGCTGGACCACGAGTGGGAGCTGAAGAAGTCGCCCGCCGGCGCCTGGCAGTGGGAGCCGAAGGACATCGCCGAGGCGGACAGGCCGGTCGACGTCGAGGACCCCTCGATCCGGTACAACCCGATCATGACCGACGCTGACATGGCGATGAAGGTCGACCCGTCGTACCGGCATTACATGGAGAAGTTCCGGGAAGACCCCGCGTACTTCCAGGACACCTTCGCGCGGGCGTGGTTCAAGCTGACCCACCGCGACATGGGGCCAAAGGCGCGCTGGTTCGGGCCGGAAGTTCCTCAGGAGGACCTGATCTGGCAGGACCCGGTTCCGGCCGGCCGCACGGACTATGACGTTGCCGCGGTCAAGGCGAAGATCGCCGATACCGGGCTGTCCGTCGCCGAGATGGTCGCGACCGCGTGGGACAGTGCCCGCACCTTCCGCCAGTCCGACATGCGCGGCGGCGCCAATGGCGCGCGCATCCGCCTCGCGCCGCAAAAGGACTGGGAGGCCAACGAGCCGGAGCGCCTGCAGAAGGTGCTCTCGGCGCTGGAGCCGATCGCGGCTGAAACCGGCGCGAGCCTCGCGGACGTGATCGTGCTGGCCGGCAACGTCGGCGTCGAGCAGGCGGCGAAGGCCGCGGGCGTCGACATAGAGGTGCCCTTCACGCCGGGCCGCGGCGACGCAACCGAGGAGATGACCGATGCCGAGTCCTTCGAGTGGCTGGAGCCGGTGGCCGACGGTTATCGCAACTGGCTGAAGAAGGACTACATCGTTTCGCCGGAAGAACTGATGCTCGACCGCACGCAGCTTCTTGGCCTCACGGCGCCTGAAATGACCGTCCTTGTCGGCGGGATGCGCGCCATGGGCACGAACCACGGCGGCACGGCGCACGGCGTCTTCACCGATCGCGTGGGCGCGCTCACCACGGACTTCTTCGTGAACCTGAGCGATACGAGCTGGAAGTGGGTTCCGAAGGACACCAACCTCTACGAGATCGTTGACCGCAACACCGGCGATGTGAAGTGGACGGCGACGCGCGCCGACCTCGTCTTCGGCTCGAACTCGGTCCTGCGCGGCTATGCAGAGGTCTATGCCCAGGATGACGCGCACGAGAAGTTCGTGAAGGACTTCGTGGCCGCCTGGACCAAGGTGATGAACGCGGACCGTTTCGACGTTGCGTGATGCGGGCCGCCCATGCGCGCGGCGGTGCCGAGGTCGACAGCATCGGTGACGCTGCCGACCATCCGGGCGAATGATCGAACACGGGGGCGGTTCCTTGAATGGGGCCGCCCCAAATCATGCTCCCCGACCGATGAGGGGGCCGGACTTTCAGGCTCGTTTCCGGCGACGGGGGTTTCCTGTTTTCATCCGGTCATCAGGCCCGCCGCGTCATGCCGCGTTTGCGTGATCGACACATCAAGCACCATCGCAACGCGCGCCCGCTCGCGCCAAGTGACACCCGGACGTGGCCACGGCACCGGGCCCATGAAACAGGCCCGGTCATTCCATCCGCGCGCGGAACAGCCACCCCGCGACCGTCAGCGTGAACGCCGCGATCAACACGAGCGGCACGGTGTTGGCAAACACATCCTCTACCGGCATCCCCTTGAGGAACACGCCGCGCACGATCACGAGGAAATGCCGCAGCGGGTTGATCTGCGTGAAGTCCTGCAGCCATTCCGGCATATTTTCCACCGGCGTGGCGAAGCCGGACAGCAGGATCGCCGGCGCGGCGAACAGGAACGCGCCAAGAAATGCCTGCTGCTGTGTCTGCGATAGCGAGGAGATGAACAGTCCAACGCCGATCACCGCGAGGAGATAGATGAAAGTTCCAAGATAGAGCAAACCCAGTGAGCCGCGGAATGGCACCCCGAAGAAGAAGACCGCAACAGCGATAAAGGCCGTGGCCTGCGCCAGCCCGGCGATCATGGCGGGCACGGTCTTGCCTAGCAGGATTTCGTGCACGCGCAGCGGCGAGACCATGATCTGGTCGAAGGTGCCAAGCTCGCGCTCCCGCGCGATGGTCTGGCCGGTCACGACCAGCACGATCAGGAGCGTCAGCGTGCCGAGCAGCCCGGGAACGATGAACCAGAAATCCTTGAGGTTCGGGTTAAACCAGTGCCGGACCACGACCGGCTCGGCGGCGGCCGTGTTCTGCGCCGGTTCCGTTTCAAGTGCCACGGGGCTTGTGGCGGTCAGGCCGGCCTTGATCTCGCTCAAGTAGCCGGTGACGATCTGCGCTGCGTTCGAGCGCCGGCCGTCGAGCAGCAGTTGCACCTGCGCCGGCCGCCCCGCGTTGATGTCGCGTGAAAAGGTCTCGTCGAAATGCAGGACCGCGAGCACGTCCTGATTGTCGAGCGCGCGCCGCGCGGCCTGGAGATTGAGGAGCCGCCTGATCTCGGCGAAGGCGGGCGCGCCGTCCACCCGCTGAACGAACTCCGCGCTCCAGCGCCCCGCGTCGCGGTCGATTACCCCGATATTGACGTTGGTGACTTCCAGCGTCGCGGCGTAGCTGAACAGGAAGAGCTGCACGATCGGCGGGGCGATCAGCACGAAGCGGCTGCGCGGGTCGCGCCAGATCGCCAACAGCTCCTTGATGATAAGTGCCGAAAGGCGCCGCCACATTACTCAAGGCTCTTGCGTGTGGTGAGTGCGGTGAAGACCAGAAACACCGAACCGATACCCAGCATCCAGGCGATATCGCGCAAAAACAGCGGCCAGATGTCGCCGACGAGAAACACGGTCTGCAGGCTCGGAACCAGATAGCGCGCCGGGACGATGTAGGTGATCCACTGGACGAGTTCGGGCATGGACTTGATCTCGAAAATGAACCCCGAAAGGAGTGCTGCCGGCAGAAAGCCGGACAGCAGCGCGATCTGGGACGCCACGAACTGGTTCTTCGTGGCCGACGAGATCAGCAACCCCTGGCTCAGGGCCGGCACGAGGAACGCCGCCGAGATGATGACCAGGGCCAGGAACGAGCCGCGAAACGGCACGCCGAACAGGAAGACGGCGATCGCGGTGCACATCGCCATCGCCCCCAGCCCAAGCGCGAAATAGGGCAACAGCTTGCCGAAAATCAGCTCTGGCGTGGAAATGGGCGTGGCCATCATGGCTTCCATAGTGCCGCGCTCCCACTCGCGCGCGACCACGAGCGCGGTCAGCAGCGTGCCGACAAGCGCCATGATGATCGTGATCGACCCCGGCACGAGGAAAAAACGGCTGGTGAGTTCCGGGTTGAACCAGTAGCGCGGCTCCAGCGTGACAGCGGCCTCAGGCGGCGAGGCAGGCGTGCGCAGCGCAAGCCATGTCTGCCAGACGCCCTTCGCGTAGTTCTCGACGAATTTCGCCGTGTTCGGGTTGGTCCCGTCGGTGATGACCTGAATGCGCGCGCTTTGCGGATCCTGCGCGACCTTGGCGCCAAAATCTTCCGGGATGACGACGATCCCGCGAATATCGCCGGAGATCAGCTTCGGAATCACCTCACGCCTGTTCCGGGCCGTCACAACCTCGAAGAACCGGGAGTTGCTGAACGAGTCGGCGAGGCTCTGCGAGGGCGAGTCCACGGTTTCCACGACCATGCCCACACGCACGAGGTTTGAATCGAGCGATATGCCGTACCCGAACAGGAACAGCAGGATCAGCGGCAGCACGAAAGCGATCAGGATGCTGCTCGGGTCGCGGACGATCTGGATCGATTCCTTGACCAGCAGGGCGCCGAAGCGCCGCCAGCGCCCGGTCCGGCTGACCGCCCGGCTCATGCCGCCTCCTTCTCTTCGGCCTCGGTGGCCTGCACAAGTTGGATGAAGGCGTCTTCCAGCGACGGGTCCCGGGCGTCGTCCGAGCGAGCTTGCGCCTTGAGCGCGTCGGGCGAATCGAGCGCGATGGTTTCGCCCTGATACATGAGGGCAATGCGATCGCAGTATTCCGCTTCGTCCATGAAATGTGTCGTCACGAGGATCGCCACGCCCTTCGCGACCAACCCGTTGATATGGGTCCAGAATTCGCGCCGCGTGATCGGGTCCACGCCGGAGGTCGGCTCGTCGAGGAACAGCGCGTCCGGCTCGTGCATGACGGCACAGGCCAGTGCCAGCCGCTGCTTGAAGCCCAGCGGAAGCTCGCGCGCGTTCATCTCCAGATACGAAGAGAGGTCGAAGGTCTGGATCATCGAGTCGATTTGTTCACGCCGGCGTGCGCGCGGCAAACCGTAGACGCTGGCGAAAAAGCGCAGGTTCTGGCGGACGCTGAGATCGCCATACATGGAAAATGTCTGAGCCATGTAGCCCAGGCGGCCGCGTCCGGCGGCCGCCGCATGTCGCAGGTCGAAGCCCGCGACGCGGCCCACGCCCTCGCTCGGCTTCAGCAGTCCGCAAAGCATCTTGAAGGTCGTGGATTTCCCCGCGCCGTTCGGCCCAAGCAGCCCGAAAATCTCTCCCGGCGGAATGGAAAAGGTGACGTCGCGCGCAGCGGTGAAGTCGCCGAATTTCTTGGTCAGGCCCTCCGCCTCGATGATCGCCCGGCCGCCCGGCTTGCTGGCGATGCGCTGCGCCAGCGTGGACGTACCGCCCGCCACGCCGCCGAGGACGTCGATGAAGGCGTCCTCGAAGCGCGGCTCCGCCGCTTTGAGTTGAGCGCCGCGGAATTTCTCCCCCAGGAGGTTCATCAGGCTCCGTGCGCCGTTTTCCGGCTTTTCGGCGGTGACCAACCGCAGCGCGCTGCCCTGGACGACACCGTCGATGATCGCGGGGTTGTCCAGCGCGTCGGCGAGCGCGACCCGGCGTACACTTTCGAGTTCTGTTGCGAGAAAGCTGCGGCCCTCGACGCGCTCCGTCAGTTCCCCCGGCGGGCCATTGAACAGCAGGTCGCCGCGATTGAGCAGCAGCACCTCGTCGCAGCGTTCGGCCTCGTCCAGATACGAGGTCGACCACACGATGGTGATGCCCTCATCCTTCAGGTCCTGTACCATGCGCCACAACTCGCGCCGCGAGATCGGGTCGACGCCGACGCTCGGCTCATCGAGCAGCAGCACACGCGGCGTGCGGATCAGCGCGCAGGCCAGTCCCAGCTTCTGCTTCATACCACCTGAGAGCTTGCCGGCGTGGCGGCTGGTGAAGCGTGCCAGACCGGTGAAGCCCAACAGCTCGGCAAACCGATCGGCGCGTTCGTCTGCGGCGAGCCCGCGTAGATCGGCGTAAAGGTTGAGGTTTTCCATCACGCTCAGGTCTTCGTAGAGACCGAAACGTTGCGGCATGTAGCCGATATGCGACTGCACGGTCTGGGCGTCATCGCGCGTATCCGCTCCGAGGACCGATATTCGGCCTTTCGTGGGCGCCATCAGGCCGGTCATCAGGCGTATCAGCGTCGTCTTCCCTGCCCCGTCCGGCCCGACGAGACCGGTTATCACACCGCCGCGAATATCCGCAGAGATGTCACGCAAGGCGCGGGTTTCCCCGAAGGTCTTGTCGACATGAGACAGCCTGACGAGTGGCTCGGCCATCACGGCGCTCCCTGCTGCCTCGATGCAGTGTTCTCGCCTGGTCCCGCCAGGCGCACGGTCACAGGCATCCCCTGGCGCAGCGCATCATCCGGGTTGGTCACGACCACGCGGAAGCGGTAAACGAGATCGGCGCGCAGTTCCGGCGTCTCGACAGACTTCGGCGTGAATTCCGCGACGGGCGATACGAAGCCGACCTTGCCCTCATAAGGCTCTTCCGGCCTCGTGTCCGTGATCACCTCCACCGGCGTGCCGGGGCTGACGAGCCCGAGTTGCGGCTCCGGCACGTAGGCGCGGACCCAGACCGGCTGGCGCAGCGACAGCGTGTAAACGGGTGTGCCGGCCGAGACGATCGTGCCCGGCTCGACGGCACGCGTCAGGATGACGCCGTTTTCCGGAGCGTGGAGCGAGGCGTCCTCCAGCGCGGTTTGCGCAGCTTCCTTTTGCGCCTGGGCAGCCTCCAGCGCGGCTTCGGCGGCCGCGATATCCTCTCGGCGCGTGCCTTCGACGGCCAGGTTCAGGGCTTCCCGGGCAGAGCGCAGCTGCGCCTTGGCCCGCTTCAGGTTCTCCACGGCGTTGTCATAAGCCTGCCGGGACGCGAAGTCCTTGCGTACCAGTTCCTCTAGCCGGCCGTACTTGGCGCGCGCGTTCTCCAGCGCCGCCTCGCGGGATTCGACCTCCGCGCGGGCGCGCTCGATCTCCTGGGGGCGGGTGCCGGCTTCGAGCTTTGCGAGTTTGGCCTTCGCTTCGTTCACCTGCGCCTTGCGCAGCGCCAACTCTTCCTCGAAAGGCTCGGTGTCGAGCTGCGCGAGCCGATCGCCGCCCTCAACATTATCGCCTTCGGTGTAATGCATGTGTTCCACCCGGCCCGCGACACGGAAGCCGAGGGTCGCTTCACGGATATCGACGTTGCCGTAAAAAACCCGCGCCGGCTCCTCGTTGGCCACGTAGCGCCCGTACAGGAGCCAGCCGCCAGCGCCGACGGCCAAGACCGCAATCGCAACTGCCAACCGCTTGCTCACTGGATTCACGCCTTGCATGACTGACTGGTCAGTCATAAACTTGAGGCAAGGTGGCGAAAGTGTCAAGCGCCTGACCCGCCAAATTTCGCCAAGCGGGGTTCACAGCAGTTAAACCGGGACGATCATGTCGGCAGACGGTAAGGAAACGAAGAGCAAGCGAATCCGTTTCATCCTTTCAGCGGCGCTGGACGAATTCGTCGAGAAGGGCTTTGCAGCCGCCCGACTGGATGCCATCGCGCAGCGCGCAGGCGTCGCCAAGGGCACGATCTATCTGTACTTCGACACCAAGGAAGCCCTGTTCGAGGAGGCGGCACGCGCCATAATCGGGCCGATGGTCGCCCGGTTCGAGTCGCTCGCGGCGGCCCCGCAAGACGGCGCCGAGGCGGCCCTGCGGCAAATGGTCCGAACACTTTATAACGATGTCATTTCCGATCCGAGGAAACGCAGCCTCCTGCGGCTGATCATTTCGCAGGGGCCGCGCTTTCGCGACCTTCTGCGCTTTTATCACGACGAGGTCATCTCACCCAGCATGGGTGCGCTCAAGCGCGTGCTGGCCTATGGCGTTGCACATGGAGAGTTCGCCGAATCGCCGGCAACCGAGCATCCGCAACTCGTGCTGGGGCCGGCGCTGACGGCAGCGATCTGGACGATCCTGTTCCACGAGATCGAGCCCATCGACCTGGACGCGTTCTGCGAGGCCCATCTCGATTTCGTCATGCGCGCCCTGCGCTAGAGCTTCCCGGCGGCGAGGCGCGCGCGGATCGCCTCTTCCTGCTCGAAGGTTTCCAGATGCTCGTTGATGCGCTTGAGCCGATCATTGACCTCGGGCAGCAGCACGTTTTCCAGCGCGCGGGCACGTTTTTCCGTCCGCCGGTATTCCTCCGCCAGCCGGTGGAGGTTGCTGGAGGTCGCCGCCAGGTCGGTCAGCGGGGCCAGCAGCGCGGCGAAGTCCTCCATGCATTCGTCGGCCTCGCGGGAGGGATCGATCGGCGGGAAGGCGTGCTGACCGGTCTCGGGCTCGTAATCCAGGGTGACCATTGGCACGCCCAGAAAGGTGCTTTCGCTGCGCTCCGGGGCCTCCGGCTCAACCGTCCGCGGCGGATAGACTTGCAGATTGTCGATGCCGTGGCGTTCCACGGCCTCGGCAAGCGCATGGCGGGCTTCGCGAAGGCTTTCGAGGAAACGCTTGTGCCGTTTTTCGTAAATGTCGAGCTGGCGCAGGATTTCCGACGCCAGCAGCATCCGCTTTTCATCGAGGAACTCGTAACCCTGGCGCATCATGTCGCGCTCATCCGCCAGTTCGAGCGCGGCGCTCTTGGTCGGCGTATCATCGGCCATCGGCGGTCTCCTCGTCGCCCTCGTCCTCGCCAGCTTGCTCTTCGTCCGGTTCCGTGGTTTCGCCGGTCTCTTCGTCAGTGGCGGCCGCCGTTGCTTCGGCGTCCTCGTCCTCGCCGGACGCGTCCTCGTCCGCCGCAGAGGCCGCTTCGCCGTCTTCCTCTTCTTGCGTTTCCTCGCCCAGATATTTCTCGATCTGCGCGTCGCTGAGGCGGTTCATCTCGCTTGTCGGCATGTCGCTGAGCAACCGCCAGCCGATCGCCATGGTGTCTTCAAGCGTGCGCGGCTCGTCCTGGCTGACCAGCTCGTTCTCGAACGCATCGGCAAATTCGAGATATTTCCGGTCGGTTCCCGTCAGCCCTTCCTGCCCGACGACACTGGCGAGCACACGCACCCGCGCCGCCTTGGCGTAGGAGGCGAACAGCTGATTGGCGAGCGAAGGGTGGTCCGGATGCGTGTAGCCCTCGCCGGTGCCCTGGTCGAACAGGCGCGACAGGCTCGGCTGAACGTTGATCGGCGGATAGATGCCCTTGTGGTCCAGTTCGCGGTCCAGCACGATCTGGCCTTCGGTGATGTAGCCGGTCAGGTCCGGGATCGG
>CAYFTI010000092.1:0-8710 GCA_964346065.1 uncultured Hyphomicrobiaceae bacterium
CAGGCGCGGACGTGGCGGAACCGGTAGACGCAACGGACTTAAAATCCGTTTCCCGCAAGGGAGTGGGGGTTCGAGTCCCCCCGTCCGCACCAGTGGTCACCTCGGTTCAGGTAGGTGCCCCGCTCATGGCCAATGTGGCACGCGGATATGGGCTGCCGCTGCCGCGAGTCCCGGCCATTGCTCAGGCATCATGACCTGCTAGCGCTCAGGCTGACATCGCAGCCGCGACACGTCGGGGTTAGTCTCCGTGGCGTGTTCCAACGCTGAAAACCGCGAGCGCCAAACGCTCTCAACGCATTGCTAGTGCGCAGCCTGCTGTCGGCCAGACCAGCAGCCATCGACATGTCTGGGCGGTCAGACAGCTATGTCGAAATTCAGATTGTGAAGCGTGTTATCCAGTCTAAGGTTCTCAGATGACGACCGCTCCACCCGTATCGAAAGGCCCCGTATTCGAATGCTTGAACCAGAGCCAGGTCAGTGGAACCTTCCGGAATCCGTCGTACTTCATCGCCAGCTCGGGAAACACTACCCCTGCGCCGCGCGCGGGTGTGGCGCGTTTTTATACGACGCAGCGGGCAAGGACTATCTTGACGCGTCTGGCGGCGCCGCCGTCTGTGCGCTCGGGCACGGCCATCCCCGCGTAATCGAAGCCGTCAAGGCGCAACTCGACACGCTGGCCTTTGCGCACAGCGCGTTCTTCACCACCGGCCCGGCGGAGGAGCTTGCCGATTGGCTCGTGGAGCGCGCACCGTCGGGTTTCGGTCGGGTCATGTTCGTGTCCGGCGGGTCGGAGGCTGTCGAAGCCGCCATCAAGCTGGCGCGGCAGGTGCATTACGAGCGCGGCGACACCGGGCGCGCGCATTTCATCGCGCGGCGGCAGTCCTACCATGGCAACACGCTGGGCGCGCTGGCGCTGGGGCATCATCCCGCCCGGCGCGCGCCTTACGAGGGGCTGGTCAGCGGGTTTCCCGTCAGCCACATCGCGCCGTGCTACGCCTATCGCCATCAGCGCGCGGACGAGACAGCGGAAGAGTATGGTTTGCGCGCGGCGGCCGAACTGGAAGCGGAAATCCTTAGGGTCGGTCCGGAGACCGTCGCCGCCTTCGTCGCGGAGACCGTTTCAGGCTCGACCATCGGCGCGGTTCCGCCCGCGCCGGGCTATCTCGCGCATATCCGGCGCATCTGCGACAAGTACGGTGTGTTCCTGATCCTCGACGAGGTGATGTCGGGCATGGGCCGCACCGGGCATCTGTTCGCCTGCGCTGAAGACGGCGTCTCGCCGGACTTCATCGCCGTGGCCAAGGGCATCGGCGCGGGCTATCAGCCCATCGGGGCGATGCTGGCGCGTGAGGCGCATGTCCAGACGATCACGGATGGCAGCGGCGCGCTGGCGCACGGCCATACTTATATGGCGCATGCGGCGGCCTGCGCTGGCGCGCTCGCGGTGCAGAAGGTGATCGAGGAGGAGGGCTTGCTGGAGCGGGTGCGCGCATCCGGCGCGGCGCTTCGGTTGATGCTGCGCGAGCGTTTCGGCGACCATCCGAATGTCGGCGATCTTCGCGGGCGCGGACTGTTTCTCGCGCTGGAGTTCGTGGCCGATCGGGACAGCAAGACGCCTCTGGATCCGCGCCGCAGGTTCGCCGCGACCCTGAAGGATGTCGCGATGGATAACGGCTTGATCTGTTATCCGGCCTCGGGCACGGCGGACGGCGTGGCGGGCGATCATGTGCTGCTGGCGCCGCCCTTCAACATCGGCGAGGATGACCTTACGATGCTGGTCGAGCGTTTGGGCCGCAGCATCGAAGAAACCCTCGTGCGGACCGCACCGGCTGCGCAAGCGTGAAGCTGAGAGCAGCGGATGGCAGCAACCCTCATTATGGCCGCTGTGAATGGTGCGCGGCGTACGAAGGCCGATCATCCCGCGCTTCCCGTGACCGTCGCGGAGATCGCCGAGGATGTCGCGGCCTGTGCAGAAGCTGGCGCAGCGATGGCGCATGTGCATGTGCGCGATGGAGACGGCCGGCACGTCCTTGATTCTGGCCTCTATGAGCAGGCGTTTTCGCGGATCGCAGATCGGGTTGGCGGCGATTTCCTCGTCCAGGCCACCACCGAGGCCGCTGGACGCTATACGCCGGATGCGCAGTTCGCGCTCATCAAGACGCTTGGCCCTGCTGCTGTGTCAATCGCGGTGAGCGAGTTGCTGCCCGACCCGGCGGACGACGCGGCGCGCACGCGTTTGCGCGAACTGTGCGAATGGATGCGGGCGCATGCCGTCTGGCCGCAATTCATCCTGTACCGGCCGGAGGAGGTCGAGACGTTCCTGCGCCTGCATGCCGACGGCGACATTCCGTTCGCCGAGCCGTCCTTGCTGTTCGTGCTGGGGCGCTACCGCGACGGTCAGATTGCGACGCCGGATGACCTGCCGCCGTTCTTGCAGGCGCTCGGCGGCGCGCTTGCGAGCTGGATGATCTGCGCGTTCGGCCCGCAGGAGCAGGCTTGCGCGCAGGCCGCGATCGCAGCAGGCGGGCATGTGCGTGTCGGCTTCGAGAACAATCTGTGGCTGCCGGATGGGCGCGTCGCAGACTCGAATGCCGCACTGGTCGAACTCGCCGCCAATACCGCGCGAGAGAGCGGCCGAGAGGTCATGTTCCCTTCGGACGCAGCCAATCTCCGCGCGCGCCTACTCCGCTGACGCCGCCGCGGGCGCTTCGCTCGGCTGGCCCTGGGCGCTCAGCCGCCGTCGCTGCCAGGCCACCACCAGCGCCAAGAGCAGCAGCGCCGGGATGAACATCAACTCCTTCGCCGGCTGTCCAGAGACGCTCCGCTCGGCGCGCGTGATGATGTCGCCGATTTCCACGCCCGCGTTTTCCGCGCGGCTCATGAAGCCCGGATCGCTCACGCGAATATTGCCGTCATCGGTTTGCTCGACGCTCATGCCCAGCGCGCTCCATGTCAGCGGCGCGTCGCCCTCGCGTTGGAAGACATACAGGCGGAAGCGGTCGCCATATGCCGTCTCCCGGGTGATATGCAGGCGCACCTGCTCGGCCTCCACACCCTGGCTCAACTCCTGGACCGACAGCTCCGTGTACGGCGGATAGATCCGGTCCATGAAGAAGCCGGGCCGGAACAGCGCGACGACGATCAGCGCCAGCGCGATCATCTCCAGCCAGTTCAGCTTCACGAACATGAAGCGGAAGGTGATGGAGGTGAAACACAGGATGGCTATCAGCGAGACCGCTATGATCATGAGCGCGTAGGGGATGCTCTCGATCCCGATCATGATCAGCGTCTGGTTGAAGATGAAGATGAACGGCAGGATCGCGGTGCGGATCGAGTAGATGAAGGCTTGCACGCCTGTCTTGATCGGGTCGGCGCGCGAAATGGCGGAGGCGGCATAGGCGGCGAGGCCAACCGGCGGCGTCACGTCGGCCATCAGCCCGAAATAGAAGACGAACAGGTGCACGGCGATGAGCGGCAGGACGAGGCCGGCCGCGCTGCCCAGTTCGACCAGCACCGGCGCCATCAGCGAGGCAACGACAAGGTAGTTGGCCGTGGTCGGCAGGCCCATCCCGAGGATCAGGCACAGCACCGCGGTCATCGCCAGCAGG
This sequence comes from uncultured Hyphomicrobiaceae bacterium, assembly GCA_964346065.1. Lineage (GTDB taxonomy): Bacteria > Pseudomonadota > Alphaproteobacteria > Rhizobiales > Rhodomicrobiaceae > Dichotomicrobium. The sequence goes on from CAYFTI010000092.1 coordinate 3,609, forward strand.
ATGTAGACGTTGCCGCCTGAGATTGCCTCCACGACGCCGATCAGCGCATTATTGAGCCCCGTGGAACCCACCGCGCCGACGATGATGCCCGCGCCAGCGACCGCGATGGCGACCGAGATCATGTTCTTCGCGCCCTGGATCAGGCCGGAGACCACGATCCAGAAGCCGTCGGTGACACCACTGACGAGTCCCGCGCCTTCGCTCAGCGTGCGGCGGATCTCTTGCGCGATTATGACGGCCATCAGGAAGATGGTGGAATAGAATATGGAGGTGCCAGTGGTCATCCGCTCGACCATCAGCAGGTAGACGAGCAGGATGATCGGCAACAGGAAGTGCGCCCCGCTCCAGAAGATCTCCCCGGCTTTGGGGATATCCGATTCTTCCATGCGGCGCAGGTTCAGCTTCGTCGCTTCCAGATGGACGATGTAGAACAGCCCGATATACGACAGGATCGCGGGCAGGAAGGCGTGGATCACCACGTCGAAGTATGAGATGCCGACAAACTCGGCCATGACGAACGCGGCCGCGCCCATGATTGGCGGCATGATCTGCCCATCCGTGGAGGCGGCGACTTCGATCGCGCCTGCCTTGCGCGCGGGCATGCCGGTGCGCTTCATGATGGGGATCGTGAAGGTGCCGGTCGTTACCGTGTTGGCGATCGACGAGCCGGAGATCATCCCCGTCATGCCGGAGGCAAGGACCGAGGCTTTCGCCGGGCCGCCGCGATAGCGCCCCACCATCGCAAAGGCGAGATCGATGAAATACTGCCCCGCGCCTGCCCGGTCGAGCAGCGCGCCGAACAGCACGAACAGGAACACGAAGCGCGTCGTGACGTCGATCGGGATGCCGAAAATCGCCTCGCCCGTGAGCCAGTGGTAGCCGACCAGCCGGTCGATCGACAGGCCGCGGTGCGAGATGAGGTCCGGCATCGACTGGCCGAACAGCGAATAGATCAGGAAGACGAGCGCCACGATCACCAGCGGAATGCCGATGGCGCGCCGGATCGCTTCGAGCAGCACCAGAATGCCGACCGTCCCGAGGATCAGCTCGACCGGAATGGTGAGGCCGAAGACGTCGTATTCCAGCATAATGCCAGCGCGCTGCGCGAGGCTGTCATAGTTCCAGTATAGATACGAAGCGGTGAAACCGCCTGCGACGGCAAGCGTGATGTCCAGCCAGCTTGGCGCGCGGATGCCGGCGCGGCGCACGGCCCCGAAGGCCAGGAAGCACAGGACGAGCGCGAAGGTCAGATGCAGCGCGCGCGCCTCGACCCCGTCGATCAGCCCGAACTTCAGCATGAAGGGCAACGGAGAGGCAATCCAGAGCTGGAACAGCGACCAGGCTAGCGCGATGCCGGAGAAGGCCCACGCCCACGGACCCGCGAGCGTGACCTGCCCGGTATCCTGACGCAGCAGCTCCTCGGCCTTGTTGTCGGTATCGCCTCCCTCGGGCGCCGACTTGCCGCTTTCATCGCTCATTCGATGCTCCGCCCTGGCGCCGGATGGGATAAAAGGAATGCGAACCGGGGAGTACGGAATGGGGGCGGGCCGGCTGCCGCCGTCCGTTGTTCCCCCATCTCCTTGTTCATGCGGATATCAGCCGGATCTTACATCCAGCCCTTTTCCTTGTAGTACTTCATCGCGCCGGGATGGATATCCGCGGAAATCCCCTTGGAGATCATCTGCTCAGGCGTCAGGTTGGCAAAGGCCGGGTGCAGCTTCTTGAAATCTTCCAGGTTCTCGAACACGGCGCGGGTCACCTCATAGACCACGTCTTCCGGCACGTCCGCGCGGGTCACGAAGGTCGCCATCACGCCGAAGGTTGTCGCGTCCGTCTTCATCGAGGAGTAGGTGTCCTTCGGGATCGTCGTGAAGGCGTAAAACGGGTTCTCCTCGACCAGCTTTTTCACCGGGTCCGTTTCAAGGTCGATGATGTAAGCGCCGCAGCCGTCAGCCGCCTGGGCCACACCCGCGTTCGGCACGCCGACCGTGTAGCCGTAGGCATCGATGTTGCCATCGCAGAGCGCGCCGGACTGCTCGGTCGAGGTCAGTTCGGTGGTCTGGCCGAACCACGACTCGTCTATGCCGTGAGCCTCCATCAGCACCTCGAACGTGCCGCGCTGACCCGAGCCCGGGTTGCCGATGTTGACGCGCCTGCCTTCCAGGTCGTTCCAGTTCTGGATGCCGCTGTCCTTGCCAGCGAGGATCTGGAACGGCTCCGGATGCACGGAGAAAACCGCGCGCAGTTCCGGCAACGGATTTTCCTCGAAGCGGCTGCTGCCGTTAAACGCGTGATACTGCCAGTCGGACTGGGCGACGCCGAATTCCAGTTCGCCCTGGCGGATGGAATTGATGTTGTAGATTGACCCGCCGGTTGACGGAGCCGCGCAGCGCAAGCCGTGCTGGCGGCCCTCCTCGCGGCCTTCGGCGGCTTCCTTGTGCACCATGCGGCAGATCGCGTTGCCAACGACGAAGTAGACGCCGGTTGGTCCGCCCGTTCCGATGGCGATGAACTTCTGTTGCGCCTGGGCGTCGCCCGGCAGCGTAAGGGTCGCGGCGGCAAGGGCGCCAGCCACGGACAATGTCCTGACGAAAGGCATGAAAGTCATGGCGTATAGTCCTCCTTGGATTGGTGAAAGCGGCCCTCTCGTGACGTCAACGCGTTGAGGAGAGCCTTTGGCCCCAACCCACCAACAAACTGGGTTAGCGCATTGGCACGAAAGCCATTTGGAGAGTACGTACGGGCCCGGAATATCGCAATTGATTTGTCCCTCGGCGGCTCGGTTTGCTTGGCCAGACTGACACATGCCGGGACTGTCATCTGCAAGAAAGAGAGGTCGAAGTCCTCTGATGGATAAGGATCGCAGCGAACGCCCGTGTGCACTCGCCTGGCCGATCTGAATCTTAGCGCGAAGCCTTTCCGGCTGTGCTGTCGAACCGGGGGCCGCTTCCCCGGCAGCCCCAATTCGCTGTCTGCGGCGTCGTTGGCGCGGAAAAATGCCGGGTCGCTCCGCATGTCTTACGGCTTGACTTGTTGTGTTGCCGGGGCGTACGGGAATACGACGCGGATTTTGAGGTGATCATGATCTGTCGCCTTGCGGCATTCATCGTGGGTCTGGTTGTGATGGCGAGCGCGCTGCCGCTCACCTCGCCAGCAGCTGCCGCCACGGGTATGGGCGAGCACGCCGCTCATGCTCATGCCCACCATGCGAAGGCGCATGGCAACAGCTCCGCCGGTCACCGCTTGCCCGCTACCGCACCCCATGCGGACCAGCCCTCCGGTGACGCCGCGCCCTGCCCGGTGACGCCTGAAAATGATGGCCAGCATTGCCCGCCTTGCTATGTGTCGGGCGATGGCATCTTGTCCGGCGCAAGCCTGCGGCAATCTTTCGCGAAGAAACCGATCGCGCCCGAGCTTTTGGCCGTCGTCATGGCCGGAAAGCGCCAGGTGTTGAATTACGTTCCGCACCCGATACGCCTGCGGCGCATACGCTTCCAGCCCGGGCCTGTATACGAAGACGTTCTCCTCGTTACGGGCCGCCTGCGCATCTGATACCCGACGCCGTTTTCGCTGATCGTCCGGACGACAGCAGACGCGAGCCTGTGCCATTCCGGCCGGACGATCAGCGAAAAGCGGGGCCGCCAGGAAGCTCTGGCCCCCACTCACACCAAGCCGGGAATGGATCGTCATGACATTACGTTTAATGGTCGCCGCCGTTGCGGTCTGGCTGGTTCTGCCGACCCAGGCCTTCGCACATGCGGGACTGACAGGCACGACGCCGAAAGACGGGCAAACCGTCCAGGGCGAGGTGTCGAACATCGAGCTGACATTCTCTGAGGCGGTGCGTGTCACACTGGTCAAGGTGCGCCGCGACGCTGCCTCCCAGGCGGTCGACACCAAATCAGAACTGCCAGAGACATTCGCGCAGCGCGTCGAGGTCGCGGTGCCGGCGCTGCCCCCCGGAGATTACGACACGCAGTGGACCGCAGTCTCGAGGGACGGGCACGTCATTAGCGGGTCATTCTCCTTTACCGTTGCAGAGTAAGGGATGGGGATCGCCGCGTCTGAGGGCGTCACGGTTCTGCTCAGGGCGCTGATTTATTCGGGAACGGTGCTTGTTGCCGGCGGCGTACTGTTTCGCGTCAGCTTTCCGGCCCTGACCGGCATCGCCCGCGCCCTGAGGTGGCAGATCGTGGCGGGCGCCGCGCTGCTCATCATTTGTGAGCCGCTGCGCTACCTCTTGTTTCTGCTCCAGGTCTCCGGTGGTGATCTTGCGTTGGCGTTGTCGCCTTCGATGCGCTGGATCGGGATGGAAACGCCGCTGGGCCAGGCAAGCCTGGTCCGCCTGGGCGCGATGGCTGTCATTCTCGCCCTTGGGCTGCGCTGGCGCGCGATTGCCCTACTGGCCGCGGCGGCCATGATCGCCTCTTATCTTGTGCAAGGGCACACGGTTACCAGTGACGGTCGCGGCATCCTCGCCGCTCTGCTCTTTGCCCATCTCGTGGCGGTTCACTGGTGGATCGGCTCGCTTCCCATGTTGCTCGCCGCAACGGCCGTGGCACCAGGAGCCGCGCTTGCGCACGCGGTTGAACGCTTCGGAGCGTATGCGCTCTGGATCGTTGGCGCGCTCGTGATCGCCGGGGGCATCTTGCTGGGCATGTTGACCGGATGGCACCTCGATCTCGCCCGGGCGTATCAGCAAGCCTTCGCGATCAAGTTGGGTGGCGTCGCGCTCATCCTCGTGATCGCGGCCATCAACAAGCTGCGCATCACGCCGGCGCTCGCCCAAATGCCTGACGCGGCGCGGGCATCTTTGCGCAGGTTGCTCGCCATTGAGATGCTGGTTGCTTTGATGATCCTCTCCGCAACGGCCCTCGCGACGTTGTCCTCGCCACTGGCTCCGTGACCGGACCCTTAAGTGCTGACCGGCGACATTGCCGCGCCCCCGAGCTAAACCGCGGCGCGTCAGATCGTGCATTTCCCTCCCGTCCCGGATTTCCCGCATTGGTGCCAAGATGCGCACGGAAGGCCCATCGCTCGAAGGATGCCGTCCGTTGGCTTGCCATCATCTGAGCCTCGGGAAGATGCTCCGGTATTCGATG
>CAYFTI010000093.1:0-8635 GCA_964346065.1 uncultured Hyphomicrobiaceae bacterium
CGCTGGTGCCGTGCGGGCCGGGCGTCGAGCGCGTGGCGGAGGAGGTGGCCGAGCGCTTCCCCGGCGTGCCCGCCGCGATCCTGTCGAGCGACTTCACCACCAACCTCACCGAAGTGCGGGAGACCATCGCGCGGATCTCCTCGGGCGAGGCGCGGATCGTGGTCGGCACGCAGCTTGTGGCGAAGGGGCATCACTTTCCCGGTCTCGCGCTTGTGGGCGTCGTCGACGGCGACCTGAGCCTCGCGCAAGGCGGCGACCCGCGCGCGGCGGAGCGCACTTTCCAACTCATGCAGCAGGTCATCGGCCGCGCCGGGCGCGAGGACAGCGGCGGAATCGGCCTGATACAGACCCATGCGCCGGATCACCCGGTCATGCGGGCGCTGATTTCCGGGGATCGCGATACGTTCCTGACGCGTGAAATCGCCGCACGCAAAGAGGCGGCGCTGCCCCCGTTCGGCCGCCTGGCGGCGCTGATCGTCTCGGCGGGCGCCAAACCCGAAGCCGAGCGATACGCGCAGGCGCTCGCCAAGGCCGCGCCGGAAGCGCCACGGATCACGGTCATGGGGCCAGCCGAGGCGCCCATCGCGCTCATTCGCGGGCGCTATCGCTACCGGCTGCTCGTGAAAGCACCCCGGGAGGTTGATTTACAGGGTTTCCTGCGCCTCTGGATGGATCGCGCGCCCCCGGCAAAAGGCAGCGTGCGCACCGTCATAGACGTCGATCCCTACAGCTTCCTGTGAGCCGGATGCAGCGAGCGTCAATCCGCGGGCTTTACATTCGCGCGCGGTTCTATCGCGTTGGTGTGCGCAGCGTATTGCAAGGGCGGCAAAGCCTGTGATAGATCACCTTCAACTTCAGCAAGGATGCGTCTTGCGCGCGCTGCCGCGCGGCCGATCGCGGCCGCCATGCGATAAAGGCAGGCACGGGCTGCCGGACGCGTTCAGCTCTTCCAGCACAATTGGGAGCGACGCGTGGAAGACAACTCGATGGCCAGTGGCGGGACAAGCGTGACGGGTGTGGCGGGACGCTACGCCATGGCGCTGTTCGAACTCGCTCTCGACGAAGGCAAGCTCGAAGAGGTCGAGTCGCAGCTTGCCGATTTCGGAGAGATGCTCGAGAACAGTGAAGACCTCCGCCGGTTGGCCAAAAGCCCCGCCTTCTCGATGGAGCAGCAGGCGAAAGCGGTGCGCGTTGTCGCTGACGCCGCGGGAACATCAGGTCTCACGAAGAATTTCCTCGAATTGCTCGTGGAAAAGCGCCGGCTTTCTGCCGTCTCCGACATCATCCGGGCGTTCCGCACGCTGGCCGCGCGGCATCGCGGCGAAGTCGAGGCCGATGTTGTTGCCGCCGTGCCGCTCAGTGATGAGCAGCAGGACACGCTGCGCCAGGCAGTGGCCGAGTTCGCTGGCCAGGATGTCAGCATGAATATCCGCGTGGATGGATCGATCCTCGGCGGCTTGATCGTGAAGGTCGGCAGCCGCATGATCGACAATTCTCTGCGCACCAAGCTCAATCGTTTCAGACACGCCATGAAAGAGGTAGGCTGATGGAAATCCGAGCCTCGGAAATTTCCTCGATACTCAAGGAAGAAATCAAGAACTTCGGTCAGGAAGCCGAGGTCGCGGAAATCGGCCAGGTGCTTTCGGTCGGCGACGGTATCGCCCGTGTCTACGGCCTCGATAACGTCCAGGCGGGCGAAATGGTCGAGTTCGAGAACGGCGTGCGCGGCATGGCGCTGAACCTTGAGGTCGACAATGTCGGCATCGTGGTCTTTGGCGAGGACCGCGACATCAAGGAAGGCGACACCGTCAAGCGCACCAGCGACATCGTGGAGGTGCCGGTTGGCAAGCAGCTGCTCGGCCGGGTCGTGGATGCGCTCGGCACGCCGATCGACGGCAAAGGCCCGATCGAGTCCGAGGAATATCGCCGTGCTGACGTCAAGGCGCCGGGCATCATTCCGCGCAAGTCTGTGGAAGAGCCCATGCAGACCGGTCTCAAGGCGATCGACGCCCTGATCCCGATTGGCCGCGGCCAGCGCGAACTGATCATCGGCGACCGCCAGACCGGCAAAACCGCCATCGCGCTCGACGCGATCCTGAACCAGAAGGAAATCAACCAGAGCGACGACGAGAAGAAGAAACTTTATTGCGTCTATGTCGCCGTGGGTCAGAAGCGCTCGACCGTGGCGCAGCTCGTCAAGAACCTGGAGGAGCGCGGCGCGCTGGAGTATTCGATCATCGTCGCCGCTACGGCCTCGGAACCGGCTCCGATGCAATACCTGGCGCCATATGCCGGCTGCGCGATGGCCGAATATTTCCGTGACAACGGTATGCACTCCCTGATCGTTTACGACGACCTGTCCAAGCAGGCGACCGCCTATCGCCAGATGTCGCTGCTGCTGCGCCGCCCTCCGGGCCGCGAAGCGTATCCCGGCGACGTGTTCTATCTGCACAGCCGGTTGCTGGAGCGCGCGGCGAAGCTGAACGAGGACCACGGCGCGGGATCGCAGACCGCGTTGCCGATCGTCGAGACGCAGGCCAACGACGTGTCGGCCTACATTCCCACCAACGTTATTTCGATCACGGACGGCCAGATCTTCCTGGAAACCGACCTGTTCTATCAGGGCATCCGGCCGGCGGTGAACGTCGGGCTGTCGGTGTCGCGTGTGGGCTCCTCGGCCCAGATCAAGGCGATGAAGCAGGTTGCCGGCGCGATCAAGGGCGAACTGGCGCAGTATCGCGAGATGGCAGCGTTCGCGCAGTTCGGCTCGGACCTCGACGCGGCCACGCAAAGACTGCTGGCGCGTGGCGAGCGGCTTACCGAGCTTCTGAAACAGCCGCAGTTCTCGCCGTTACAGGTGGAGGAGCAGGTGGTCGTCATCTTTGCCGGTACGCGCGGTTATCTCGATCCGCTCCCCGTCTCCGCCGTGGGCCGCTTCGAGGAGGATCTGCTGCGGCACATGCGCGATGAGCACAACGATATCCTCGAGAAGATCCGCGATGAGGGCAAACTCAACGAGGATCTGGAGAAGAAGCTGAAAAGCACGATCGACAAGTTCGCGGAGCATTTCTCGGCATAAGCCAGCGCTTTTCGTGCCGCCAACCGAGGATCGGGAGACCCCATGGCCAGCCTTAAGGACATGCGCAATCGGATCTCGAGCGTCAAGGCGACGCAGAAGATCACGAAAGCGATGCAGATGGTGGCGGCCGCCAAGCTGCGCAAAGCCCAGGAAGCGGCTGACGCCGCCCGCCCCTACGCCGAGAAGATGGACGAGGTTCTGGCCAACCTGAACGCGCGGGTCGTGAACAAGGAAGCCGCGTCGCCGTTGCTCGTGGGCACTGGCAAGGATGACGTGCATCTTATCATCGTCGCGACAGCCGATCGCGGGTTGTGCGGCGCGTTCAACGCCAACATCGTCAAGAAGGCGCGCGAGATCGCCCGGCCACTGATCTCCGAGGGGAAAGAGGTCAAGTTCCTCTGCGTCGGCGGCAAGGCTTACGAGTTGCTGAAACGCGACCAGAGCAAGCGGATCGTGGACGTGATCGAGTTGAAGAGTGTCAAGAATCTCGGTTTCGACGACGCACAACAGATCGCGAAGCGTGTGCTCGACATGTTCGACAAGGGTGAGTTCGACGTTTGCACACTGGTTTTCTCTCAGTTCGTCAATACGCTCACTCAGCGGCCCCGGCAGATGCAGCTCATTCCCGCCTCCCTGCCGGAAGAGGCGGAGCACGAAGCGACCGGGCCGACCGCGGAATACATTTTCGAGCCGGATGAAGAGGAAATCCTGCGCGATCTGCTCCCGCGCAACCTGGCCACCCAGATTTTCCGGGCCTTGCTCGAAAACGCGGCCGGGGAGCAGGGCGCGCGCATGAGCGCCATGGACAACGCGACACGCAACGCGGGCGAACTGATCGATAACCTGACGCTGACCTACAACCGGATGCGTCAGGATCAGATTACCAAAGAACTTATTGAAATCGTCTCTGGCGCGGAAGCAATCTCGTAAACCGCCGGACACGAGGCAACAGGGAAGTCAGAGCAATGGCAAGCGACAAGAATATCGGCCGCATTCGCCAGGTGACGGGCGCCGTCGTCGACGTCCAGTTCGACGAAAAGCTGCCCGAGATCCTCAGCGCGCTGGAGGCGGACAACCACGGCAACCAGCTCGTACTGGAAGTCTCACAGCATCTGGGTGAGAACACTGTACGCTGTATCGCCATGGACGCCACCGAGGGCCTGGTGCGCGGGCAGGAAGTGGTCGACACCGGCGACTCGATCCGTGTCCCTGTCGGTGAGGGAACGCTGGGCCGCATCATGAACGTGATCGGCCAGCCGATCGACGAGGCCGGCGATATTCCGCATGAAGAGAAGAAGCCGATTCACGCCGAGGCGCCTTCTTTTGTCGAACAGTCTACCGAAACCGAGATCCTCAAAACCGGCATCAAGGTCGTGGATCTGCTCGCGCCTTATTCAAAAGGCGGCAAAATCGGCCTGTTCGGTGGCGCGGGCGTCGGGAAGACGGTGCTTATTCAGGAACTCATTAACAATATCGCCATGGCGCATGGCGGCTACTCCGTGTTCGCCGGGGTGGGCGAGCGCACCCGCGAGGGCAACGACCTGTACTGGGAAATGATCGAGTCCGGCGTGAACAAGCAAGGCGGCGGCGAAGGCTCGAAGGCCTCGCTGATCTACGGCCAGATGAACGAGCCGCCGGGAGCGCGCGCGCGTGTCGGGCTGACGGGTCTGACGGTCGCGGAGTACTTCCGCGATCAGGGTCAGGACGTGCTGTTCTTCGTCGACAACATCTTCCGCTTCACGCAGGCGGGCGCGGAAGTCTCGGCGCTTCTGGGCCGCATTCCCTCGGCGGTGGGCTATCAGCCGACGCTCGGCACCGACATGGGCGAATTGCAGGAGCGCATCACCTCCACCGACAAGGGGTCGATCACGTCGGTGCAGGCGGTCTATGTCCCCGCCGACGACCTGACCGACCCGGCCCCCGCCTCCACGTTTGCGCATCTGGACGCGACGACAGTGCTGAGCCGCGCCATCGCGGAGAAGGGCATTTATCCGGCGGTGGACCCGCTCGACTCGACGTCGCGCGTTCTGGAGCCGCGAATTGTCGGGGAGGAGCACTACAACACCGCGCGTGAAGTCCAGGAGGTGCTGCAGCGCTACAAGTCGCTCCAGGACATCATCGCGATCCTCGGCATGGACGAGCTGTCGGAAGAAGACAAGCTGACGGTTGCGCGCGCGCGCAAGATCGAGCGCTTCCTCAGCCAGCCGTTCCACGTCGCGGAGGTGTTCACGAACAAGCCGGGCGTTCTGGTCGATCTCGCCGACACCATCAAGGGCTTCAAGGGTCTCGTGAACGGCGATTACGACGATCTCCCGGAGCAGGCGTTCTACCTGGTCGGCACCATCGACGAGGCGGTCCAGAAAGCGGAAGAAATGGCGGCCGAAGCTGCGTAGACCAGCGGCCGAAGGGCTCTCGACGGAGGCTTAGCGATGGCGGATACGTTCCGTTTCGATCTGGTGTCGCCGGAGCGCGTGCTGGTATCGGAAGACGTCAACGAAGTGATTGTCCCCAGCAACGAGGGCGACTTCGGCATGCTTCCCAACCACGCCCCGATTATCGCTTCGCTGCGCCCTGGCGCGCTGACCGTGCGCGGAAGTGGGGGTGAGCAGAAATATTTCGTGCGCGGTGGTCTGGCGGAAGGCGGGCCGGAACAGCTTACCATCCTGGCGCAGCGCGCCATGCCGCTCGACGAGTTGGACCGCGAGCAGATCGCCCAGGAGATCCAGTGGGCGAAAGAGGATGTCGAGGATGCGCGCGACGAGGACACGCGGGCGCAGGCCGTCGATAATCTTGAGCGGCTTGAAACACTCGCGGAGGTGTTGCGCCAGAACGCCTGAGCGCCGGGTTGAAGCGTCGCGTCACCTTCCCTCCCCTGGCGCTGAGGCCGTTGGCGCGGCGCGGCGGCGCAGTCGCACATAGAGGGCACCGTCCCCGCCATGGCGGGCATGAGCCGGCGAAACGCTGGCGACGACATCGCGGAATTCCGGCTTGGCCAGCCACTCGGGCACCAGGCGGCGCAACACACCGCGCGGCGCCTCGTAAAACGGGGTCGCCTCCCACGCGTCATATCTGGATTGTCCGGCCTCGCCTGTCCCGCCTTTGCCAGTGATGACCAGCACGAGCCGGTGGCCGCGCGCCTGACTGGCACGTACGAACGCCTTCAGCGCGGGATACGCCTCGCGCTGGCGCATACCATGCAGATCGAGCCGCGCATCGATGCTCTCGGGGTCGCGGGCAATCCGCCGGGCCTCGCGGCGGGCCAAGGGTATCGTGGCGGGCGATCCGGTCTCGAAGCGGGTCCGTGACCCTTGTTGAGCAGGCCGCCGCCGCTGGAGCGCGTCTGTTCGGCCTGGATCGGCATCCTCGGGTTCAGGCGGCTTTTCAACCCTGCGCTCGGGCGAGGCCTCATCGCGTTTCGCCGGGATCGCCGCGCCACGCTTGCGGCTGTGTAGCGCCGTAGTCTCGCGCATCGCCTGTTCCCACAAGCGCTGCTCGTCCTCGCTCAGTTCGCGCTTGCGTGGCGGACGACGCGTCATCAAAGAGCCCTACAGCGCCCCTGCTTGGCGGTTTACTGCCCCGCATTCGGCAACAGGATCGTGAAAGCGGTGTCGTGCTTGGTCCGGCTGGCGGCTTCGAATGCCGCATCGCCGCTGCCCCAGTAGATATCGCCGCGGACCTCCCCGCGTATCGCTGACCCCGTGTCCTGGGCAATCATCAAGCGCCGGAACGGTGCTTCCTCGGTATCAGCCAGATCCGGCGACGCCACCCAGATGGGAGCGCCCAGAAGATGATAACGCGGATCGATCGCGAGGCTGCGAAGCGGTGTCAGCGACGCGCCGAGCGCGCCCACCGGCCCGACCGCACCTTCATCTTCCGATAATTTCCTGAAAAAAATGTAGGACTTGTTGGACCAGATCAATTCCTTGCCCTGCCCGCCGTTCGCGTCGGCCCATTGAAAGATGCGCGACAACGAGGCTTCGTGTGGCGCGAGTTCGCCGCGCGAGATGATTTCCTGGCCGATTGAGGTATAGGGAAACCCGTTCTTCCCCGCGAAGCCGAGGCGGATGGCGGTCCCGTCCTGGAAACGGATGCGTCCCGAGCCCTGAAGCTGCATCGAATAATGCGCCACGGGGTCGGCGATCCAGGCAAGTTCCAGCCCCTGCCCTTCAAGCGCCCCTTGCTCGATCTCCTTGCGTGTAAAGTGTTGCTTCAGGCCGTGTTGCGTCTTGCGCGCGGCTGTAATGTCGTCTGGCAGTCCTTCGCGCGCATTCGCCTTTACAAGGGTGAGATCGTCGGGCGGACGATAGATCGGAATATTGTATTTCTCCGTCTTTGTCCGCGATCCCGGGATTTCAGGCTCGTAATAGCCGGTCACGAGCGGCCGGTCCTCGCCTGGCGTTACCCGGTATGGCGTAAAATAAGTCTCGAAAAAATTGCGGGCGTCATCGCCATCCAGCGGCTTTGACAGGGACATGGCCCGCTCGCACACCCAGGCGAGCGCTTGACGCTGTGATGTTTCGTGGCGTTCGGCCGCGCGTATCGACCAGGGGCAGGACCGCTGGAATGCGGCGAAAGCCTCGGCGTGGTTATCGCTCACCCACCCGGGAATATCGGAAAAACCGATCCGATCGAGCTGAAGCGGGCGCTTGTCGCCGTCCGTATCCGGGAACTGCCAGTGCCAGAGTTCCACCGTCAAGAACATTACCAGCGTGAACAGGAAGGCCTGAGCAAAATACCACGCTGCAGACATATCCCAACACTTATGCCAGTTGCCTTCGCGTCGCCATGACGAAGCAGCACGCGGGCGCCGGGCGCATCAGGTCTCGGTTTCCGTCGCGATGAGAACCCAGTTCGGGTCGGAAGCGCCTACGGTCCGGGAGAAGGTCCAGTTATCTGTGACCTCCTGGATTTCCTTGGGGTCACCATCGACAACCCGACCTTCCTGGTCGCGCGTCACCGTGATGAATTCGCTGACAAACTTCACGGTAATCTGCGCTTCGCCATTCACGAGGTTGGCGTCGACCACTTCGGTCTTGTCGATACCGACGAACTTGAAGTCAACGGTCTCGCCGGCGCGTTCGCGCTCTTCGATCGCTGAAACAAAGCTCTGGTACACGTCCTGGCTCAGCAATTCCTTGAGCGTTGCGGTGTTGCCGGCTGCGAACGCCGTCACGATCATCTCATAAGCGGTCTTGGCACCCTCCACGAATTCGCGCAGGTCGAAGCCACGCTCCGCGCGAATGATCGCTGCGAGTTTCTCCGCGAGCGGGCTCCCCTTGGGCGCGTAATCGCGCACCATTTCCTGAAGCTGATCTTCGCCCGCGTTTTCGCGATAACCGCCCGGCTGTTCCGTACCAGGAAGCTGGACCACCTTCTCCCGGGTCGGGCTGCCCGCCTGCTGAGCGGAATAGGGGTCATATGGAGGTTTCTCGTTACCGGTCCGCTTGCCGAGAACGCTTCGCAATCTCAGGAAGATGAGGACAGCGATGACCAGAAAAATGATGGTACTGAAGTCGATTGTTCCGCTCATGTTCTCGTGACGCTTCGGTTCGGGAT
>CAYFTI010000094.1:0-8569 GCA_964346065.1 uncultured Hyphomicrobiaceae bacterium
GCGTCGGGCGCGTGTGGAATGTTGGCGTCCATGATGGCCATGGTTTCGCGGTACAGCCGCTCTGCGCGCTGTAGGTCTCCGCGCGATTCGGCGATTTGACCCATCGTGTAGAGGGTGCGTCCGATATCTTGCGACTCGGGAATCTGTTCGCGCTGTATTGCCAATGCCTCCGACAATACCTCTTCTGCCTCTTCGTGACGCTCGAGCACTCTCAGCGCGGATCCGAGACTGGCCAGCACGTTCGCAAGGCCAACGGATCCGGGGGCATGTTCACGCTTGTATTCGATCGCTTTGCGCCAGACCCGAACGGCGGCCAGATGTTCCTTGCGCTGGCTGTAGACCACGCCCAGATTGACCCGAATCGTTGTCACACGGCGCGGGTTGGTTCGGTTATTTTCATTTTGTGCAAAAGAAAGCGCCTCTTCCAGGTATCGCTCGGCGCTGGCGTAATCGCCCATCAGGATGTGGGCATTGCCGACATTGATGAGCGCGACATCCAGCTTGGATTCCTGCTGCGGCAGCTTCCTGCGCGCGTCAAGTTCAGCCAGACTGGCGTCGAGAAACTTCGAAAGCTGTCGGGTGGCGCTGAAGTATATGGCCCGCGTGCCAAGCGCATCGGCGTAGACTGAACGCGCAGCATCATTTCCATCATCATCATCGCGGCTTTCAGGGGCGACCAGTGCGAGCGCGGCATCGACATGCGTGCGAACCCCATCGAAATCGCCCCGGTATTTGTATCCGAAGGCGAGTCTTATGTGCAATCGGGCGCGATCAACAGCGTCTAACTGAGTGCTTTTTTCCAGGCCGTCTTCGAGGAGTTTGATGGCGGCCTCGTGTTTCCCCGCGTCGAGCAGATTCTCGCTCTCTGAAATAATGGCTTCGACCGCCGGCCCGGGTACTTCAGCGGTCGCTGTGCCAGGTTCAGTTTCAGGTGCTTGCGCTAGCGCCAGCGAAGTGAACAGCAACAAGGCGCTGAGGATGTAAAGTCGAGGTAGAGGGTTCTTATATACCCGACTGCTGGCCAAGACCGGCAGCCCGCGTTGAGCGCAAGGCCACTTAGCGCGCATTGTCGCCACTAATCTCGAATGCAAACGGACCCTGAACCGTGCCGAGGTCGATGACATGCAGTTGCCAGTAGTAGCGACCTGGCATTAGCGACTCCCGAACCTCCTCTGGCAGCGTCACGCGTCCGGCTTCGATCGGATCGCTGACCCACACCCTGACGGCCTGCGCGTCGTAGAGCGTGACGCGATAGCGCTGGTCCTCACGCGCGTCCCAGGTTATCGCTTGCGGCGCCCGGTCGAGCAATGCGCCTTCTTTGGGCGTGATGTCTGACATGACGGGAATGTTCCGGACTACTGGCTGGTTTGGCTGCTCGATTACGAGATAACCGGCCAGCCCGACGGCCAGTACCAGGCAGGCGGCCGCAGCCAGGGGCGTCCAGCGACGCAGCGGACTGGGTCGAGGCGCTATCTGGTCGATCATGGCTTCCAGTTCGGGCAATTGAGCCAGGGACTTGAGCTCCCGGGCGCAGGCGCTGCAGCGTTCGACGTGCGCTAATACTTCATCGGGTGCGGCCTCGGGTTCTGCCACCAGCAACGCAAGCGTGTCGGCATCGGGGCAATCGCGGCGATCGCGAGGCGGTTGTGAACCTTGCTTGATCGCCTGTCGCCACCGTGCGGTTTGCTCGATGTCGATCATGCGTCTTTCTCCATCATCCCGGCTTTCAAGTCGGCCAGGCCGCGGTAGAGCAGGTTGCGGCAGCGTGGCTCGGTCCAGCGGGTCAGGCGGGCCATTTCCTGTGTGCCGAAGCCCTGCAGATAAAGCCGGACTACGCGTGCACGGTCATCTTCGAGCCGGCCAAGGGCGTCTTCCAGCCGATCGTAGTCTTCCGCGAGCGCAAGCTGTTCTTCCGGCGTCGATTCGTCGGCAAAAGTTTCCGGATCCTGCCCGGAGAAACCGCCTTCCGGCTGCCGGACTGCAGCACGTCGCTGGGCGTCGATCAGCGTACTCACGGCTGCCCGCATCAGATAAGACGCAGGAGTACGCATTTCTTTCTCACGCTCGAGCAGCTTCCAGAGTTTGATTCGAAGCTCTTGCAGCACGTCGTCCGGATCGACGCCCGACCCGGGCGGACAACGCGAGCGCAAAAAGGCGCGAAGGCGGCCCTCGTACTGTTCAAACAGAGCATGAAAACGGCGCGCTCGCTTCAAGGCCAAGTTTCCCAGACGAATCCAGCGCGCTATGGTACCCAAGCTTCGGACAAGAATTGGACACTGAGCCGACACCGAGGCGAGAACATTTGACGCGTGGCTGCGTCTTCAATATTAGTCCGCGTCGCGGCCTGACCATCCCGACCGTATAGCCGGCGGATTGACAATCCAGGTTTTTCTCGGAGATCCGACCGTGCGTCTGAAATCGATTCTGCTCTGCCCGCTCATGACCGTTTCTCGCAGCCTTTACGGTCGCTTTCGCCCAACGAGCGGCTTCGATCCTCGTGATCAAGCCACCGCACGGCATTGCCCCGTCGTGCAACGGCGACGCACAGGCCCAGCGGAACGCGTTCACCGCAAGACCATGGCTTTGACTCGACTGCTCCGGACCGCCGTCCCGCTGAGCTTGATGGTTTTCGCGATTGCAGCGCCAGCTCAGGAAACGCCGCTGTTCGCCGACGGGTTCGAGGACCCGACCGGCGGCCTGCCTGCCCCGGTGTCCGACGCCCGCGTGTTTTTCTGGGGCAATTCGGCCGTTGACTTTGGCGCTGATGACTTTGGCAATCCGAACGCCGATGTTGGCGAGCCGATGCGGGCGGTGGCCGACTTCGCGGGCCTGACCGGTTGTGCGGACGGCGACTACACGCCGACCCTTTTCCCGTCGATGCTGGCCGACACGGCCTATCCGCCGCCGAGCGGCCTGAATCCGGGGATGACGCTGGGCACCTCGTGCTGGGACGAGGATTTCGCCAGCGCCGGGTTCAACGTCGGCGTGCTCCAGGACAACAACTTCAGCGCGCTGCAGCCGGGTTCGGGCTGGGGCGACGTGGCCGGTGCGGTCGCCCGCGTCAACGAGGCGCGCGCCGTCACGCCCGGCCTGTCGCGCTGGTTGCTCTACAGCTACCAGGTCGAGGCCGAGGAGGCGGCCGGCGGCGGATTCGCTTCGCGCACCGGCTTCCTGGCCGACCAGCTGGCATTCAACGCAGCCAACCAGGCGCTGCAGGACGCGATCAACGCCGCCGACGCCAGCATCGAGCTTGGCTACATACCCGTCGGCGAGGTCTGGCACGACCTGCTCCAGCCCGGCGGGCTGCTCGACGACCTCGCGCTTTCCGACCTGTTCGTCGACACCGCGCCGCACCAGAATTTCAGCGCGGCCGAGATCATGGGCGCGGTTGTGTTCGCCTCGCTTTATCGCCAGCCGATTCCGCCCGCTTACGCGCCGCCGGCTTCGTTGGACCCGCGCATCGTGGCGCGCTGGGACGCGATTACCGAGCGGATCTGGACCGTGATGATCACCGAGCCGCTGGCCACGCGCGTGTTCGGCGCGGGCTGGGACGCCGACCGCGCCGAAACGTTCTGGGTCGCACCCGGCGGCGATGACGCCAATGCTGGGACACAAAGCGCGCCGTGGGGCACGCTGGGCTTCGCAGTCGACCAACTCGGACCCGGCAACACCTTGATCATCGACGGGGGCACCTGGAACACTTCGATCGCGCTGGAGACCTCCGGTGGTCCGGGTCAGCCGATTCGCGTCATTGGCCGCGACGGCGCTACGATGACCGACGACGGCACCGACTACGCGGTACGAATCTCGGCCAGCCATCTCGAGGTGCGTGGCCTGAACGTCAGCGGTTCGCGCAGTGCGTTCCTGGTTGGCGATGGCCTGTATCCGATGAACGATGTCTGCGCCGACATCCCCGGCTTCAACTTCGGCCGGCCGACGGAAGAACAGGAAGACTTCGCACCGAACTGCGACGGTCGGGTCGAGACCGAAAACCCGGTCTACACCGACATCCTCATCGACGGCGCGACCGAGACCGGCGGCCGCGCGCGGATCGAGATCAACGGCGCGCTGGACCCCGTTACCGGCTTCGTTGAGTTCTACAACGGCGTCGATATCACCGACGAGGCTGAGCGGATCACGATCCGAAACTACGCGATGACCGGCGGCCGCCACGCCATTTTCGCCGACGGTATCGAGCAGGTCCGCCGGCTCGACGGGATCACGCTGGAGAACCTCTACATCCACAACACGCTGAACTACGGCATCCGCATGCCGGCGCGCCGGGGTTACGTGGCCACGCCCGATCCAAACGGCGCGTTCACCAACCCGGACGAGGGGCGCCTCAACCTCACCGAGGTGCAGCTGCGCACGCAGCGATTCACCAACCTGCTGATGCGCAACGTGATCATGGAAGAGAACGGCTACACTGCCGATCCGTCGACCTGCAACGATCCCGAGCCGGATGGCGAGGCCTACGGCAACGCGTTGCTGCAGGGCTGGATCGATGGTGTCATCGAGCAGTCGGTTTTCCGCAACGGCCCGTACTGGGGCATTGACTGTCTGATCTGCGACAACATTACCTACCGCAACAACGTGTTCTCGATGTCGCAGGCCATCCGCGACCTGCCCCGCTGCTACCCCGAGCCCGGTGATCCGTGGCCGGTGGTTGGCCTCGAGGTCAACGGCGGTACCGGCAACCGGGTGATCAACAACACCTTCTACGGCTTCGAAGGCGGCCTGTTCCTGTCGATGTTCCCGGAGGACTTCGCAGAGACCGAGATCTCGGTGGAGGTGCGCAATAACGTGTTCTGGGGAAACAGCGATGCCGTCGAGGTCTTCCCGCCGAACGACATTCTGGCCTCGAGCGAGGTCGAGACCTTCGGCAACCCCTTCAACCCGGTTGGCGGCTACAGCGTGACCCGCGTTGAGGACTGGAATCTCGGCGACGTCGACGTGGCGCTGCCCGGCTATCCGGTCGACCTCGACGAGCCAAACAATGTAATCGATCCGACCGCCGACATCGTTTTTGTCGATGCCGACGGCGGCGACCTTCGCATCGTCGCGCCGTCGACGGCGGTGATCGATGCCGGACAGGCGCTGCCCGATGTGACCGACGACTTCCGCCGCCAGCCCCGGCCAGACGGCGCCGGCCATGACCTCGGCGCACACGAAACCCCCGGCCCGCCCTGACAAGCGGCGGGCCCCCGTTCAAGGCGAGAAAAATTGACGCGTGGCTGCGTCTTGATCTACTGACGACCTCGAACGCTTGGCGGGCGGATTGTCAATCCAGATTTTTCTCGTGGAGACCGTACCGTGCGCCTGAATTCGATTTTGCTCTGCCTGCTCATGAGTTCCCTCATGGCCGCTTCTACGGTCGCATTCGCGCAACAGACGGCGTTCATCAACGGCGAGCCGCTATTCGCTTCGCCGGCCGGCACCGGCGTACTGCCGGGGCCAGTCAATCATCCAATCGTCGGTTCCGTGGGTGAAGACCAGGTTGCGGTCGACAACACCGACGATGGGCTGGTCGATGCGATTCACGATATCCCGGCTGAGATTCTTCAGGGTAGCGATTTTGACCTCGACTTTCGGCTTTCGCCAAGCCAGCAGGTACTGTTCACGGTCAAGTCCCCGTCCGGCATTGTGCCGGTGTGCAACGGTGACGCTGCCAATGTGCTGGTGTACTTTCACCGCCTCGATACGCCGCCAGCGACCACGGCGCTTGCCAGTGCCGTGTGCCTGCGCGCGCCGCTGTCGATCGGTCCGCTGTTCTACGATCCCGACCCGACGGCGAGCGTGCGCACCGCGGTAGTGGTCGCCTCGCCGTTCGCGGGCGGCAGCGCACAGGCCGTCCTTTGGGTTGACCTGGTCAACGGCGGCTTTAATCTCGATGGCAGCACTTATTCGGCTAACGTCATGCCGACGCCTGGCGGCATGCAGTTTGCCGCCGACGGCCGGGCGGCGTTCGTCGACCACGGCGACGGCACGGCCTTTCGGCGCTTTACCATGATCGACCTGTGCCGTAGCCGCGTGGCGGCCGTTGCCGCCGGCGCCGTCTCCTCGGGTAGCCTGGGTAGCGGCACTGCGCAAGGCTGGACGGTCGACCTCGGCGGCGGACAAGTGCAGGCCGAAGTGCGCCTCGATGGCGTGGCCCAGCCGCTGACGCGGATCAATCTGGACGACTGCTCGACGCCGCCGCCGCCGACCTGGGCCCTGGACGTGGCCATCGCGGGCACCGGGCTGGGCAGCGTGTCATCGATGCCCACGGGGATCAACTGCGCCCCCGATTGCCAGGGTGTATTCGAAGACAATGCAATTGTTCAGCTCAACGCGGTAGCGGACTCCGGCAGCAATTTCGAGGGCTGGGGCGGAGACTGCAGCGGCCCCGCGAATTCGGTGCAGGTGACCATGACGGCAGATCGAACCTGCACCGCCAGTTTCTCCCGGCCCACCGCGGATCTGCGCGTGACGATGTCGGCCAGTCCTGATCCGGTGACCGCCGGCGAGACGCTGAATCTGGCGCTGACCGCCGCCAACGACGGGCCCGAGCCGGCCAGCAACGTCAGCGTGGAGATGGATCTGCCCGAAGGAACCGACTTCACTGGTGCCTCGCCCGACGGGCTTTGCTTCGGCAGCGGCACGCTGGCGACCTGCAGCATCGGCGACCTGGCGCCCGGCAGCAGCACGCCGTTCAGCGTGCTGGCGGCAGTCGCACCGGACCAGCGCGAGTCGCTGCAGACGCAAGCCGAAATCAGCGGCCAGCCCGTCGACCCCGACGGCACCGACAATCAGGCCGTCACGGTCACCGATGTCATCGCCGTCGCCGACCTCTCGCTGAGCAAGCAGGTGGAGCCCGATCCGGGCAGTGCGGGCAACCTGGTGGTCTACAGCTTCAATGTCGAGAACGCCGGGCCGTCGACCGCCACCGGCGTGAATCTTCAGGACTCGCTACCGGACGGTCTCAGCCTGCTGACAGGCGGCCAGTCCCTTGGCTGCGACACCTCGCCGATCCCACCCAATGGCACATCGCAGTTCAGGGTAGCCGTCCGCATCGACGCCTCGGTAGCGGCAGGCACGACGCTGACCAACCAGGCCAGCGTTTCGGCTGTCGAAGCCGATCCGGATCCTAATAATAATTTGGCCTCGGCGAGCCTTCAGGTGCAGGCCGGCACGGCACCGCCGACGGGAGAATTCGTGCGCGTGGTCGAGTCCGGTGCCCCACGCCCGGGCGGCGGGGTCTTCAGCGAATTCCTTCGCGCTTCCCAGTCGGGTGCCGTCACGGCCTTCAGCCACTTCGACTTGAACGATCCGTTTGGCGGTAGCGGTCACTGGCTAGCGCTGGAAGGAGCGCAATTGCGGATCGCTGACGGCAACAGCCCGGCGCCAGGTCGTAACGTAAGGTTGCAACAGTTCCGAAACGACGATCCATCAATGGACGGAATCTCCGGTGCGTTTTCCGCATTACTGGAGGGCGGGGGCTGGGGCGTGTATCGCTACGACGGCTGCGCCATCCGCCGCCTGTTTGACGACACCACCGTCGACAACATCGTCTTGCCGCCCACGTTCCTGGACCAGTCCGGTGAGTCGGTTGTCTTCATTGCCAACAATCTGATGCGCTGGAACGGGTCCACTGTCGAAACCCTGGTCGACCTATCGACGCCGCTGCCATCGGGCAATGGCGACGGATTGTTCGACGGTGTCTTTACCCTCGCCTACGACGGCGGGCCGGTGTTCTTCATTGCAAATGGCGGCGGAGGCCCGCTGGGGGGTCCACCGGTAGAGCGCGGCGTCTACGCCTACACCAACGGCAGCATTACGCCCGTAGCAACCACCGACACACCCATCCCCGATGGCACGGGCACCTTTGCGGACTTCGATGGCGTAGGCATGACGCTTTCGGCCGACGGCGACGACGTGGTTTTCCGTGGCGCGAATGCCGCCGGCGAGCGTGGCCTCTATGCCCGAATCGATGGCGTGCTGCAACGGATCGCCGACGCCAATACCCCCATTCCGGGCGACACCGGCACATTCGAGTACCTGGGCGAAAGTTTTTCCGGAACTTCGTCGTTCAGCGAACCATCGCTAAGCAACGGCCGTGTCGCTTTTGCAGGCAAGAATGACGATGCTACGGCCGACAACCTCGGCCTTTACATCTGGGACAACGGGGTCATCGAAGCGGTGGTGGTGCCCGGCGACCCGGCCGCGGGCGGAGTGATGGAGAACGTACAGTTGGGCCCACGCGCTCTGGATGGCACCCGTCTCGCCTTCACCGCTACGCTTATTGAGCCGGACTTCCTCTTCACTCGGGCGGTGCTTTTGACCGACCTGCCCTCCGAGGTGCTCTTCAGCAACAGTTTCGAGTCTGTACTGCTACCCTGAGAAAGTGTATTAACGCACTGGGTCTGCCACGCTGTGGCGGCTCGGTTTCGAAGGGCAGGTTCTCAAAATGGAATAAACTCCTGATCTCGATGCATGCACATGGCCGAATCGGCTGACTCGTACGTCCGACGGCGGCTTACTTTACCGGGGAGGCTCTGCGCCTTGGCCGCTCGATCCCGCTATCAGGCCC
>CAYFTI010000095.1:0-8508 GCA_964346065.1 uncultured Hyphomicrobiaceae bacterium
GTGCAACGCCACCTTCCGGCTGCGCCCGTCGCGCCCGGTCCAAGGCCTTCCAGAAACCGTGCGCTTTTCGCCGGGCAAGTTCAGCGTCATCTGCGAAGACCTCGTTGCCGAGCCAGGCTCGGACCTGACCATCGACCTGAT
Organism: uncultured Hyphomicrobiaceae bacterium; assembly: GCA_964346065.1. Classification (GTDB taxonomy): domain Bacteria; phylum Pseudomonadota; class Alphaproteobacteria; order Rhizobiales; family Rhodomicrobiaceae; genus Dichotomicrobium. The sequence goes on from CAYFTI010000095.1 coordinate 142, forward strand.
CACCGGGGACGGCAGCCTGGCCGCCCGTTCCAACCCCCTTCGGATCGCGGAAGAAGCCGCATTCCGGCACTACTGGGGCGACACCCACGGCCAGTCCGAGGAGACCATCGGCACCAACTCGGCCCGCGCCTATTTCGCCTTTGCGCGGGATCGCGGTTTCGTCGACGTGACCTGCCATCAGGGCAACGATTTCCAGATCACGGAGGAGTTCTGGCGCCATCTCAACGACCTGACACGCGAATTCAACGAGGATGGCCGCTTCGTGGCGATTCCAGGGTATGAGTGATCGGGCAATACGGCGCTCGGCGGCGACCGTAACGTGATGTTCCGCGCGGAAGGCCGTCCGATCCGGCGTTCGTCGCATATGCTGGTGGAGGACCTGTCGGACATCGAAACCGACTGTCACACCGCCGGCGACCTGTTCGCGGCGCTGAAAGACGCCGGGGAGGATTGCGTCTGCCTTGCCCATGTGGGCGGGCGCTACGCCGATGTCACGCGCGCGCACGATCCCCTTCTTGAGCCGTCGGTCGAGGTTCATTCGGCTTGGGGAACCTTCGAGTGGATCTTCGAAGACGCGCTTAAGAAGGGTTATCGCGTTGGCGTCGTCGCCAATTCCGACGGCCACAAGGGGCGTCCGGGCGCCAGCTATCCGGGCGCCGGGATGTTCGGCTCATACGGCGGTCTCACCTGTTTCCTGACACCCGAGCTCACGCGCGATGCGATATTGGACTGCTGGCGCAAGCGCCGCCACTACGGCACCACCGGCGCGCGCCTTTACCTCGATGTCCGGGCATCGTGCGACGGCACGCTGATGCGCTACAGCCGGAATCCGCAGGCCGGCCCCGTGCTGAGCGAACCCGTCGCGCAAGCGCTGATGGGCGATATCCTGTCGACCGACGCTGACAGTCTCGCGCTGGCCATCGAGGTGGTCGGATCAGCGCCTTTGGAACGCGTGGAAATCCGCAATGGCCTTGAGGTGCTGGAGACTTTCAAGCCGTATGCCGAAACTGAACTGGGGCGGCGAATCCGAGTCATATGGGAAGGCTCGGAATACCGCGGCCGGGGACGGCAAACACGGTGGGACGGTGCGGCACATCTGGAGAGCAACGCCTTCGAGCAGGTCAGGCCCATCAATTTCTGGAACAAGGACAAGACGCTGGATCAGGTCGGCGACACACGGCTGCAGTGGGAGTCCATGACGACCGGTGGGCTCGCCGGGTTCGATGCGCTGCTGAGCGAGCGGGACGCCGGGACGCTGACGGTCGAGACGCCCCTGGTCGAGTGCCGGCTTCCGGTCTGCGAGATCGGCCATGATGACAAGGTCTTCGAGGCGGGCGGGCTCGGCCGTCGCCTCCGCATCCTGCGTGTGCCAGACGTGAATACGCACACCCATGTCCGGATCGAACGCGTCCTCCCGCTGAGCGCAGCGCGCGACGACGCTTTTTATGTCTGTGTCACGCAGGCCGACGGTCACAAGGCGTGGTCCAGCCCGATCTACGTTATTCCCCAGCGCGGCACTTGAACCGGCTACTGCGTGGCAAAGTCCCCGGCGATATGCGATAATGGCTTATGCCGGGGATTGGCGCGACATGCCCTCGGGATCGCGGCGCGCCAACGTCCCGTCGGTCTCGCGTCCCTTTCGCGCACGGACAAGCGACCGCCCCCGCGATCCGAGACAGCGCCACAATGTCGCGGCTGTTCAAACCTAGTTGAACGCCCTTGCCATTGTCTCCGGGGGTGCCGGCCGCCATTATTCCATCGTCTGTTTGCGGCGACGTCTTGGGAGATTTGCGAAATTGTCGATGGGTCTTGAGGTATTTTCCAGCAGGGCCATTGCCGCCATTCTCGCATTCCTCCTGGCGTTTTGGCCGCAGACTGATGCGGCCGTGTCCCAACAACGCCCGCCGCCCGCGGTCATCGTTGAGCGCGCCGAGACGGCTCGCCTGTCTGACCGGGTTGAAGCGCTCGGGACCTTGAGGGCCTATGACGCTGTCGAGGTCACCTCCAAGGTGACCGAGATGATCACGAGAATTCACGTCCGCGACAGCCAGCGAGTCGCGAAGGGCGATATTCTCGTGGAGATGAGCAGCGCCCAGGAGGAGGCCGCGGTGGCCGAAGCCGAGGCCACCGTCCGCGAAGCCAAAGCGCAGCTTGAGCGGGCCCAGCCGCTGACCAGGCGTGGGGTGAGTTCCGAAGCAGTGCTCAGCGAACGGCAACGCGATTATGACACGGCCCGCGCCCGCCTCGAAGCCGCACAGGCACGTTTGCGCGAGCGCCGGATCGTTGCGCCCTTTGCCGGCCTAACTGGTCTGCGGCGCATAAGCGTCGGCGCGCTGGTGGAGCCCGGCACGGTCATCGCGACCATCCAGCACGACCGCGTCATGAAGCTCGACTTCACGGTGCCTTCCACGTTCCTGTCGTCCATGCGGCCCGGCATTCCCATCGAAGCGAGCGCGGCGGCTTATTCCGGCAAGACGTTCACCGGCAAGGTCAGCGCGGTCGATAACAGCATTGACCAGGATACGCGCTCCATCACAGTACGCGCAGAGCTTCCCAACCCGGACGGAGACCTGAAGGCGGGCATGCTGATGACGGTCGAATTGCTGAAAAACACTCGCCAGGCCGTGCTCGCTCCGGAAGAGGCGCTGATCATGCGCGGCAATCAGGCCTACGTCTACGTCGTGGATCCTGACGCGCAAGCCCCACAGGTTGAACAGCGCGAGGTGATCCTGGGCGCGCGACAGCCCGGCAAGGTGGAAATCGTCAAGGGGCTGGCGCCCGACGAAGCGGTCATAACGCATGGCGTGGTCAAGGTCGGGCCGGGCGACCAGGTCCGCATTCGCGCGATCGCCCAGGGCGGCGAACCGCTTACCCAATTGTTGGGCGTGGAGAAGAAGCCCGATACATAGGCCGGCGGCGCCGGCCGTGATGCCGGGCCTTAAGGCGAGGAGTTCCACGTCCGATGTTCCTGTCAGATGTCTCGGTCAAAAGGCCCGTGCTTGCCACGGTCGTCTCGCTGCTGCTTGTCGCCTTCGGCATCATCTCTTTCGACAGGTTGCCGCTGCGCCAGTATCCCGACATCGATCCGCCCGTGGTGTCGGTCGAAACCGTCTACCCCGGCGCCTCGGCGGCCGTGGTCGAAACCCGCATCACCAAGCTCATCGAGGAACGGATCTCCGGCATCGAGGGCATAGCCTTCATCGAGTCCTCAAGCGTCGACGGCACATCGGACGTGAATGTCGAATTCAAGACCGGGCGCGATGTTGACGCCGCCGCAAACGATGTACGCGACCGTGTATCCGGGATCCTCGATGATCTGCCCCAAGAGGCCGACCCGCCGGAAATCCGCAAGGTCGACTCCAATCAGGATGTCATTGTCTGGCTCAACCTGAGCGGCACGGGCTACACGGTCCCCGAACTCACGGACTATGCCGAGCGGTACCTGGTCGATCGCTTCTCGATCCTTGACGGGGTGGCGCGTGTGCGCGTTGGCGGCTCGCAGAGTTACGCGATGCGCATCTGGCTTGACCGCAAGGCCATGGCCGCGCGCGGCCTGACCACCACCGACATCGAGACAGCCTTGCGCAGCGGCAACGTCGAACTGCCTGCGGGCAGCATCGAATCGCGCGAGGTGCAGTTCACCGTGCGCCTGCAGCGCGCTTTCTTCGATGCCGAGGACTTCGCCAATCTCGTCGTCAAGCGCGGTGACGGCGGCTATCTGGTCCGGCTGAAAGATGTCGCGCGCGTGGAGCGCGGATCAGTGGACAATCGCAGTTTTTTCCGAGGCAACGGGGTGCCGATGGTCGGCATCGGCATCGTCAAGCAGTCCACCGCGAACACCATCGAAGTCGCTGAGCAGGCTCAGGCTGAGGCCAGACGCCTGAACGACACGCTCCCCGACGGATTGGAGATACGCGAAAGTTACGACACCAGCGTTTTCATCAAGTCGGCGATCAGTGAAGTTTACAAGACGCTGCTCATCGCCGTCGGCTGCGTCGTCCTCGTGATCCTGCTGTTCCTCGGCAATATCCGCGCCATGCTTGTGCCGGCGGTCACGGTGCCGGTCTCGATCATCGCGACATTCAGCGTACTGTTCGCACTCGGATTCACGATCAACCTCCTCACGCTGCTCGCTCTCGTGCTCGCCATCGGGCTTGTCGTCGACGACGCGATCGTGGTGCTGGAAAACATTGTCCGGCGCGTCAAGGAGTACGGCGAGACGCCGCTGGTCGCCGCTTATCGCGGGGCGCGACAGGTCGGCTTTGCGGTCATCGCCACCACCCTGGTCCTGATCTCGGTTTTCGTGCCGGTCGCCTTCGTCGAGGGCGACATCGGGCGTCTGTTCACTGAGTTCGCCATCACGATGGCCGCTGCGGTCGCGTTTTCCAGCTTCGTGGCGCTGACGCTGTCGCCCATGATCGCATCGAAGGTGCTCGACAAGCGCAAGCAGGCCGGCTCCGCCGCGCGCATTGTCGACGGCGCGTTCGGCGGGATCCGCTGGCTTTACCGCGTCGCGCTGCGCGGGGCTCTGCGCGCACGCCTCCTAGTGATGCTGCTCTTCCTCGCCGCAGTCGGCGGCACTGGATACATGCTCACCCTGTTACCGCAGGAATACGCTCCGCGCGAGGACCGCGGCGCCTTCTTCATCATCGTCAATGGTCCGGAAGGGGCGAGCTACGCCTTTACCGAAGAATACATGGACGAGATCGAGCGCCGGCTGATGCCTTACGCCGAGAACGGCGAGTTCCAGCGGCTGCTGGTGCGCGCGCCGCGCTCGTTCGGCAACGCGGAGGTCTATAACAACGGCATCGTCATCGTCGTGCTCGCCGACTGGGCCGAACGCCGCCCGGCCTGGGAGATCATGGGGGAGGTCAGCGGCAAGCTGGCCGACCTGCCGGGCGTGCGCGCCTTCCCGATCATGCGCCAGGGACTTGGGGGCGGGCTGAGCAAACCGGTTCAGCTCACGATCGGCGGCGGCACCTGGGAGCAGCTCGTGGAGTGGCGCGATACGCTGCTTGCTGCGCTGGAAAAGGACAACCCGGGCCTCGTCGGCGTGGATTACGACTACAAGGAAACCCAGCCGCAAGTCCGCGCACAGATCAATTACGACCTGGCCGCCGAGCTTGGCGTGACCGTGCGCGCGATCGGGACGACGCTACAAACGCTGTTCGGCTCGCGCCGCGTGACGACCTATCTCGACGACGGCGAGGAATACGATGTTATTGTTGAGGGTGAGCGCGCACTCCAGCGGACCCCGTCCAGCCTGCAGAATGTCTATGTACGCTCGGACACGACCGGAAAGCTGATCCCGGTCACGAATTTCGTCGAGCTGACGGAACAGGCCGGCTCGCGTTCGCTGGCGCGGTACAACCGCGTGCGAGCCATAACCATCGAGGCGAACCTGGCCGACGGGCTTTCGCTGGGCAAGGCGATCCCGCATCTGGAAAACCTTGCACGCCAAAACCTCCCGGACTCCGTGGTCATCGACTACAAGGGACAGTCGCTGGACTACAAGACCGCCGGGCAATCCATCCTGTTCGTTTTCGTGCTCGGCGCGGTCATCGTATTCCTCGTGCTGGCAGCACAGTTCGAGAGTTTCATTCATCCGCTCGTCATCATGCTGACGGTGCCGCTCGCGATCGGTGGCGGGCTGATCGGGCTCTGGGCGATGGGCGAAACCCTCAACATCTATAGCCAGATCGGCCTGATCATGCTGGTCGGGCTGGCCGCCAAAAATGGAATCCTGATTGTCGAGTTCGCCAACCAGCTCCGCGACCAGGGTCGGGCTTTCGATGAGGCGCTGTTCGAAGCGTCGCAGGTCCGGCTGCGTCCGGTATTGATGACCGGTATCACGACGGCTGCGGGCGCGCTTCCGCTGATCCTGTCGTTCGGCGCCGGGGCGGAAACACGCTTCGTGATCGGCACGGTCGTCATCTTCGGGGTGATCGCGGCGACGTTCCTGACGCTGTTCGTGGTCCCTGTCGCCTACAGCTTGCTGGCGCGCGGCACAACGTCACCTGAAGCCGTCGGCCGACAGCTCGAGCAAGAGCGCGCGTCCGAGGCGCCTGCGGAATGAAGGCAGCCCGGAACAACGGCCTGTAGCCGGGGCGTGCCAGGTGCGCGACATCGCGCATTTCGTGGTGAGGGGCTGCGCTCAAGGAGCGACGGACCAGCCATGCGGGACCCCCGCCGCGCGTAGCGTTCACACACCGATGGCGCAGCGCCAAGACGTCCTCACAACGCGTTGACAACGCCGCCGGGCCAAGAAACTGTGACCGTTAGCTTGACCAAGGGATGCACGATCGAATACTGTATCCAAAATTAGGATCAGCCGATGAAAACGCTCGAACACCGATCCAGCATCCTCGACACGGTCTATGTTGCGATACGGGATGCAATTTGCGACGGCGAACTGGAGCCTGGCGCACGCGTGACGCAGGAAGAGATCGCCGAACAGCTCGGCGTATCGCGCCAGCCAGTGGTACAGGCATTCGTCTTGCTCAAATCTCAGGGCTTCTTTCGCGAGGCCGGCCGTCGCGGTTTGATCGTCGCCCCCGTCGGCACCGAGCAGGTTCGCAACGTCTATGAGGTGCGCGCATCGCTGGACGAGACGGCAGCCCGGCTTGCCGCCGAACGCGCCCGGGCCGACGACCTCGCCGAAGCCTGGGACATTGTCGAAGAGGGTGAGCGTCTCGTCGAGCATGGCAATGTGCGTGATCTCGTTCGCTGCGATATGGCGTTCCACGAATACGTTTACGGACTGTCTGGGAACCCGCTCATCCGTCCGGCTCTGGAGCCGCATCTCCACCAGATGCGTCGCGTGATGATGGCGGTCGTCGAACCCGTCAGCACCCGGGCGCGGCTCTGGCGCGAGCATCGGGCCATCCTTCAGGCAATAGCAGATCAGGAAACGGCCCAGGCAGGGAGCGTGGCGCGCGCTCACGTCGAGACGGCCTCGGTCGATATACAAGCCCGTATTCGTGCGGAAACGCCGGGACAGGGAACGGGTGCCGGGCACTTGCCGGAGAGGAAACGCGATGAACGCTCAGGAAGCGGCACCCATCCGGGTGATGCTCGCCAAGATCGGGCTTGACGGGCACGACCGCGGTGTGAAGGTCGTCGCGCGGGCGCTGCGCGACGCCGGCATGGATGTAATCTATACCGGGCTGCACCGGACCGCCGAGGAAGTCGCAATGGCCGCCGTGCAGGAGGACGTCGATGTTCTCGGCATCAGTCTGCTATCCGGCGCGCACATGACGATCTTCCCAAAGGTGCTCCGCGTGCTCGAAGAGCAGGACGCCAAAGGCATCATCCTGATGGGCGGCGGCGTGATCCCGGATGATGACGTCGCCGGACTGCGGGAGATGGGCGTCAGTGAGGTCCTGCTCCAGGACACGACCCCGGAGGCCATCGTCGACCGCGTTCGCGAACTCGTTGCTGAACGCGGCCCACGGTAAGGGGCCGTCATGGAGTTCTGGTCCTTCCCGCCGCGCTACGATGACAGCTATTTCCCCGAAGCCGGCGCGCGTTACTGGTTCCCGCAGCGCGAGACCATGCCGCCGGCCGAGCGCGAGAAACATATCCTCGAACGGCTCAAGCAGGTCGTGCGCTACGCCTACGCCAACGCGCCGTTCTACCGGCAGCACTGGGACGCGCACGGCTTCCACCCCGATCACCTGACCTCGCTGGAGGATTTCGAAGACAAGGTTCCGGTTATCACCAAGGCCGACTTGCGCGAGGCGCAGACACGCGCGCCGGTGTTCGGCGATTATCTCTGCGTGCCTGAAACCGACATCCACCACATCCACGGCACGTCCGGCACGACTGGCAACCCGACCGCCTTCGCCATCGGGCGCGATGACTGGAGCGCGATCGCCAATGCCCATGCGCGCATCATGTGGGCGATGGGCCTGCGCCCCGGCGACACCGTGTTCATCGGCTCGCTGTTCAGCCTGTACATGGGCTCGTGGGGCACGTTGATCGGCTCGGAACGGTTGCAAGCCAAGTCCTTCCCGTTCGGCGCGGGCGCGACCGGAATGTCGGCGCGGGCGGTCGACTGGATGCGCCGGGTCAAGCCAGCCGCGTTTTACGGCACGCCGTCCTACGCGATCCACCTGGCCGAAGTGGCGCGCGACAAGGGCATCGACCCGCGTGAGTTCGAACTGAAGCTGCTGTTCTTCTCCGGCGAGCCGGGGGCATCGGTTCCGGGCGTGCGCGACCGCATCGCGGGGACGTACAATGCGCGCGTGGTCGATTCCGGCTCGATGGCGGAGGTCAGCCCCTGGATGAACGTCGCCGGAACCGCGCAGACGGACGGGATGCTGGCATGGCAGGACGTGGTCTACACTGAAGTCTGCGACCCGAACA
>CAYFTI010000096.1:0-8485 GCA_964346065.1 uncultured Hyphomicrobiaceae bacterium
GAGCCGGTCACGTTCGGCGGCGGCAGCATGATGCAATAGGGTTTGCGCGACGCGCGATCGCCGCCGGCACGAAATGCACCGGCATCTTCCCATGTCCTGTAAATGCGCGGCTCGACTTCCGCCGGATCGTAGGTCTTGTCAAACATCTGAAAGTTTCGCCTTTGACAGCGTCTCGCCACCCAGGCCGGAGCCGAGACCTGCACCTGTGCCGATAGTCAACTCCGAACTTGGTGCGGCAGATCCGGTTCGTGACACCCGGCGACCGCACCGCGTCGCTACGTGCTTTATGACGCCCGTCGCGACATCGTCAACGTGTCACGTCGCAGACCGGTTCTGTGTGAGCCAGGCGCAATGATTACCGCTCCCGGTCTGGCCAGTCTCCGCTCGTGTCGCTCTCATCCGCGGTGTGTTCGCTGCGCTGGGCTTGGGCTGCGGCCTGCTCGCGCATCGCCGCTTCGACCAGACGCGGCATGTTCTTGTCCAGCCATTCCTGAAGCATGGGCCGCAGCAGTTCCTTGACGCTCTCTTCCAGGCTCTTGGAGGCGCCGGACGGCAACGCGCTATCGCCATGCAGCGGGTCTTTTGACGGCTGGACTGCGCCCTGATGTTCCGGCTCACCAGCATAAGGCGGCGCGGCCGTTTGTTCGTGATCGTATTGCGGCGAATGCGTTAGGTGGGTCCCGTCACTTACCGCTTCCGTGGCGGGGATATCTCGCGGCTCGTCCGTGGTCTGCCCCCCTTCGCCACCAGGAACGGAGGCATGTTCGTCTGTCTGGTAGACCGGCTCGCCAGTTTCGCCTTCCGTTCCGGGCTCGGATACCGCTTGTTGCACCATCGAAGCCCAGGCACCTGGCCCACCGAACACCGCTTCGATCTCGTCTACCACGTTGCGCGGGCGCCCCCTGTCGTCCTGTTCTGAAGCGGCTTCGCTCTGCGATGTGTCGTCCCCGTCGGGTTCGTTCTCTGCCTCGTCCTGTCCTGCTTCGAGATCGCTCTCGGCGTCCCCGGCCAATGATGCGAGCTCGATCACTTCCTGCGCCTCCGGCTGTTCCGCCTCGGGGTCCACGGCCGCGGTTTCCTCGCCCTGCTGATCGCGCGGGTCAGTGTCTTCCTCACCGTAGGGGGCGATGAAGCGGCCATTAGTGACCTGGGATCGGGCGAGTTTGTAGCTCTCCGTCACATCGAACGGATCGTTTGCAGGCCATGCACTCTCCGGATTGGTTCTGAGTGCCGTGAAAGGCGACCTTGGCCCCGTCTCATCGACCGGCATCTGGAAATCCTGTTCCCAGATATTGGTTTGGTCAACGCCGGCAGGCTCTGTCTCCGCCGTCACCGGATCAGGGTCGGGCTCCGCTTCCGCCATGCCCTCCGGATCGCTCTCCGACACGCCGTTGTGCCAGGTGTCTTCGGGCTGTTCCTCGGCGGGAGACGTTTGCGGATCGCCCGATCCAGCCGGCTCTGGATCGTCGGTAATAATGAAGTCCTCCGACAGGTCGAGGACACCATCATCAGGCGCCGCATCAGTGTCAGTGCCGGATGTGGTCTGTTGCGGCGCGGTTTCCCCTCCACCGCGCAACACGCTGATGACATCCTTGCTTTCAGCGTCGCCCGAGATGCCATTGCTGTCTTGCGTGAGCGCGGGCTCCGACGCCGCGTCGTCCGCCGCAGTGTCGTCGGCAATGAGTTCGCGGATCGATGTCAGAATATCGTCGATATTCGGATGTGACTCCTTGCCCGCCGCACTCATGGAAAGACCCCCGCTTACACCGCCAAACTCAGTATCAACAACACCGTCGGGTCGCGCTGGCAACGCGCATGATCGTTCATCCGTTGTGACCCGGTGGCGTAAGTGAATAACGCAGAAGGGACGCCAACGACAAGACGTTGACCCAAACTTATTCCAGTGGTGGAGCCATCCTGATGCTGGGGGTGTCACGAGCCTGCTGGCGCGCGCCGGTGCGCCCGTCACTTCATCGTACCGTCGCCGTCGCTCTCCGGCGCGATCCAGGGTTGGGCGCGGCCGCTCCTGTCACTCGGGTACCCCTCCGCAAGTTCCTGTCCCGGCTCAAGGGCCGCCTCACCGCCGACAACGGTCGTGTCCTCGATGGGCAGCACGCTCGTTGTCCAACGAAAACCGAACGGGCGGTCTTTCACATCCCGGTAGTGAGCATCGGGATCGTAGGTCTCGCTCGGCAGGCCGAGTTCGCTGGGCGACAGGCGGCCGACCGCCGCGAGCAAAGTGTACGACGCGACCACGAGATCGCGCCGGCTGGTAACCAGCGAAACCTGAGAATTCAGCAGCTCCTGCTCGGCGTCGAGAACATCCAGAACGGTTCTTTGCCCCACCTGCTCCTCGGCGCGCACCCCTTCGAGGGCGATCTTGTTGGCTTCCACCTGCGCCCTGTCCGAAACGAGCGCCGCCCGCGCGGCAGTGAACTGGCCCCAGGCCGATACGACGTCCGAGCGCACTTGCTGGCGAGCCTGATCGACCTCCTGGCGACGCTGCATGCGGGTATCCTGCGCCTGGCGAATCCGCGCGGAGACCTCGCCCGACTGGTAGATCGGAACCGTCATGCGACCGGTCACGGTCGTTGTGTCCCGCTCCTCCACGCCGCCGCTGTCGAAGCTCTTCTCATATCGGGCTTCGAGTTGAAGCTCTGGCAGCAGCTCGCCCTTTATGCGCTTGGTGTCATATTCCGCGGCCTTGACCCGGAAAAGCCCGGCGAGGATCTGCGGGTTCCGCGCTTCGCCCGCCTTGAGGGCGGCATCAAGCGTGGAGGGCAGGAGCGAATCCGGTGGTGTCGGGGTCTTCAGGGTCCGCGGCGGATAGCCGATAACACGCTCGTAAGCCGCCCGGCTCGTCTTCAGGTTCGCTTTCGCCAGGTTCAGCTGGGAAATGGCGCCGGACCGCCGGGCGCGTGCCTGTGCGACATCGGTCTTGGTCACCTCGCCGACATCAAAGCGGTCCTGGGTCGCCTGAAGCTGCTCGCTCAGGAACTCGACATTGTTCTGGCGAAGCCGCACGATCGCCTGGTCACGCAGCACATTCATGTATTGCGTGGCCGCATCCAGAAGAACCTGCTGGGCGGTGTTGCGCAGATCCTCGCGCCCGGCCTCAACATTCGCGCGGGCAGCCGAGACGGAGTTCATGGTGCGGAAGCCGCGAAACAATGGCTGCGACAGGCTCAGCGAATAGCTGCGCGGCCAGCTTTCTCCGTCGCCACCGCCAAAGCTGCCGCCGGGAAATCCGCCACCACCGTCAGATGTCGAGGTCTCCTGATATGTGTGAACAGCTTCACCCTGGACTCGCGGACGGTAGCCGGACTTGGCGCGGGAAACCTCTTCATCAGTCGCGCGCAACCGGGCGCGCTGGGCCTTGATCTGCGGATTTGCAATGTAAGCCGCTGCAAGAGCTTCCTTGATGGTCTCGGGGCGCGCAGCCTGCGGCTCCAACACGATCGCCATCGCGAAAGCCACAACAGACAGAAAAACGGTGCGCATTATCACATCGCCCTTTCGCCGACGCGCATTGTCGAAAGCCGTCGCCTCGCCCTCCCCAAACGCAGACACACAACGCGGTCGGCCGCTCGCGGCCCTACAGACGTTCCCCAACGCACCGCAACCTACTGACGAACCGCCACATATAAAAGAAGCAGCCAAGGTGAGCCCGGCACGTTTTCCTGCAGCGTGACCTTTTTGCCGCGATCAAAGGGTTCTACTCCTGGTTGCCGGAACTTTTTGTCACCTACCATGGTCCGCGCGGGCCCGAAGAGCGGCGTGCAAAGGCACCGATCAGGTCACTGCATTCGCTGGGCGCGCGCTCCGGGACTTGTTCTCCCCCGTCTTGGCATCGTCCCCCTGCGGCAGCACACAGGTGACAGTCGTGCCTTCGCCCTGCTTGCTCTTGATGTCCAGCTTGCCTTCGTGCATCTCCAGGATAGACCGTGAGATGGCGAGCCCAAGACCGGACCCTTCGTGATCCTTCGTGAGCTGGTTGCCCACCTGCTGAAACGGCTTGCCCAGCTTGGCGATCTCGTGGCGCGGTATGCCCACGCCGCTGTCGGCGATGGCGATCCGCACCGTCCCCTTGTAGCGGTAACTGCGCACGCTGATGGTTCCTCCCTCGGGCGTGAACTTCACGGCGTTCGAGAGCAGGTTGAGCAGCACCTGTTTCAGTGCGCGCTTGTCGCCACGCACTTCGATATCCGCGTTGCCCGATTGCGACAGCTTGATGTTGCGCTCCTCAGCAGAGGGCTGAACAACGCGCAGGCTCTCTTCGATCAGGCTCCCGGCGCGCACCGGCTCGATCGACAGCGAAAACTGGCCCGCCTCGATTTTGGACATGTCGAGGATGTCGTCGATCATCTCCAGCAGGTAGCGCCCGCTTTCGCTGATATCGTTGGCATAGTCGCGGTACTTCTCATGACCGATCGGCCCGAAGACCTGCTCGGTCATCACTTCGGAGAAGCCGATGATCGCATTCAGCGGTGTGCGCAGTTCATGGCTGATATTGGCGAGAAATTCCGACTTGGCTTTTGACGCTTCCTCGGCGCGTGCTTTCTCCTTGGCATATTTATCCGCAAGCTCGACGAGCTGGGTGGTCTGGCTTTCGAGCTTCTGCCGCGAGGCCTGCAGTTCCTCCACGCTCGCGCGCAATTCCCGCTCGCTATGGGTGAGGCGGCGCTCGTTGCGTTTCAGCTTGGTGATGTCCGTGGCGATACTGACGAAGTCGCTGGTGCGTGTGCGCCGCTCCGACACCGCGATCCAGCGGCCATCATCCAGCTCGATGTCATAGACAGCCTCGCGCGACTTGGGCGCGCCGGCGGCAGAGCGCGGCCCCTGTGGGAGCGGCCGTTTCGCGGCCTGCTGCAAGGCACTGTGCGGCATGCCGGGGTGCGTGTCATCGCTGGACAGGCCGTAGAGTTCCAGAAACTTGCCGTTGCAGAACACCAGGCGCTCGCTGCTGTCCCAGAGGGCAAGGGCGTGCTGCTCGCTTTCCAGCGCTTCGGTCAGGCGTGCCGCCGTATGAACATCCTCGCTTTCCCGGCGCTCGTCGCTCGGCACTTCCATGATCATGCCCAGGAAATTGGGCTGAGCCTGCCAACCGCCCTGTAAAATCCGCCCGCGCATCTCGAACCAGACCCAGTCGCCCTGCGCATCCGCCATGCGAAAGCGCGCTGAAAACTCGGGATTGCCCTCCTTCATGGCGCGATTGATACTGCTGTACAAATCGTCCTCGGGATGCAGCAGCGCGCGGAACCGGCTGAACGCCATCTCCCCCGCCGGTGCATCCAGCCCAAGCCCGGTAAAGACCGAGCCCGTGACGCGCAACTCACCACGCACGATGTCCCAGAAACAAAGGCCGGCACGCCCGCCGTGCAGCGCGGCGTCCATGTCGCTTCGAAAGGCCTCGGCAGCGTGAAGCAGCGCGTTATGACGCGAGAGCTGGCGGAGGAACAGCCAGAAGATGCCGGTCGCCGTCAGCAGGGCGGCAAGACCGAGGGCACCGAACAGCATGACATCGCGAAACCAGGCCGCCAGGAGAGCGTTGGGCCGTGCAAGCACGATGATCCGCCCACCCCGCGCCAGTTCGTCTTCCGCGCGGAGCAGATCCGCGGTCTTGTTGCCGAGTTCGCCGAGGGGCTTGCCGGCATATCCCCGAACCGGCTGCTCGGCAGTCACTTGTCCATCCGCGTCGACGAGAAACGCGCCGTGATATTCTACGGCACGCAGAGCCCAGCCCGTTTGGCCGAGGGCCTTGCGCCATGCGTCATACAGGGATGTAGGCTTGGGCGCTGATCCCGCGGCATCACCGCGCTCCGGCTGATCAGCGGTATCGGCAGGCCGTATCCGGTTGATTTCGGTTGCGAGCAGGGCGGCGGCAATTTCAATGCGCCTTTCACCAGCCTCGAGCGAGCGCGTGCGCGCCTCGGCCAGGTAAAAGGCGATCTGCACACTCAAACCGATCAACAGGGCGATCGCCAGCAGCGGCAGCAGCCAACGCGTCCAGAAACGTGGCATCTTCGCCGCCTTGGCGAACGGACCGGACTGTGGGGAAATATGCCAACCGGCTCCCGGAGGCGTGCCACCGAGATCGGGCGATTCCGCCTCCATCGCACTCATCCGTGGTTATGCCGAATGCCAAAATCGCTCAACGCTCAGAGGCCCCCTCCTACCCGATTACGGGGTATCGGCTGATTCGCGCCATGCGCAAAGGGCAGGATTGGCGCCCCTGTGGATTATGCGGTGCCCTGTCTCGGTCGCAGTCATTGCAGCCGATCGGCGTGCGTCTTACTTCCTGTGCAGTAGGACATGGAGATAACTGATGCTGCGCTGGATCCGATTCGGGCTGTTTGTGCTGGTGGCGTTCGCGCTTGGGCTGAGCATCCATCTTGGGCTGGAGCAGGTTCGGCAACCCGGCGGGATGCAGGCCTCGCAGCAGGGCACTGGCAAGGCGCTGATCGGCGGGCCGTTCAAGCTCGTCAATCACAACGGCGAATCGGTGACCCACCGAGACTTTCGCGGCAAGCACATGCTTGTGTTCTTCGGCTTCACCCACTGCCCCGACATCTGCCCGACCAAGCTCAACAACGTCAGCGTGGCGCTCGATCGGCTTGGGCCGCTGGCCGAGGAGATCACGCCGATTTTCATCACGGTCGATCCGAAGCGCGACACGCCCGAGCGCATGGCGCAATACGTCTCGAATTTCGGGGCGGACATGGTCGGGCTGACCGGCACGCCCGAGCAGATCCGCAAGGCTGCGAAGGCATACCGCGTCTACTACGCCAGAGTGGACAGCGAGACATCGGCGAGCGGCTACCTGATGGACCACAGCGCCTTCACCTACCTGATGGACGAAAACGGCGAATACGTCACGCACTTCGCCTATGGCGACAGCATCGAGAAGATGACCGACAGGTTGCGCCGCGAACTCGGCGAAGACCAGACGGCGGCTCGCTGACATATCCGGCGCGACCCCGCGCGGGCGTCCGCCTTTCAACACCCCCTTTGCCGTTCACAGGGCTGCCATTGTTGCGCCGCAACATAAGGCGTATGTTGGCGTGTGAATTGCGTCTCCCATTTCGAGACACATCGCAATACGAGCGGGGGTACCAAGTGCTTTATCACTTTTACGAAATGACCAAGGCCGCGCTCAATCCGGCGCGCGCGGCGAGCGATTCCTACAGCCTGATGATGCGCAACCCGCTCAATCCGCTGAAAAACAGCGCGCTTGGACGGCATACCGTTGCGGCCTGCGAATTGCTGGAGCGCACCACCCGGCGCTATCCCAAACCGGAATTCGGTATCCGCCACACCGAGATTCATGGGCGCAAGGTCCGCGTTGAGGAGGAGACGGTCTGGCAAGCCCCGTTCTGCCGGCTGCTGCATTTCCGCCGCGACACGCTCGATTCCCGCGTCAAGCGCCAGCCGCGCGTGCTGATCTTCGCGCCGATGTCCGGGCATTTCGCGACGCTCCTGCGCGGCACCGTCGAGGCGATGCTGCCGGAGCACGACGTCTACATCACCGATTGGCAGGATGCGCGCAGCGTTCCGCGCGGGGCCGGGCGCTTCGATCTGAACGACTATATCGACTACGTCCAGGACATGATCGCGCTGTTCCGCGGCGACGTGCATGTCATGGGCGTGTGCCAGCCCTCGGTGCCGGTGCTGGCGGCGGTCGCGGATATGGAGGCGCGCCAGTCGCCGCATGCGCCGCGCAGCATGACGCTGATGGGCGGGCCGGTCGATACGCGCATCAACCCGACAGTGGTCAACGACGTGGCGGAAAAGCGCGGCACGGACTGGTTCGCCCGCCATGTCATCTCCTCGGTGCCGTGGCCGAACGCCGGTTATGGCCGGTCGGTCTATCCCGGCTTCCTGCAACTGAGCGGGTTCATGGCGATGAACCTGGACCGGCACATCAACGCGCATCGCGACCTGTTCTTCCACCTCGTGGAGGGCGACGGCGACTCGGCGGAAAAGCACCGCGAATTCTACGATGAATATCTGGCGGTGATGGACCTGACGGCGGAGTTCTACCTGCAGACGGTCGACCAGGTGTTCGTGCGGCATCTGCTGGCGAAGGGCGAATTCATGCATCGCGGGCGGCGCGTCGACACGAGCGTGATCCGGCGCACGGCGCTAATGACGGTGGAGGGCGAGAAGGACGACATCACAGGCGTGGGGCAATGCCACGCGGCGCACACGCTGTGCACCGGCCTAGCGCGGTCGAAGCGCGCGCACTGGCTGCAGCCGGGCGTGGGGCATTACGGCATATTCAACGGCTCGCGCTTCCGCAAGGAGATCGTCCCGCGCATCGCCGGGTTCATCCGCAAGCATGACGCGCGCACGAGCGTGACCAAGCGGCTGGCCGCGGCGCTGACCGGGCGGCGGCGGATTTATGCCGCGCCGCCGGTGGTCGTGCCGGGGCGGGAGCAGGCCTGGCCGGAGCGTCAGCCGGCGCTGCTGGAGCGCGATCCGAAAA
>CAYFTI010000097.1:0-8416 GCA_964346065.1 uncultured Hyphomicrobiaceae bacterium
TTATGATTTGGCCTGTTCCGCGGTGGTTGCAGCCGTCTCACGCTCTTCGCGCGGCATATTGATCCCGGCGGCGAGCTCAACCACCGCGGAACAGGCCAAATCATAAGCCATGACCCCTTGCATTCGCCGATGCTTTCGGTCATAAGGGGATGTATAGGATTAACGAGGACCCTCGTCTTTTCCCAAGCGGGCGTAGCTCAGGGGTAGAGCACAACCTTGCCAAGGTTGGGGTCGTGAGTTCGAATCTCATCGCCCGCTCCATTCTCTCAAATCTTCACCCAGTAACGCCGGATCCGGGGGTTCACGGACGTCTCGCACGACCGACCTTACGTGCGGCGAAGCGCGCCCGGCGGCGGGCGCTTCGGCTGGACGCGGCGCCGTGACCAAACGCAGCCTCGCATCGCCGCAGCGATTGTGAGATTGTCTCGCTATGCGCGTCTTCTACTCTGACACTTTCAATTTGCCGCTTCCCGAGGGGCACCGGTTCCCAGGTCAAAAATACGGAATGCTGCGCGAACTGCTCCTGTCGGAGGGGCTTGTCGCCACCGATGAACTCCACCTCGCGCCGCTCGCCGCCGATGCCGACATATCGCGCGCCCATGACGCGGACTACATCGAGGCCTTCGAGGCGGGCACGCTCGAGGACAGGGCCATTCGCCGGATCGGTTTTCCATGGAGTGCGTACCTGGTACGGCGCACGCGCGCGTCGGTCGGCGGACAGGTCGCGGCCGCTCAGGCAGCGCTCGAAGACGGGCTGTCCGGCCAACTCGCGGGGGGCACGCACCACGCCCACAGGGATTTTGGCGCGGGGTACTGCATCTACAACGATCAAGCCGTCGCCGCGCTGTGCGCGATCGAGAATGGCTGGGCGGCCCGGGTCGCGATCATCGATCTCGACGTGCATCAGGGCGACGGAACGGCCGCAATCCTGGGTGAACATCCGTCGGTCTTCGTGTTCTCGATGCATGGGGAAAAGAACTTTCCGTTCCGCAAATACGACTCCGATCTGGACGTGCCCTTGCCTGACGGCATGGAGGACGATGCCTATCTGCGCACCCTCGCCACGTATCTGCCGGCGGTTTTCGCGTTCAAGCCCGACCTCGTTCTGTATCAGGCGGGTGTCGATCCGCTGGCCGAAGACAAGCTCGGGCGGCTCTGCCTCACCCATGACGGGCTGATCGCACGCGACGAGATGGTTCTCGGCGAGTGCGCGCGCCGCGGCATTCCCCTGGCAATGGCGATCGGCGGAGGCTACGCAAGCCCCATCATGCCCTCGGTTGTTGCGTATGCGAATACCTACCGGGTGGCGCGCCGGCTTCAGCGTGGCGTCAGCAAAAAGCCCGTGAGCCGAAATACCGCTCGAGGAAGTGCCGGTAGATCGCCGTAAGCTGGTTCAGATCGTCGACGGCCACGCGTTCGTCGACAGCGTGGATCAGGCCATAGGTGAGGCCGAACTCGACCACCGGGCAGGTACCCTTGATGAAGCGCGCATCGGACGTGCCGCCCCCGGTGTTGTAAGACGGGCTGCGCCCCGTGACATCCGCGATCGACGCGCTGAGGGCTTCCACCCAGGGGCCGGGCTCGGTCAGGAAACTGTCGCCGGAAAGGTGAAAATCAAGCTCGTGTGCAAGGCCGGTGCCGGCCATCGCATCGGTGATCCGGCCGGCGATCAGTTCCTTCAGGCTGTCCGGCGTGTGCGCATCATTGAAGCGGATGTTGAACTTCACGGTGACGCGGGCGGGTATGACATTGTCAGCCGCGTTCCCCGTGTCGATACTGGTGACCTCGAGGTTCGAGGGCGCAAAATGCGTCGTGCCGTCGTCGAGCGTCAGTCCGCTCAGCCAGTTGAGAACGCGCGCCAGTCCGCACATCGGGTTGTTCGCCAGATGTGGATAGGCGACGTGGCCCTGCGTGCCGGTAATGACCAGCCGCGCGCTCAAGCTCCCGCGCCGGCCGATCTTGATGGTCTCGCCCAGTGTTTCAGGGTTGGTCGGCTCGCCCAGCAGGCAGTGGTCCGGCCGCTCACCGTTTTCCGCCATCCAGTCCAGCACCTTGCGTGTGCCGTTGATGGCCGGACCTTCCTCATCGCCGGTGATGAGAAAGCTGATCGCGCCGGATGGGCGGTCACGATCCGCCAGGAAATCCAGCACCGCGGCGATCATGCAGGCCACCGCGCCCTTCATGTCGACCGCGCCACGCCCCCAGAGTTCGCCCGCCTCGACAACGCCGGAAAATGGCGGATTTGTCCAGGCGGCTCCATCCCCCGGCGGCACCACGTCGACATGGCCGGCGAAACACAGGTGCGGCGCGCCTGCGCCGATGCGGGCATAGAGGTTGTCGACCTCCGCTGCACCCGGTGCGCTGAAGGACAACCGGTGGCAAGCAAAACCAGCGGGCGCGAGAGCACGTTCCACCACGTCGAGTGCCGGGCCCGCTTCGGGCGTGACACTCGGACACCGGATCAGTTCTGCGGCCAAGGCGACCGGATCAACAGGCCGGGACATGCTCATGAGACGCGCTCCTCAAGGTCGTCTGCGGCTATAGGCGGCGCTGCGTGCGATTGTCAACGCCGCGACGTCGGGAGTTGTTGGACCTTCGGGGCGGACTTAAGTACCTTAGTCACTGGTGGGGATATTTCCCCGCGGAAGCGGCCCGGCCGTTGTTTAGACTTGTTATAAATCTAAGATCGCGATATCAACGTAGGGTACAGTATCGTGGAAGCGAACCACGACAGTCAGGATGACGAGCCCAGAGTGGTCATGCTGCGCGCGGGCGAGGCGGAGACACCCGTTCTCAATCCGTGCGATGCTTGCCCCACACTGGAACTGGTCCAAACGTTACGAGGTTTGTTGCGGGACAGTTTGTTGCAGCCTCAGCAGGACTTGCACCAGGCCTGCGCCGTAATCGCTGCAGATCCCGGCGTGACCGTCGAGCGGGTATCGGCTGCTTTCTTTCATGGGCTCAGCCGCTATGCCAAGCGCCGGATGGTGTTTTTCAACACGCGGGCCAGCGGTGTGAGTGCCGGCGAACGCTGGGTTGCCCGGTTGCTCGAGGTGGTTGCACAGGATGACACAGCCAGCGCCCGCTACCTGATCGAATCCACGATCGATCCGGCGGGACAGCGGTGGATGCTCTTTCTGGCGCGCCAGTTGGCTTCGCACCTGATGCCCCCGGCAAGTGACAAACGTCCATCTTCCGTTGACTGTCAGTCCAACTCTAAGGAGATCGAGAAATGAAGCAGACTTCCGTTGAAATAGCGCCCGATGCCAAGCAGGAAGTGGTTGAGGGGCTGACGCAGTCGCTCTCTGAAACATCCGTTTTGATGTCAAAGGCGCAGAACTACCATTGGAATGTGACCGGCATGGCGTTTGGCTCGCTGCACGATCTGTTCCAGAAAATCTACGAAGATCATTTCGAGGCGCAGGACGATCTGGCCGAGCGCATCAAGGCACTGGGCGGTCACGCCGAAGGGCGGCACTCCGAATACCTGAAGCGCAGCGCCGTGGTCGAGTGCGATGGCCACAAGACGGACAAGGAAATGATCGCCGCGCTGAAGGCTGATGAGGAAACGGTATCCGCCACGTTGCGCGCGCTGGCCGAGTTCGCCGAGAAGCAGGGCGATATCGTCACGAACGATCTGGCCATCGGGCGTGCTCAGGAGCATGACAAGTTCGCTTGGATGCTCGCGGCGCACCTGAGCGACTGAGGTCTCGCCTCGGTACACGAAACGAAAAATGGCCGGCTTGGCGCCGGCCATTTTTGTATCCGCTCCGCGAGGCGGTGCGGCTCAACGCTTAGAGAACTGGAAGCTGCGACGCGCCTTGCGGCGGCCATACTTCTTGCGCTCGACTTCGCGGTCGTCGCGGGTCAGATAGCCCTGTTTCTTCAGGATCGGGCGCAACTCCGGCTCGAACCGGGTCAAGGCCAGAGAAATGCCGTGGCGCACCGCACCAGCCTGGCCCGAAAGACCTCCACCGGAAACGGTGCACATGATGTCGAACTGGCTATCGCGATCGGCCGTCACGAGCGGCTGACGCACCAGCATCTGCAGCACGGGGCGGGCGAAGTACTCCGAAAAGTCTTTCCTGTTCACCGTGATCTTGCCGGACCCCGGCTTCACCCACACGCGAGCGACGGCATTCTTGCGCCGTCCGGTGCCGTAGCCACGTCCATGCGCGTCCAGCTTCTGCTCGTAAACCGGGCCAGATCCGAACCCTTCGCCCGGCGCTTCCGCCGTGGTCCCCAGGTCTTCCAGCGACTTGATTTCCTGCTCGGCCATGATCTTTAGTATCTCTTGACGTTCTTGGGATTCAGCTCTGCCACATCGAGCTGTTCGGGCTGCTGGGCCTCATGCGGATGGTCCGGCCCGACATAGACCCGCAAATTCTTCAACTGCTGGCGCCCCAGCGGCCCGTGCGGCAACATCCGTTCGACCGCTTTCTTGACCACGCGATCGGGAAAGCGCCCATCGAGCACCTCGTAGGCCTTGCGCTCCTTGATCCCGCCGGGATAGCCGGTGTGCCAGTAATAGGTCTTGTCGTTGCGCTTGCGGCCGGTGAACACGACCTTCTCCGCGTTGACGACGATGACGTTGTCCCCGTCATCCATATGCGGAGTGAAGCTGGGTTTGTGTTTGCCCCGCAGACGGGATGCGATCAGCGCCGCGAGCCGGCCCACAACAAGGCCCTCGGCATCAATCACAACCCATTTTTTCTCAATATCCGAGGGCTTGGCCGAGAAAGTCTTCATGGCCCGTACTCCAAATTGTCGGGAAATCTGCATTCACGCAGACGTCCTGCGCGCCTAGTCGCTGTCGCGAATAGCCCATGACCGCGATCCGGTCAAGGAAAAGATTTTTGGATCGGAAAAAATTGTTTTGAAACAGATGGCTAGGCGTTCGGTACCATGCTACCGCAGATGCTCCGGCGGCAGCGAATAGGTCCCGACGGCATGCGCCACGCAGTCCGCGCTTTCGGGTGCACGGAGATAGATCTCGCCAACAGCCAGGCTCTTGCCCAGCTTGAGCAAATGCGCTTGCCCGAGAAGGTCGCCGGGAGGCGGACGGCGCAGGAAGTTTATGTTCAGATTGGTGGTCACCGCCAACGCAGCGGGGCCGATGCTCGCCAGCACGGCCACATACATCGCCACGTCGGCAAGCGTGAACATGGCCGGGCCCGAAATTGTGCCGCCGGGGCGCAATGTCTGAGGATCAAAACCGAGGCGAAGGCCGGCAAACTGGGGGGCGACCGTCTCGACCTTGA
Source organism: uncultured Hyphomicrobiaceae bacterium (assembly GCA_964346065.1). Lineage (GTDB taxonomy): Bacteria > Pseudomonadota > Alphaproteobacteria > Rhizobiales > Rhodomicrobiaceae > Dichotomicrobium. Next base: position 5,262 of record CAYFTI010000097.1, read on the forward strand.
GCGTTGGCGTACTCCGGCGCAATTCGGCGAATTCGCGGTCCAGGAATGCCTCGACGTCCGCGACGCTCATCACGGCGTCTTGACGGCCTTCATCGGCCATTGGCGCCTCCTGTGCCTGCGGTGATAATGGTGGCGGGCGTGCATCATGCGCTCAAATCGGTTAGCGTTCCGCGTGTGTCAACCCGAAACGCGCATGGAATAGCATGACCAGTATTACTGCAAATACACCGGCCAGCGAGGCCGGCGACGAAACGCCGCTTCTGATGGAGCGGCACGGTGCGATTGTCCTGCTCACCCTGAACCGGCCTAAGGCGCGCAACGCGCTGTCAGAGGCGCTCCTGAACACGTTGAGCGAGGCCCTCGCGCAGATCGCCGAGGACAAGACTGCTCAGGTGGTCGTGATCGACCATGCGCCGCCTGTGTTCTCCGCCGGGCACGATCTCCGCGAGTTGACCGCACATCGCAGCGACCCCGACGGCGGCCGCGCATTTTATGAGACAGTCATGCGCAAATGCGCCGAAGTGATGCAGCAGATCGTGCGCTTGCCGCAGCCGGTGATCGCCGCGGTGAGGGGCACGGCTACGGCAGCCGGCTGCCAGCTTGTCGCCTCCTGCGACCTTGCGGTGGCCGCCGAAGAAGCGAAATTCGCGACGCCCGGCGTCAATATCGGGCTGTTCTGTTCCTCGCCGATGGTGGCCCTGTCCCGCAACGTATCGCGCAAGCATGCCATGGAGATGCTCTTGACGGGCGACATGATCACCGCGCGCGAGGCGGCGGATTACGGGCTCGTCAACCGTGTCGTGGAAGCCGAGAGGGTGGGCAATGCCGCCTTCGAACTCGCGGACAGGATCGCGGCCAAGTCGCCGGCCATCGTCGCGATTGGCAAGGAAGCGTTTTACCGCCAGGTCGAGATGCCGCTGTCGCAGGCTTACGATTATGCCGCCGGCGTGATGGTGGCCAACATGATGGAGCCGGACTCCGAAGAAGGCATCGGCGCCTTCCTCGAGAAGCGCGAGCCGCAGTGGAAGGGCCGGTGAGTCTGATGGCGCCGGTCGAGAGCGATGCGGCGCTCAAGGAAATCCTGAGGCGCTATCGCCGTTACGCTGTCATCATCGCGACCCCGAACCCGGCGCGGCCGGGCTACGAGGTCATGCGCTACCTGCTGGCGCATGGCTATGAGGTATTTCCGGTCAATCCGGGCCGGCCGGGCCGCGAGATTCTCGGGCAGCGGGTCGTTGCGCGGCTGGCCGACCTGCCCGGCCCGGTGGATGTCGTCGACGTGTTCCGGCACCCGGACGCCGTACCGCAAATCGCGTCCGAGGCGGTGGCGATCGGGGCGAAAGTGCTCTGGATGCAGATCGGTACGGTCAATATGGAAGCGACGCGGATCGCGGAGGCGGCAGGTCTCCAGGTGGTCGCGGACAGATGCCCGAAGGTCGAGCACGAGCGGCTGATGAGCGATATGTAACAAACGGTATTTACCTTTAGCGTAAAATTTGTTAACGCTTTTTACGTTTTGCGTGGCGTGGAGTGGTTTCGATGAGTTTCGTGGAGATCTTTCAGCTCATTGGATCAGCGCTCAAGGATCTTGGATCGTATTTCAGTAGTGGCGTCGTCGAATTAATGGGCGGACTTCTGGCTCTAGTGGTCTTCTCGTTGAAGGCTTACAGGGTTGGGCGAGAGCAGATCACGAAGCGTTTCCGACCATTCATGATTGGCGAAAGCGGTTTCTGGGACAAGCGGCCGACGCGGAGCATCTACAAACACCAGCAAGCGCTTAAACGAAGTGTCCCCATCCTGACGATCGCGAACTTCAAAGGCGGCGTTGGCAAGTCGACTGTTGCAGCCAACCTCGCTGCATTTTTCGATGGGTCTGGTGGCCGCGTCTTATTGATTGACCTCGATTATCAAGGATCCCTCACCGACTCTGTCATAAACCGTGACGAGTTAACATTCGGCACTCGCACGCTGATGGACCCGACTTTCAGGTCTCATGAAATCCCCAAACACTTCGTGCCTGCCATGCCGGATTTCGAAAATACGCGCGTCTTGGCGTCGAACTATGTACTTCTTGAAGAAGAGAGTCGCACACTATTTAAATGGATCGTCGGAGAGACCAGGACAGATATTCGTTACCTGTTACATCGCTTCTTGCAGTCAGCTCATGTACAAGCCCATTTCGATATTGTCATCATCGACGCATCGCCCCGGATCACAACGGCGAGCGTAAACGCGTTGTGCGCAAGCACGCACGTGCTGATCCCTACAATCCTTGACGGGACATCCACAACGGCGGCGCTTAATACCGTTTCGGCAATCCAGAAGCTCAAGTCGAATTTATCGCCATCGTTGGAGCTGGTTGGCATTTTGCCAACCTTCGTGGACATCCGTACCGATTACAGCCCGCGCGAAAGGTCAAATCTCGCGTTTCTCAGGGATGAACTGGCAAGTCGTTTTTCGGACGAGAAGGTGGGAATCTTTGATGAAGCACGCATTCTGCGCCGAGCCGCAATTGCGGCTGCCGCCGGCTCGGGAGCTGCCTACTTCCACGATGCTGAAGTTCGTAAGATGTTTGACAAGTTGGGTCTCCATATCGCAAGCGAAATAAATCGAGGTTGGTTGAAGGTGCTCGCTGATGAAAGTGAAGGATATGATCGCCGGGTTGAAGGCGACGGAGGCAATGTTATCCAGTTGGAGCGCTAGCGCCCAAGCGTCTAGAGCCCTCCACCGTATCATCGATTTGATGTCACAGGATGAAGAACTCACCGTAGCTCAATTCTGTTCAAAAGTTGAGAAGGCTTTAGATCGGAACAATCAAAAAGATAATGCGGCGTCGCGAGCGACACAGGTAAACACAGAACAGGCAGACCACTATATCGAAAAACTCCGATCGCCAGCACTGCAGCGTACGGATTTAGCCGATGTAATAGAGCGTTTGCGCAAAGACCGGAAGTGTCGCTTGCAAGAACTGGACTATATTGCTAATGCACTTACTCGGTCGGGGCGCAAATACCGTAGCAAGAAAGACGCCATACAAGACATTGAGCGTTATGCAAATAGGCGACTTGACGTGGGTCGACGCATGGAAGACACATCTGAAGTCTTCTGATTAATTTGCTCTAGCCGCCGAGGAAGAGCTGGCCGACCTTGGGGTT
>CAYFTI010000098.1:0-8367 GCA_964346065.1 uncultured Hyphomicrobiaceae bacterium
GGGGGTCGGGGGTTCGAATCCTCCCCGGTGCGCCAATAAAATCAACGACTTACGATTTTACGATTTCCCGCAAATACGGCGCGGCTAACCCACAGCGTGATATAGCCTTGGCTCAACCTTGCCGGTCCCCCCAGCGCGATACGCGTGCCCATTGGAGAGCCGCTGTTCGGCTGTACTGTCTGGCTGAGCGAAGCTGTTGAAAAGACCCCCTGCCCGACGAGGACAGATTCCTCTGCCTGACTGATCGCAGCCAACTCCCCGGCCTGCTGGCGTGCCTCGCAACACGCCACCGACGATTACACACCAGATAGCCGTCCGCCGCGCCGCGCCTGCGCCAGCATGACCAGGCCAAGAAGCGCAAGTGCCGGAACGAACAGCCACTCTTTCGGCGGCCGGTCGCTTGGCATTTTCACCGTCTCCACCCGCCAGCCCGGCGCGATGCCATATTCCTTGGCCTTGGTCCCGAAGCGGACGCGCTGCACCATCGCCGCGTCCTCGGTGACATTGAGCACCAGCCCGGCTTCGCGCAGCCGCGTCTCGCCGTCGCCCTTCGGTCCGAGCGGCAGCAGGACCGTCTTGCTGACGGGCTTGCCGGCAAAGGTCGTTCCGCTGACGATCAAACGCAGGGTCTCGCCCGCCGGGCGCTGTGCGGCCAGTTCGACGATCCGTGTCGGGTCGCGCTCGACGAACGGCGGCTCGATCATGTCCATCCAGTAGCCGGGACGCAGCAAGGTGAACGCCACCAGCAGCATCGCCGCGATCTCCCAGAGGCGGCAGCGCGTCATGAAGTGCCCCTGCAGCGCGGCCGCGAACAGCAGCATGGCCGTCAAGCCCGCCGCAATGGTCAGGACAAGGCCGAACGGCCCGCCCACGTCGATCAGCAGCAGCTGGGTGTTGAACACGAAGATGAACGGCAGGATCGCCGTGCGCAGCGAGTAGATGAAGGCGGACACGCCGGTGCGGATCGGGTCCGCGCCGGAGATGCCGGACGCGGCAAAAGCGGCAAGGCCCACGGGCGGCGTCACATCGGCCATCAACCCGAAGTAGAAGACGAAGAGGTGCACCGCGATCAACTCGACCGCGAGCCCGACCTCGGAGCCGAGCTGCACGATGACCGGGGCCATCAGCGACGACACGACGATGTAGTTCGCCGTGGTCGGCAGGCCCATGCCAAGGATCAGGCACATCACGGCGGTGAGCAGCAGCATGACGATCACGCTGCCCCCGGACAGCGTCTCGACAAAGCTGGTCATCACCTGCCCGACGCCGGTCAGCGTCACGGTACCCACGACAATGCCCGCCGCCGCCGTGGCGACGGCCACGCCAATCATGTTGCGCGGCGCGGCGATCAGCCCCTCGAACAGGTCGACGAACCCGTGCGCGAGCGCCGCAGTGACCTGCCCGGAGCGCCGGAAAAACGCGATGAGCGGGCGCTGCGTCACAAGGATGCCGAGCAGGAAGACCACGGCCCAGAACGCCGCCAGGCTCGGCGACAGCCGCTCGACCAGCAGCATCCAGATCAGCACGACGATCGGCATCAGATAATACAGGCCGGCCGTCAACGTCGCGCCGAGGCTGGGGATCTCGCCGGTTTCCATGCCGACTTCTTCGAGATCGGGCTGGGCGGCGGAAACCCGCGTCAAAACGATGTAGATTGCCGTAACCCCGGCCGCCAGCGCCCATGGCGCGACAGGGCCCAGCATGCCCTGCGCCCACGTGACCAGGTAATAGGCTGCGCTCACCAGGATGATAAGGCTGGTCAGGATCAGGCCGAGGCGCAGCAGGCGCGCGACGAGGGGGCTGGTCTGCGGCTTCGACTGCCCCTGCATCCCGGCCTTCACGGCTTCCAGATGCACAATGTAGAGCAAGCCGACATAGGACATGATCGCCGGCAGGATCGCATGCTTGATCACCTCGACATAGGAAATGCCGACATATTCCATGATGAGAAAGGCTGCCGCGCCCATCACGGGGGGCATGATCTGCCCGTCGACCGAGGCTGCCACCTCGATCGCGCCGGCCTTGTAGGCGGGAAAGCCGACGCGCTTCATCAGCGGGATTGTGAAGGTGCCGGTTGTCACCGTGTTGGCGATGGACGAGCCGGAGATCAGCGCCATCATCCCCGAGGCCAGCACGGCCGTCTTGGCCGGGCCGCCACGCAGATGGCCGAGCAGCGCATAAGCCAGCTTGATGAAGAAGTTGCCGCCGCCGGCGCGCTCCAGAAGCGTGCCGAACAGCACGAACAGGAAGACGAAGCTGGTCGATACCCCGATCGGCACGCCGAACACGCCCTCGGTCGACCACTGGTGATTGATCGCCCGCTCCAGCGTCGCGCCCTTCCAGCGGATCACGTCGGGCAACAACTCACTGTTGCCGAAAAATACGTAGCCAAGGAAGACGCACGCCACGACAACGAGCGGCAGGCCGATGGCGCGGCGCGTCGCCTCCAGAAGCAGGACAAGGCCGACTGTCCCGATCGCTGTGTCGTACCAGGTCGGGTTCGCCGGGCGCGCGGTGATCTGCTGGTAGAACAAGAAGAGATAAGCGGCGCAAAAACCGGCCACGACCGCCAGCAGCCAGTCAAATGCGCGCGAGGCCCGGGTCGCTTGGCGCCGGAAAAGCGGAAACAACGCGAACGCCAGGAATATCGCGAAAGCGAGGTGGATCGAGCGCGCCTGCGTGCTGTTCAGGACGACCGGCCCGATTATGTATGGCAGCGGCGAGGCGTACCAGAGCTGGAACAGTGACCATGACAGGGAGACGACGATGATGACCGCCGCCGCGCCACTCCCGCCAAGGATCGCCTTGCCATCTTCCCCGCTGAGCATGGGCGCGAGGTGGTGGAGTTTCAGGCGATCGCGAAGAAGAGTTGCGTCCTGCATCGCGCAGCCTCGCGAAAATCAATGGATCAGCGGATTGGGTGCGGACCATGAAAAAAGCCGGGCAGGCAATCCCGCCCGGCGATGAGGAACGTTCGTGTCCGCCGGATTACATCATCCCGGCTTCCTGGTAATACTTCTTCGCGCCTTCATGCAGCGGCGCCTTGATGCCCTGCTTCATCATGTTCTCCGGATCAAGGTTGGCCAGCGCCGGATGCATGGAGCGGAACTCGTCCAGGTTCTCGACGACCGCCTTGGTGAACTGATAGACGACCTCATCGGACACATCGGCCGATGTCACCACGACGGCACGCATTCCGAACGTCGTTACCGGATCCGGGTTACCCTCGTACATGCCGCCGGGAACGGTCGTTTGTGAATAGAACGGCCGGTCCTCGACAAGTTGCTTGATTTCCGGGCTATCGAGATTGACCAGCTTGGCACCGCATGTGCTGGTCGCCTCGGAAACGCCGGCGCTCGGATGACCAACGATCCAGGCATAGGCGTCGATCTTGTCGTCGCACAGGGCAGCAGCCTGTTCGGCCGACTTGAGCTGCGCGGCGAGCGAAAGATCGTCGAAAGTCATGCCGAAGGCGTCAAACAGCTCCTTGTTCGTCGCCAACGCACCCGAGCCCGGGTCGCCGACATTCACACGCTTGCCCTTCACGTCGGCAAACGAATTGATGTTGGCATCCTCACTAGCGACCATTGTGATCGACTCGGCGTGGATCGAGAACACGGTGCGCAGGTCTTCGAGCGGCTCGCCCTCGAATTCCTTGTTGCCTTCATTGGCGTGATACACCCAATCGGCCTGGGCGATACCGAATTCGAGGCCACCCTGATGGACCGTCTTGATGTTGTAGATCGACGCGGCGGTCGACTCCACGGTGCAGCGGATATTGTGTTCGTCGGTACGCTTGTTGACCATCCGGCACATCGCGCCGCCGCTCGGGTAATACACCCCGGTGACGCCGCCGGTGCCGATTGTCACGAACTTGGTGTCCTGCGCATTCGCAGTATCAGCGGTGATGCCCGAAATTGCTGTGAAAGTCCCGAAAGCAACTGCGAGACATATCCCAAAACCTGTCTTGGATAAATTTGGCATGATAGACCTCCCTTTATTTCATGTGTCTACAGGGAACGTCTTTTGTTATTTTTATTGGCTCGAACCATACAGGTTCTCACAAGCTGATTCAACATGTCCGCCGGAAAATGATTACAACAGCGCGGAACCAGTCTCGCTGGCGGCGTGTTCCTGAGAGGACCGGCCCTCCACGTTACCTCGGCGTTCCGGTTGGTGAGCCGGTGTGTTCGCCTGCGAGCCGGTCGCGCCTATCCGTGTAGCGATAATGAAGCGCGAGGTGATACGCGACCTGATTGAAAAGGTGGTGTGCCAACGCGGCCTCGGCATCGCGGGGGGCGGCCTGTGCGTTATAGATCGCGGCGGCCTGCACAATATCCGAACGCGCCAGAACGCCCCCGGGATCGACACGAGCGCAACACGCCGCGAGCGCCTGTAAAACGAGGCGGCGCGCCGTGGCCCGCGCAGCGCACGGCTCGAGCAGGGCGAGCACCATTTCGCGGGACCGTGCGCCCGGTCGGCCGGCCTGCGCATTGGCCGACGCTGCAGGCAGCGCGTGAGCCTCGACGTCATCGGAAACCGACAGCGCCCGGCTCAGCCTGATCTGTCCCGGTCCATAGCTGAGGTCAGGCGGAGCTATACCGAGCCAGAGGCTGGCGCGGACCAGCATCGTTTCCACGCTGGTTTCAAAAGGTGAAACCGCAAACCGTTCCAGTGCGAAAAGCGCGCTGATCAGGTTCTCCGTGTCGTCCGATTGCGCCGCCGGATGGCATATTGCCGCCTCCGCGCCGAACCGGCGGCTGATAATCCCTGCGGCTGCGGCTGGAGAGTCCAGGACCGCAACACGCACGTCTGCTCTTTGGGCGTCATGACGAACGAGATGCCCGATCATCACGATCGCCAAGAGGCCCGCGCTGACGGCGCCTGCCCACGCGGACACGAATGCTCCGCCGCGTATCAAGCCCGCCATCTCAAGTGACGGCGGCCGTGAGCGGAATGACGATATTGGTGGCGTATACGGCAATGTTGATGAACACCGAGGCCGCCAGGTTGACGACAAAATCGCGGAAGGTGACGGCGTTTGCGATGGCGGCGTCCCGCCCGGTTGTCAGAAGCGGCTCGTCGCGGCGCATCACCGCCCGGCGCAACAGCGCGCCAATCACGGCACCGAAGCGAGCCGTGACGAAGAACGAGAGAACATAAATCCCGTAAAAGAGCAGGAAGAGCGGGCGTTGGTCGTTCCAGTTGACGCCGACCAGCTTGTCCCACATCAACATCAAAGGCCAACTCAGCAGAAAGGCCGCGAGCGCAGCCGCTACCGCAATCGAGAGGAATTCATGCCGGCCGAACGCAATCCCGGCGACAATGCCGAACAAGAGCACGGCCCCGAGCCGGATGAGGACTGCCACCGCGTAATCGCTCAGACCGGCGACGGACAGTTCGGCGAAGACGACCTGCTGAAGTTGATTGCTGCTGCGTAATTGCAAGCCCTGGGCCGCGACAGACTCGGTGAGGGTTGTTTCGATGACGGCTGCGACAGGCTTGCTGTGGTGCTGGGTGATCTGCGAGGTCAAACCATACTTGCCGTACGCGCTCTCGACGATCTCATCGAGGTCCGATTTCTGGATCGGTGTTTGCGGGGCGCGCGCAAAGCGGCCGTTGACCGACCGAAGAAAGCTGGCATGCGCCGCGCGCAGCCGACTTCGTTCGGCTTCACTGAGCGGCGGCAGACTGAGTTCTTGCCGGTCGGCAGGCCTATATTCCGGCTCGGGCAGCACAGACAGCACGCGCTCGACAGCCTGCCGCAGGGGCTGCTCGACGCCCTGACGCACCTGAAATTTGTAGCGCCGGGATATTTCCTTCACAGCGGCATCCACGGTCTTCGCGCTCGCCAGTATCTCGCCGAAATCTTCCTCGCTCATCGGTGTCAGGGTGAAGCGGCTGGCAAGCTGCTGCCCGGAGTCCCGCAGCGCCGCCGCGTTAACGAGAACACTGTTATATATCGCATCGATTTCGCGGGGGGAGAAACGCGGGCCGCTTTGCTTTTGCTGCTGTCCCGCGCTGGCGTTCTCGTTGCAGTTCACCTGCACGGAGCGGAGATCTTCGCTTGAAATACGGTTGCGCCGAAGGAGTTCGCAAAGTTTCTCCCCCGAAATGCTGGGCGGGTCGATGAGAAACGGGCCGCGATCGCCGGCCACAAGCTTGGAAAAGCTGAAATAGTATTGCGCTGGCAGGAGGGAAGTCAGCTTGATCAGCAGCATGACGCTGAAAGCGCCAAGGAAAACCAGAGCAAGATTGACGCGGAGCGTCAAAATGTTGTGCAACATCTCCAGGCCGCCCGATAATGTTGTAGGAAGACGTGGAGATTATGGAGCGGCCGCGATCCCGTCAACTCGCTTGGCACTGCGGCATCCGGAAAGTCCAGCACCCGCAGTATCCGTGCCACCTCCGGGCCGGTGTCTCAGCCGCAGGCAGCGTGTGGCCCCGTGGAGGCAGGGGCGCCTGCGAGCAGCGGGGCTGCGGCGTGCGAAACGACCTCCGAAATTTCCCGTAACTGTCCCGCCAGCGGGCTTGTCCTGCGCCAGATCATGCCAACGGTGCGCGAAGGCTGCGGGTCTTCGAAGCGGGCGAGCGAAACGTAGGCAGAGCGGGTTTCCACCGTCACGGCCATTTCCGGGATCAACGTCACCCCGATCCCGGCACTGACCATCTGGACAAGCGTGGAGAGCGAACTGGCATCCAGCAGTTCGCGCGGGCGCGCCAAGGTGGCGTTGATGTTGCAGAACGACAGTGCCTGATCGCGGAAACAGTGGCCTTCTTCGAGGAGCAACAACCGCTCTTCGTGCAGGGTTTCGGGGTTGGGCACCGGCACGGTCTGCTCAGAACCGGGTCGCACCAGCAGGAAACTCTCGGAGAACAGCGGAACCTCTGCCAGTGAAGGCTCGGACACAGGGAGCGCGACGATGGCCGTATCGAGCTGACCTTCTGAAAGCTCTTGTATGAGCTTGGGCGTGACCGTCTCGCGCACATGGATGTCCAGTTCGGGGTGCAGGCGCGTGAGATCGCCGATCACAGCCGGAAGCAGGTATGGCGCGATCGTCGGGATGACACCGATCCGTAGCGGCCCGGATAGCCGGCCGCGCGACGCGCGAGCCAGGTCGCCAAGCTCATCCACCGAGCGCAGGATCTCGCGGATACGCTCGGTCAGTTCTGCCCCGAAGGCCGTGAGCCGGACGTGTCTGGCGCCGCGCTCCACCAGTTGGGCGTCCAGTTCTTCTTCCAGTTCCTTGATCTGCATCGACAAGGCGGGCTGAGAGATCGCGCACGCCTGCGCAGCGCGGCCGAAATGGCCGTGGCGTGCCAACGCATCGAAATAACGGAGCTGCTTCAATGTGATCGGAGCCATAGGCCCAGCTTATCGTGGTAATCATAAAATTCAAATGTACCTGATGAGCGACTTTTGGTAGCAATAGCGTGTTAGGCGGTGTTGCCGCAGGACGCGGGCGGCAACCAGCCCCGGGTCAAAAAGGTTGACGGGACGTGGCGGCAGCCCCTGCCGTCCGGCTGGCCAAATCGAGCGTTCGCCGGATCGAGAGCGTTCGCGAGACGACGCGAACCAGTCGCGCAATCGCTCGTTGCATAACCAAGCTGGTGACGAGCCGCGCTCGATCAGGATGCCTGGCCAGCGACCAACCCGATACATACGAAGCGGAATCGGAGAGAACCATGGACGCGAAAAACCCTGATGCCGGCGGGTGCCCGGTCATGCATGGCGCCATCACCACCAGCGGCGCCGACGTCATGGACTGGTGGCCCAACGCGCTGAACCTGGACATTCTCCACCAGCACGACACGAAGACGAACCCGCTTACAGGCTTCAGCTATCGTGAGGCCCTGAAAGAGCTGGACGTCGATGCGCTGAAGGCCGACCTTCGCGCGCTCATGACCGAGAGCCAGGAATGGTGGCCGGCCGACTGGGGCCACTATGGCGGCCTGATGATCCGAATGGCCTGGCACGCTGCCGGCTCCTACCGCGTGGCTGACGGCCGCGGCGGCGGCGGCACCGGCAACCAGCGCTTCGCGCCGCTCAACTCCTGGCCGGACAACACCAACCTCGACAAGGCCCGCCGGCTGCTCTGGCCGATCAAGAAGAAGTACGGCAACAAGGTCTCCTGGGCCGATCTGATCCTTCTGGCGGGCAACGTCGCCTACGAATCCATGGGGCTGAAGACCTATGGTTTCGCCTTCGGCCGCGAGGACATCTGGCACCCCGAAAAGGACGTCTACTGGGGCAGCGAGAAGGAATGGCTCGCGCCGTCCGACAACCGCTACGGCGATGTCGATAACCCGGCCACGATGGAGAACCCGCTGGCCGCCGTGCAGATGGGCCTCATCTACGTCAACCCC
>CAYFTI010000099.1:0-8344 GCA_964346065.1 uncultured Hyphomicrobiaceae bacterium
TCGACGGCGAGCACGATCATGGGCACGGCGATCATGAGAGCCACGACCATGCGCATGGGGAAGAGTCCGGTCACGATTATGACCACGCCCATGATGACGGGCATTCGGAGCACGTCCATTTTGTGCCGGACAGGCCAACGTCGCAATATCAGCGGATGTCGTCGATTGATTGGCGCTGACAGCGCACAACCGGGGGAATTCGAGCCTGCTCGGAGGCTGGTGGGGACTCGGGAAAGGGCCACAGGCAGGGGGGCGCGACTCTGAGTATCGCTGGAAATCAGCAAATCGGGCGCTTTACTTCCTATACGCAGGCCGCCGACCTCGACGACCTGATCGCTTCGCTCAGAAACGCGGCGTGATGGTTCAAAAACCTTTTTTGTCCACGAATGAACACAGATAAAAAAATTTCTTGAGGAAACAGATGCCAGTTCCCGCAATGGAAGCTGACAAGCGAACTACTTCGTCAACCTCTCGGCCGGTTTTTTTATCCGTGTTCATTCGGGCACCATTGAATTTATGGACAGGCCAAGCAACCTGCCTTTCATCGAAAGCCCGCGCACCGACCCCGAAGAGGTGCCGATTCCCATTCGCGTACGCGAGTGGGGCGAGATTTACGGGCAGTTCGAACAAGACGGTGTCGAGGATCAGTCGGCGCGCTGCATCGATTGCGGGAATCCCTACTGCGAATGGGAATGCCCGGTACACAACGACATTCCCGACTGGCTGCGCCTGGTTCGTCAGGGCCGGCTGTTCGAGGCCGCCGAATTGTGCCACCAGACCAACGCCCTGCCGGAAATGTGTGGGCGCATCTGCCCACAAGACCGCCTTTGCGAGGGCGCCTGCACGCTCAACGACGTTGGCGCGGTCACCATCGGCTCGGTGGAGAAGTACATCACCGACGAGGCCATCAAGGAGGGCTGGCGCCCGGATCTGTCGCATGTCGAACCGACGGGCAAGCGTGTGGCCGTCATCGGCGCTGGACCGGCCGGCCTGGGCTGCGCCGACCGCCTGGCGCGCCACGGTGTGGAAGCCCATGTCTACGACAAACACCCGCGCATCGGCGGCCTGCTGACCTACGGCATTCCGCCCTTCGAGCTCGAAAAAAACGTCGTCGAGACGCGCCGCGAGATCATGGAAGGCATGGGCATCCGCTTCTACCCGGGCCAGGAGATCGGCAAGGCTATCCAGCTCGCAGAACTGCTGTCGCAATACGATGCGGTTTTCCTCGGCATGGGCACTTACAAATACGTCAACGGCCGGCTCGACAACCAGGACCTGCCCGGCGTGATCGCCTCCCTGCCGTACCTGATGGGCAACGTCGGCAATGTCCTCGAAGAGCCGATGGACGGTTTCGACTACGTCAACCTGAAAGACCAGCGCGTGGTGGTGCTCGCGGCGGCGATACAGCCATTGGATTGCGTGCGCACCGCTATCCGTCAGGGCGCGCGCGAGGTGACCTGCGCCTCCCGCCGCGACGAAGAGAACATGCCCGGCAGCCGGCGGGAAGTGAAGAACGCCAAGGACGAGGGCGTTAACTTCCTGTTCAATTGCCAGCCCGTCGGTATCGTCGGTGAGGGCAAGGCCGAAGGCGCCCAACTAGTGGAAACGCGACTCGGCGACCCCGACGAAGCCGGGCGCCGGCGCCCCGAACCGGTCCCGGGCAGCGAACAGGTGATCGAGGCTGATACCGTCATCATCGCCTTCGGCTTCCGGCCCAACCCCCCCGAATGGCTGACCTCGGCCGGCGTGCAGACCCACGAAGACGGCCGCCTTGTCGTCGGCGGCGGCAGCCGCTGCGATTACCAGACGACCCATGAGCGCATTTTCGCCGGCGGCGACATGATCAGCGGCGCCGACCTCGTGGTCACCGCCGTCTACGATGGCCGGGAAGCCGCGATGAGCCTGATGAGCACACTCGGCGTGGCCGCACCCGACGCCCAGCACCGCACCCTCAGCGCGACGGGCTGACCCGCCGCGAGCGCAACCGAAAGGCCTAGTGGGCCATGCGCTTTGCGGGCAATCTTCATCCACTTCCCCTTCGCTCTTGCATCATTGAATATCAATCGTTATCATTTACGTATGCATAATCAGGGCAGCGTATCCGCTTCGAGCGGTAAGGAACGCGACCGATCAACCAATCCGACTCACCGGGCCAGCCAGCCGCCGCGCGGTCAGCTAACCCGAATGACCACCAGGAGCCCGGCATGACCTGGCAATTGCCATGATCCGTTCACCTCCGCCCCGAACACTTTCATCTGCCTGACTCTCCTCACCCGTCCGGGGCGCAGTTTTTTAGTCCCACCCGGAGGAAACCGCCATGCGCATTCTCTTCTCGACCGTCATCGCCTTTTTGCTGCTCGGCGCAACTGCTCCGGGACACGCCTATGAATCGTCGAGCGACGAAGACATCGACTACCTCTTCGCCTGGCCGTTCGTCGATACGCAGGGCATGGCGCCGCGCGGCGGCACCACCCGCGCCGACGTGCCCGAGGCCGTTGCCGAGCCGACGGCGGCGTGGCGGCAATTGCGCGCCGACGGTATCGACAAGCCCGAACGCGATCGCCGCGCGATCCGCGCGATGGCCGGTGCCTACCGGGTCAGCTTCGACTTTCTCGAGACAGTCGGCTTCGCGCCCGGCTTCGAACCCGCAAGACCCTACCGCTCCTGGGGCACCGAGTACGTCTACGTGATTGCCGACGAGCCGGACTTCATCAGCCTGCAGCACATCCTGGTGATGGTCGTCGAAGAAGAAAACGGTGAACCCGGCGAACCCTTCGTCACCAAGCACTGGCGCCAGGACTGGCGCTACCAGGACACCGACATCCACGAGTACGTCGCCGACGGCGTGTGGCAACACCGAAGGCTGGACCCCGAACGCGTCGAGGGCGCCTGGAGCCAGGCCGTTTTCCAGGTCGATGACTCACCGCGCTACGAGTCGGTCGGCCGCTGGCGCCACGACGCCAGCCATTCGAGCTGGCAAGGCAACGAAACGCGGCGCCCGCTGCCGCGGCGCGAATTCAGCGTGCGCGACGACTACGACGTGCTCGTCGGCAGCAACCATCACACCATTGTTCCGACCGGCTGGGTCCACGAGCAGGACAACCTCAAGGCCGTTGTCGATGAACACGGCCGGCTCGATGCCGACCAGCCCTTTCTGGCGCGCGAGCTGGGGGTCAACCGCTACGCGCGCATCGACGACTTCGACTTCAGTGCCGGCGACGCCTACTGGCAGGCCACGGCTGATTTCTGGGCTCTGGTGCGCGAGGCCTGGTCCGACCGCCTGGTCGCTCATGAGCGAATCGAGGTGCAGCCCGACGTCGACGGAGAATCGATGATGATGTCCCTGTTCAAGATGGCCGAAGCAGTTGCCCGGGATGACGCCTTCGACCCCGAAAGCGCGCGCGAAGACATCGAGGCGCTGCTCGAACGCCACGTGAGCGGATCGGCCGGGGACTGAAGCGGCTCGCCGCCGGGTTCAGCCCTCGCCGTCGTCGGCGTCGCCACCGCGGTCTTCGTCGTCTTCATCCCGCAGCACGGGGTCCTCAACCCGATCCCCGGGGGCATCGACGGGGATCGGGTCGTCTTCCGGAAACGTCGATTGTTCGTCTTCGTCGAGGTGCCGGCGCGCCGGGTAGCGCCGCGAGCGCTCGTTCTCGAACTGGATTTCCAGGGTGAGCGTCAGGCGCCAGTCGCTGCGCCGCTCGCCGGTGTCGAGGTCTTTCGGCTGGGCATGCTCGGGCCGGATTTCGTAGTAAAGCCAGTGACGCAGGAACTGACGGCGGTAGCGCAGCGCCACGAAATACTCTTCGGTTTCGAACGACGGCTCGGTCACGCCGCGGGCGGCGACCTCGGCGCGCACGGCGCTGCGCGTGTCGAGCTGCCGGAACGACACCAGGCAGGCATTCGAAAGCTACCTTACAGTGCGGTCGGCTGGAGCATGGCTTCCTGCGCCTTCGATGCGACACCTACCACGCCGAACATCTGCTGGCGTTCAGCTGCAAGCGCCGCGGCTTTTGCCCTAGTTGTGGCGCCCGGCGCATGGCCGATGGCGCGGCCTGGCTGGTCGACCGGGTGCTGCCCGAGCACCCGATCCGGCAATGGGTGTTCGGCCTTCCGCTCCCACTGCGGTTTCTGTTGGCCACGCATCCCGAGCTCAGCGGCCGGGTACTTGGCATCGTCTACCGAATCATTGCCGCGCACCTGATCCGGCAGGCCGGATACACGCAGCAATGGGCCCGCACGGGCGCGGTCACCCTGATTCAGCGTTTCGGCTCGGCGCTGAACCTCAACATTCACTTCCACATGCGGTTTCTCGATGGGGTCTACGCGGTGTCCTCGCCCCACGGCAACCAACCCAGATTCCAGTGGGTTCGCGCACCGACTTCGGCCCAACGGACACAACTGGCTCACACCATCGCCCATCGGGTGGGGCGCATGCTGGAACGCGAAGGGTTACTGGCGCGCGACACCGAACAGTTGGATCTGGGCGCAGCACACGGCGCCCGCAGGCGATCCGGGCCTTTTCCTGTCGCTGTTTTTCGAAACCAACGCCGCTCGGAACTACAGCGGCTGGTCGAACGCCGATTATGATGCGCTGATCGCGGATCTGCGCGCGGCCGGCGATCCCCAGGCGCGCATCGACCTGGCCCGGCAAGCGCAAGAAATGATCGCGGCAGAGGCGCCGGTGGCCTTCCTCGTCACGCCCGAATGGCATGTCGGACTGTCGCCGGCATCGGCTGGGTACAAGCCGTGGGGGTCGGATTACTACGTCATCCGCCCTGGTCGTGTCGTGACCGGATGACCGCCGCGGCCACGACGGCGCAGGGTGTCGGACGGCTGGCGTTGTCCTGGCTCGCCATCGTCGCCGCGGGCCCCGAGACCGTTGTCGCCTACCGCGCGCAATGGGGCCTCGACGGGCCCCTCGCAGCGCAGTTCCTGCGACGGGTCGGGGGCTTTGTCACCTTCCACTGGGGGGTGTCTTTCGAGACAGGCCGGCCCGTGGCAGAGGATTTCGCAACCCGCGTCCCCTATTCGGCTGCGATCGGCTTCGGGGGCATG
This sequence comes from uncultured Hyphomicrobiaceae bacterium, assembly GCA_964346065.1. Lineage (GTDB taxonomy): Bacteria > Pseudomonadota > Alphaproteobacteria > Rhizobiales > Rhodomicrobiaceae > Dichotomicrobium. The sequence continues at coordinate 5,059 of CAYFTI010000099.1, forward strand.
GCTCTGGCGGTCGCCGGCGGCTTCTGCCTCGGCTTCGCCGCCGCGCGTGCGCTTGCGGGCCAGGCGTTCCCGGCCTTTGCCGTCGGCCTGGTCGCGCTCTGGATCTTGGGCGTTCAACTGTGCTGGATCAATGCGTTCGGAGGTGGTTTCACCGAGCGAACACTGCTGCCGATGCTCCTCGTCGCGTTCTTTCCCATCGGCTCGATGGCGCGCCTGACCCAGGCCGGTTTTCAGGACGTGAAGCGAAGTCCCTACTACCCCACCGCGTTGTCCAAGGACCGATCCCATCTAACGGCCTTGGGGTTCCATGGCCGCGCCGCAGGAGCCTGACGCTTATGGGGGGCTCGCGCCAGAACTGGCGTGGATTATCGGCGGGACCGTGGTCGCGGAGATCGTCTTCGGCGTTCCGGGGCTGTCAGAGCGCGTGGTGCAGGCCGTTGCCAACAGGGACTATGCCGTGATCCAGCCCTATGTGGCGCTCGTCCCGCTTTGGAGGGTCTGCATTCTGCTGGGTGCGAGGATCCTGCGCCGTACTCTCGATCCGCGAATACCATGAGGCTTATCGCGATATCTTTGGCCTGTCTGGTGTCTGGCTGCTCTCGCCAGTGTTGCGCTCTGGGTGTCCGGTGGGCTGCAGGAACCGCATGCCATCGACTTATCGAACCGGCTCGCGGCGCCGTCGATCCTGCATCCGCTCGGGACGGACCATCTTGGACGGGATCTTGCGGCACGCCTTGCCTGGGGCGCCGTGCCGTCGCTGGCTGCCGTGCCGCTCGTTCTGTCCGGGGGGCTGGGTCTGGGTGTGCATGCAGGGGGTCGTATTGCGTTTGACCCTCAGGGGCTGCGCGGCGGCGTGCAGTGGCTGGCGGAAACGTCGCTGGCCGTGCCGACGCTCGTCTCGGCTCTTGTGCTCTCATCCGCCTTCGGCGCCGGGATCCTCACCGTGGCCATGGCGCTCCTAGTCACGAGTTGGGCCCCGTACGCCCTGACCGTGTCGGCTTTGTTCGACCGCATCCGTGGTGAGCCATACTGGTTGGCGAGCCAAGCCCTCGGGGCGCGGCTCTCCGCCTCGATCCTCAAGCACATGCTGCCGAATGCATGGCCAGCCCTGGGGGCTCTAGCCGGCGCCGATGCCGGGCGCGCAGTCATCCTCGTTGCATCCCTCGGCTTCATCGGCCTGTCCGCCGATACCGGACGGCCTGAATGGGGCGCCATGATCCACGAATACCGCATGTTCCTGTTCACCGAGCCCCGGCTCGTTTTCGCGCCGATCCTGACCTGTACGTTCGTGTGCGTGCTGCTTCATGGTCTGCTCGAGCGAGAAACGAGAGAGGCGGTTCGTTAAGGTGCTGGGCTGCATTGAATTTCACCGTCCGACTTGCGCCTGCTCCCGCATCACGGTGCAGTCCGCAGCATCTTGGCAATCGCCCATTTCTCTGGCAGCAGCGTTAGTTCTTCCGCCGCCCGCGTCTTGAACTCCCGACTATCCTCAGCGATCGGCGGATACGCCCCAAAGCCAACGCTGTCAGAAGCGCCCGTCGCGCCGCCGCTCAGTCAGATCGTCGCGAGAACAAGGGCGACGCGCCGCCGCCTCGAGCATCCGTCGTTGGGCGTCATGAGTTCTCTCCATGGTTTCGAGTTGCTCGGCGAGCCGGCTGGCGCGCTCGCCGGAGCGGCGCAAGGCCAGCAGAAACAGAAGGATCGCGAGTGCGGTGACGCCGTAGCGGAGAACCACGCGCGCTCATGCCTAGCCGACGAGCGTGGCGACAATTCCGCTGATCACCACCCCCCCCTTTTTCCGGTCATCCCCCCGCGCGTAGATTGTGACCGCGATTCCGCCGAAAGCGACGGCCATGAACATCCAGCGCCACGTGTCGAGATAAGGTACCAGCGGTAGGTTTGCGGTCCGGGTTTCGGCCAGAGCCTGCTGCGCCACCTCGACGCCGACCGTACCGAGCGCCGAGACGCCGGGGCCGCGCAATATCCGCGCGATCCGCACGCTCGCAGACCTCTCCCACGCAGAGTGATCGGCTGATGCGGACCGTTGCAGGGTCTGAAAGCGCCGCCCCGGCGCTTGCGTCACGGACGCGCCTGTCGACACGATCACGGCCGGTGCGTGCGGCGGGGTGGCTCACAGGGCTCGCCGCGCTGCTCCTGTCGATCTCGGCAGCGATCAGCCCCGGTGCAGTGGCGATCCAGGATCACGCCCCAAACCATGCCCAGCGGGATCGCCACTGCACCGGGGCTGATCGAGCCTGGCTGGTCCGCCGGGCGCGCGGCGATCGTCTGGGACATCCGGCTGCCGCGCGCACTGCTAGGGGCGCTGGTGGGCGCGGGGCTGGCGCTTGTGGGGGCCGTTCTGCAATCGGTCACGCGCAACCCGCTGGCCGATCCGCATCTGCTGGGCATTTGCCCGGGTGGGACTTTCGGGGCCATTCTCCCGCTCCTGCACACCGGCGTGTTCCTCGGGCCGGTCACGGTGCCGGTGATGGCCTTTCTCGGCGCGCTGGCCGCGACCGGGATCGTGCTGACACTGGCCAATGCCCTGATCTTTCTGGGCGACCTGCGCGCCTCACACACAGTGGTGTTCTGGATGCTGGGCGGCCTCGGCCTTGCGCAGTGGTCCTACCTGCTGTTTCCCGCGGCGGTCCTGCTGGTGGCAGGGGCCTGGCTGCGGCGTGTCGCGCCAAGCCTGAACGCCATGACCATCGGCGACGAAAGTGCTGCGACGCTGGGCATCCCCGTGGCCCGCTTCCGGCTTGCCGTGCTCGTCGCGGGGGCGCTCGTGACGGGCGTCATGGTCGTCTATTCCGGCGTGATCGGGTTCGTCGGGCTGATGATCCCGCATATCGTGCGGTTGCTGGTCGGCGGAGACGCGGCGCGCGTGGTCCCGGTCTCCATGCTCACGGGGGCGATCTTTCTCATCTGGGGCGACATCGCTGCGCGCACGCTGATGCGGCCGGAGGACGTGCCGCTCGGCGCCATCACCGGGCTGGTCGGCGGAGGCTTCTTCATGTGGTTGCTCCGGCAACGGTCCGGCCGCAGTGAGGGTGCTCCCGTCCGGTACAACCCAGATGTGGACTGCGGCTGCCGCAATGACCGCGATTCTGTAGCCGAGTGGCGGATTTCTGACTTGTTTTTTGTTATGTTATAGTATATTTTTTCCAAGATACGGTACGGAGGCAACCATGAGCAAGCGCGGTGAGAAGATGCAGGCGGACGTCTTGGCGGTTCTGCGCCGCCGCAGCCGTCCCCTGTCCGCCTACGATCTGCTGGGCGAGCTGCG
>CAYFTI010000100.1:0-8325 GCA_964346065.1 uncultured Hyphomicrobiaceae bacterium
GTTCGGACTGGGAGCAGATCGAAAACTTCGCCGCCGTGATCCAGCGCGCGGGCTATGCCTCGCCAGTGCGCACACCGCGCGGGCGGGACATCATGGCGGCCTGCGGCCAGCTGAAATCCGAAAGCAAGAAGGTTCGCGCAAGCGAGCTGCGCAAACGTCAGCCGGCCTGAGCGCACGCACGGAGCTAAAGAGCCTTGAAAAGCGCATCCGTCCGCATGACCATGTGACGGCCACGCCGCGTGCATGCGCGCGCGATCAAGGATAAATGGAGGCGCTCATGTCAGACCAGGAACAACGCGGCTTCGAGACCCGCGCCATTCATGCCGGCACCCAGCCCGACCCGACCACTGGCGCGCGCGTGACGCCGATCTACCAGACCACGTCCTACGTGTTCGACAGTCCGGAACACGCCGCGGCCCTGTTCGGCCTCCAGCAGTTCGGGAACATCTACACCCGCATGATGAACCCGACACAGGACGCGCTGGAGCAGCGGATAGCCTCGCTGGAGGGCGGAACGGCGGCGCTGGCGGTCGCCTCGGGGCACGCGGCGCAGCTTGTCACGATGCACACCTTGCTGGAGCCGGGCGACGAATTCATTGCCGCCCGCCAGCTCTATGGCGGGTCGATCAACCAGTTCGGCCACGCCTTCAAGAAATTCGGCTGGAACGTCGTGTGGGCCGACTCTGACGACCCGGCGAGCTTCGAGCGCGCGCTGACCGACAAGACCCGCGCCATCTTCATCGAGTCGATCGCCAATCCCGGCGGCGTTGTGGTCGATATCCCTGCGATCGCGGCGATCGCGCGCCGCGCTGGGGTCCCGCTGATCGTCGATAACACGATGGCGACGCCCTATCTCTGCCGGCCGAAAGAGCACGGCGCGGATATCGTGGTGCATTCGCTGACCAAGTTCCTCGGCGGGCACGGCAACTCGATCGGCGGCATCATCGTGGATTGCGGGACGTTCGACTGGAAGGCGTCGGGGCGCTATCCGACGCTGACCCAGCCCAACCCGAGCTATAACGACATCGTGCTGGCCGATGCCTTCGGCGACATGGCGTTCGCGATTGCATCGCGCGTCCTGGGGCTGCGTGATCTCGGCCCGGCGATCTCGCCGTTCAACGCGTTCCTGATTCTCACGGGCGTCGAAACCCTGTGCCTGCGCATGCAGCGCCATTGCGATAACGCTCTCAAGGTCGCGCAGTGGCTGGAATCGCGCCCGGACGTCGCCTGGGTCTCCTATGCCGGGCTCGAGGCCAACCGCTATCACAGCCTCATGCAGCGCATCTGCCCCAAGGGCGCGGGCGCGGTTTTCACCTTCGGCCTGAAGGGCGGCTACAACGCCGGCGTGGGACTGGTCTCGGGGGTGCAGATCCTCTCGCACCTGGCCAATATCGGCGATACCCGCAGCCTCATCATCCATCCGGCCTCGACCACGCATAGCCAACTCACGCCGGAACAGCGCGCAAAGGCCGGCGCGGGCGACGATGTCGTCCGGCTGTCGATCGGGCTGGAATCGGTCGACGACATCATTGCCGATCTGGAGCAGGCGCTGACGGCGTCCTGAAGAGGGCGAGCGGCAGGCCGTGGGGCACTACCGCCGGCGCATTCGCCATTAGTAAAGAGCGCTTCGCCGCCGCGGGGCGCAAACCCCTTGACTTGACCGCAAATAACCGGCTCCTAACGGGGCAGCACAACGTTAAACACAGGTTCGAGCAGCAGGCTCATGAAGATCAACGGCAATGAAATCCGCCCCGGCAATGTGATCGAACACAAGGGCGGCCTCTGGGCGGCGGTGAAGATCCAGCACGTCAAGCCCGGCAAGGGACCGGCCTATGCGCAGGTCGAGTTGAAGAACCTCATCGACGGGACCAAGCTCAATGAGCGCTTCCGCTCCTCCGAGACGGTCGAGCGCGTACGCCTTGAGCAACGCGACTTCCAATACCTTTACGAAGAAGGTGACATGCTCGTGTTCATGGATATGGAGACATTCGAACAGATCGAGCTGGCACAGGAGTTCGTGGGCGAGCGCAAGGCGTTCCTGCAGGAAGGCATGCAGGTGACGGTGGAGATGCACGAGGGCAAGCCCATCGGCGTGACGCTGCCCGATACCGTGACCGTGGAAATCGCCGAAGCCGAGCCGGTGGTGAAGGGTCAGACGGCGTCTTCGTCCTACAAGCGCGCAACGCTGGAAAACGGCGTGCGCATCATGGTCCCGCCGTTCATTGCCACTGGCGAGAAGATCGTGGTCGACACCAGCGACATGAGCTATGTGCGCCGCGCCGACTAGGCTTGTGCGTCATTAACAGGATCAGAGCGCGGTTCCGTCGTAAAGCTGCGGCCCGTGGATCATTGACACGCGCTTGCGGCTCGTACCGCACCCGGCGAACCCGAACACAGAAGAAGCAGTCTCTCATGCCCGTATCCGCGCTCATGAACGTGATGATCAGCGCCGCCCGCAAGGCCGGTCGCGGCCTGGCGCGCGATTTTGGCGAAGTCGAGAACCTTCAGGTTTCGAAGAAGGGCCCGTCCAACTTCGTCACCGCCTCGGACATGCGCGCGGAAAAAATCCTTTATGAAGAGCTCGCCCGCGCGCGCGAAGGCTACTGCTTCCTCATGGAAGAGCGCGGGCGCATCGAAGGGCCGGACAAGACCCACACCTGGATCGTTGACCCGCTCGACGGCACGACCAACTTCATGCACGGCATCCCGCTGTTCGCCATCTCGATCGCGCTGGAACGCGACGGCCAGCTTGTCGCCGGGCTGATCTATAACCCGGTCACGGGCGACACCTTCACTGCGGAAAAGGGCAAGGGCGCGTTCCTGAACGATCGGCGCCTGCGGGTTGCCGCGCGCGCGCGCCTGCGCGATTGCGTCATCGTTACGGGCATCCCTCATCACGGCAAGGAGGGGCACGACCGCTACCTGACCGAGTTGAGCGCGGTGATGCCGCAGGTCGCGGGCATCCGGCGCACCGGCTCGGCGGCAACGGACCTCGCCTGGGTCGCGGCCGGGCGCTTCGACGGATACTGGGAGCGGGGTATCTCGGCGTGGGACATGGCGGCCGGGATCGTGCTGGTGCGCGAGGCCGGCGGCTTCGTCTCAGACGCCGATGGCAGGCAGGACATGCTTTCTGCGGGCAGCATCGTCGCCGGCAACGAGGCGGTTCAGCGCGACCTCGTCAAGCTTGTCGCGCCCCGCCCGGCGCGCGCATGAGGCGGCGCCCGTTGCCGTCAAGTTAACATTTTGCTGTGCGGTGAAATCCGTTAAGAAGGCCCGGAGGCCGCCACGCGGGACGCGCAGGCTTCAAGGAACGACAAGGCAGAGCACGGATCATGGCGAAAACGGGATTTGAGACCACACTCTCGCGTCCGCAGGTATTTGTCTGGCGCATGTTCCTGTTCATCGTCCTGGCGGGCTTCATCGCTGCCCTGCTCTACGAGGATATCATTGACGCCTTCATGGCCAATCCGGCGCTGAACGGCCTGATTCTTGGCGTTCTGCTGCTCGGCATCATCTATGCGCTACAGCAGGTGCTACGGCTCTACCCGGAAATCCGCTGGGTCAACAGCTTCCGCATTTCCGATCCCGGCCTGGCGACCGAGCGCCCGCCGGTCATGCTCGCGCCGATGGCGACCATGTTCAGCCGCCGCCAGGGGCAGGCTCAGGTTTCGCCGGTCGTGATGCGCTCGATCCTGGATTCGATCGGTTCGCGGCTCGATGAAGCGCGCGAGACAACGCGCTATCTTGTCGGTCTGCTGATCTTCCTCGGCCTGCTCGGCACGTTCTGGGGCCTGTTGCAAACGATCCAGTCGGTTGGGCAGACGATTTCCTCGCTCAATACCACCACCGGGGAAAGCGCGCTGATCTTCGAGGAGTTGAAATCGGGCCTTCAGGCACCGTTGAGCGGCATGGGCACAGCCTTCTCATCGTCGCTGTTCGGCCTGGCCGGCTCGCTGATCCTCGGCTTTCTCGACTTGCAGGCCTCGCAGGCGCAAAACCGCTTTTACAATGAACTGGAAGAGTGGCTGTCCGGCATCACCGAGATGGCGCCCGAAGGCAGCACAGCGGGCGCGATGCAGGGCACGCCGGCGCAGTTGCGCTTCGCCATGCTCGACATGCAGCGCAGCATCACCGACCTCGGCGAAAAGATCGAGAACAGCGCGGGCGCGGGCGGTAACACGGAGACCACCGAGGCGATCCGCGAACTCTCGAACGGTATCGACCGAATGGTGAAGCAGATGCGCGCGGAACAGAAGGTCGTGCGCGAGTGGGTAGACGAGCAGGCCCAGCAGCAGTCCGACCTTGCCTCGGTTCTACGCGAACAGAACCAGCTTGCCGGTGCCCTGCGCGACATCGCCGCGCGCGCGCCGCGCCGCGAGCGCTGAGGGCGCAAGGGATAAGGAGACCCCAACATGCCACGCTCGCGCACAGGGGGGCGGCGTATCGGCGGTGATTACTGGCCCGGCTTCGTCGATGCCATGGCCACGCTGCTGCTGGTCATGACCTTCCTGCTGTCAGTCTTCATGCTCGCGCAGTACTTCGTCACGCAGGAAGCCAGCAGCAAGGACACGGCCCTCCAGAGGCTCAATGCCCAGATCGCCGAACTCACCGAGATGCTCGCGCTGGAGCGTTCGGAGAAGCGCTCGCTTGAAGAAGAACTGGCGAGCCTGAGCGCTTCGCTGTCTCAGGCGCGGTCCGAACGCGACCGCCTGCAAAACCAGCTCAGTCAGGCCGGGGCGCGCGGCGAAACGGCCGATGAGCGAATTTCCGCGCTCAGGGAAGAACTGGAGGCCGAGCAGCAGGTTTCCGCGCGGGCGCTGGCGAAGGTCGAGCTTCTCAACCAGCAGCTTGCCGCGCTTCGCCGCCAGATCTCCGAATTGTCGTCCGCGCTGGCAGCCGCTGAGGAACGCGAGGAAGAGGCCAAGGCCAAGATCGCCAACCTCGGCAAGCGGCTGAACGCCGCGCTGGCGCGGCGTGTTCAGGAGCTGTCGCGCTATCGCTCGGACTTTTTCGGACGCCTGCGCGAAGTGCTGGGTGATCGCGAGGACATCGAGATCGTCGGCGATCGCTTCGTGTTTCAGGCGGGGGTATTCTTCGACACGGGTTCGGCGGACATCAACCCGGCCGGCGAACAGGAACTCATCAAGCTGGCGGCGATCCTTAACCAGCTGGAGGGCGAAATCCCCGACGAGATCAACTGGGTTCTGCGGGTCGACGGCCACACGGACAAGCGCCCGATCACCACCGCGGAATTCCCGTCCAACTGGGAACTGTCGTCGCAGCGCGCCGTCAATGTCGTGAAATTCCTGATCGAGAAGGGCGTGCCAGCCGATCGTCTCGTCGCCGCGGGCTTCGGCGAGTTTCAGCCGCTGGCCGAGGGCGACAGCGAAGAAGCCCTCCGGCGCAACCGCCGGATCGAGCTGAAACTGACGCGCAAGTGAGCCTGCGTATAGCCTTTTTCACAGACCGGATGAATCAAAAGGCAATATTTCCCGCGACGGGCAAATGGTGTATTTACGGCCTCACGATCATGTCATGGGATTCGCCTTGCGCCGCACGGGCGCCGTGTGCCCGCGCGCAGGCGGGTCGATTCCTCGCGCGTGAAGACATAAAGGCTTGAGCGCCATGAACGAAGCAAAGCCGGATAATCTGATTGAGGGGCAGACCGGACCGTGGGAGATGGTCATCGGCATGGAAGTTCATGCTCAGGTCGTGTCCAGGGCCAAGCTGTTCTCCGGCGCGTCGACGGATTTCGGCGGCACCCCGAACGACCATGTGAGCCTCGTCGATGCCGCGATGCCGGGCATGCTGCCGGTCATCAATGAAGAATGCATCCGCCAGGGGATCCGTACCGGGCTCGGCCTGCGCGCGCACATCAATCTCTATTCGGTGTTCGACCGGAAGAACTATTTTTATCCCGACCTGCCCCAAGGTTATCAGATCTCACAGTACAAGCACCCGATCGTCGGCGAGGGCCGGGTGATCCTCGACATGCCGGAAGGCTACACGGTGGAGGTCGGTATCGAGCGCGTGCATCTGGAGCAGGACGCGGGCAAGAGCCTGCACGACCAGCACCCGGATTATTCCTACGTGGACCTGAACCGCTCCGGCATCGCGCTGATGGAGATCGTCTCCAAGCCGGACATGCGCTCGCCCAGCGAAGCCAAGGCCTACATCAACAAGCTGCGCACGATCCTGCGCTATCTCGGCACCTGCGACGGCAACATGGAACAGGGCAGCTTGCGCGCGGACATCAACGTTTCGGTCCGCCGTCCGGGGGATGCGTTCGGCACCCGCTGCGAGATCAAGAACGTCAATTCCGTCCGCTTCATCGGCCAGGCCATTGAGCACGAGGCGCGCCGCCAGATCGAGATCCTGGAGGAGGGCGGCTTGATCCACCAGGAGACCCGCCTGTTCGACCCTCGCGCAGGCGAGACGCGCCCCATGCGCACGAAGGAAGAAGCCCATGACTACCGCTATTTTCCCGATCCGGACCTGCTGCCGCTGGAACTGACCAGCGGTTACATCTCGGAGATCGAGAAGTCGCTGCCTGAACTGCCCGACGAGAAGAAGACGCGGTTGATGGACGATTATGGACTGACCGCCTATGACGCGGGCGTGCTGGTGAGCGACCAGGCCTCGGCGGAGTTCTTTGAGAGTGTCGCGAAGGGCCGCGATGCCAAGTTGGCGGCAAACTGGGTGATGGGCGACTTTTTCGCCGCGCTCAACCGGCTCGATCGCGACGTCACCGACCCGCCCGTGAGCGCGGAGCATCTCGGCGAACTGATAGACCTGATTGCTGATGGGACGATATCGGGACGTATCGCCAAGGACGTCTTCGAGATCATGCTGGACACAGGCGACTCCCCCGGCAAGATCGTCGAGGAGCGCGGGCTTAAGCAGGTCACCGATACCTCCGAGATCGAGAAGGTCGTGGACGAGATCATCACCGCGAACCCGCAACAGGCCGAACAGGTCAAAACAAAGCCCAAGGCGATCGGCTGGTTCGTCGGCCAGGTGATGAAGGCCACCGGCGGCAAGGCCAACCCGGCGACGGTCAACGAGATTCTGCGCAAGAAGCTGGACGTGGCGGAATAGGCGCGCCGCCGCCTTTCAAGCAATGTTTTGCCAACCCGGCCGGACCAGGGCCCGCGCCATGGCAGCCTGATCGCGTAGCAGCATGAGCTGGCGTTCATGCCCGCTGAAGCAGACAAGCGCCCGCAAAATTCCCATTTTCATCTGGCAGTGACCGCGGACATCCAGCTTGCGCAGGGCGATCCGTAATCTGGCAACCGTACGGCTTTAAGGGGCGCGTCACTTGGCGTAAACTCGCGTACCACCCGGTTGTCAAAAGCTATGCGGCTTCAACGCCACCTGTGTTCCAACGCTCACCCACAGACATGGCGGCAGACCGTCATAGTCAGCCAAAGCTTGTCGACGCCGCGTCTTGGCAAGGGGGGCCTTCGTGAACACTCTCGGATGGCTTTCAGGCCCATCCCGGGAAAGGAGCGCGAATGAAGAAAGCTGGCCTCGATGCGGCCGATATTCGTATCCTTGCCGCGATCCAGAAGCACGGTCAACTGAGCAAGACCAAGCTGGCCGAGATCGTCAACCTGTCGCCCACCCCGTGCTGGGCGCGCCTCGACAGACTGAAGGCGGCGGGGTTCATACGGGGATACCACGGCGACATCGCGCTGGACCGGATCGTCGATTTCACGCAAGTCATCGTCACCGTCGCGCTGCGCCAGCACCGTAAATCGGACTTCGAAAAATTCGAGGCCCATATCCGCGAACTCGACGAAATCACCGAGTGCATCGCCACGGGTGGCGGCATGGACTACGTGATGAAGGTCGTCGTCCCGGGGCTGTCGACCTTCCAGAGCCTGATGGACTCCCTGCTCTCGGCCGATCTCGGGATCGACAGGTACATGACCTACATCGCAACTCGGCAAGTGAAGTCCGGCCAACCGAACCTCGTGAAGCTGGTCACTGGCGGCAGCCGATAGGGAACGCGACCGCGCGGCCTATCCTGGCCTTTACAACGGCCCGTTCAGTCTTGGCGCCGTTTGTCTTTGGTCCGCTCCTGAGCGCATTGAGTGTTAATCTCCGGGTCTTATGTAATAATCCCACGGCACGTCAGGCGGGCCGGTCGATAAGGGCAAACGACATGACCCAATCGAATTCCTTTGGATTCGGCACCCAGATCCGCAAGTCCCCCTATTTCGACGCGACCGTGCGCTGGGGGGCTCAGGGGTTCTCGGTCTACAACCACATGTACATCCCGCGCGATTTCGGCGATCCGGAGCAGAACTTCTGGAACCTCGT
>CAYFTI010000101.1:0-8280 GCA_964346065.1 uncultured Hyphomicrobiaceae bacterium
CGTCGTAATTCACGTGGCCCGCCTGGCCCGCGATGATCTCGGCAAGGGCCACGCCCTCATCCTCGGCCTTGTGCGCCAGCATCGGCCCGGCGATCACGTCGCCGATAGCGTAGATGCCGTCCGCGCTGGTTTGGTAATGACCGTTCACCGTGATGCGGCCCTTGTTGTCCGTTTCGATGCCCGCCCCGTCGAGGCCAAGGCCTTCGGTGTAGGGCGCGCGGCCAACCGCGACGAGCACCACGTCGGCATCCACCGCATCCGGCTCGCCGCCATTCGCCGGCTCGATGGTCGCCTTCAGGCGGTTGCCGCTGGAGTCCACGCCCGTGACCTTGTGGCCGAGCGTAAAATCCATGCCCTGCTTCTTCAGGATTCGCATGAACTGCTTGGACACCTCGGCATCCATGCCCGGCGTGATCCGGTCGAGGAACTCCACCACCTGCACCTCCGAGCCGAGCCGGCGCCACACCGAGCCGAGCTCCAGCCCGATAATACCGCCGCCGACCACGAGCATCTTGTTCGGCACTTCCTCCAGGTCGAGCGCGCCGGTCGATGTGACAATGCGCTTCTCGTCCACGTCAATGCCGGGCAGGCGAATACTGTCCGAACCTGTCGCGATGACCGTAGCCTTGGCGTTCAGGGTCGTGGTTTCGCCGTCGTCGCCCTTGACCTCCACCGCACCCGGCCCGGCGATACGGCCGGCCCCGTGATGGCTGGTGATCTTGTTCTTCTTGAACAGGTATTCGATGCCCTGCGTGTTGCCCGTCACGGCCTCCGCCTTGAAGCTCATCATCTTCGTCAGGTCGAGCTTCGCATTGGCCTCGATCCCCATGGCGGCGAACCCGTCATTCGCCTCCTCGAAAAGTTCGGACGAGTGCAACAGCGCCTTTGACGGGATGCAGCCAATATTCAGGCAGGTGCCGCCATGCGCCTCGCGTTTTTCCACCACCGCGACATTCATGCCGAGCTGGGCCGCGCGGATCGCGCAGACATAGCCTCCCGGCCCGGTTCCGATGACGACGAGGTCGTAACTTTCCGCCATGACACTGCCTTTCAGCTCGAACGGGTTGGTCTCGGATGCGGGCGAGCTGGCGCCCTCAAATCAGTGTTTCGCCCAGAATGACCAGAATGGCCAGCGCCGCGACGCTCCACACCAAGGAACGTAGGCGCAAACCGTATGCATAACAGGGGATATAGACGATCCGCGCGGCAAGATAAAACAGCGCGGCAATCGCCGTGATCCAACTCGCCTCGCCGCTGACATGCGCAACCAGCACGGCGATCGCAAACAGCGGCAGCGTTTCGAGATGATTCTCATAGGCCCGGTGCAGACGGCCAGTCATGAGCGAGCCGCCGCGTTCGGGCGGGCGGTCGCGCGGGCTCATCGTGTAGTCGGGACCGTAGTCCATGTTGGCAAGAACGCTGTAGAGCGTGAGCTGCACGAAGGCGAGCAGAACGGCAAGCACCAGCACGATGAGATCGATCGTCAAAACGCCCCCTAACCAGTCCTCACCCCACCGGACCGCACGATCCTAGAACTGCGACAGAACGTCGATACGCCGGCGGTAGGCGCGCGCGATACATTCCCGGTCATAGCCGCAGGCATTGCGCCGGCGGAGCCAGCGCCGTTGCGAGCCCTTGATTTCCTGACGAATGACGTAAGGCAGCCCGAAATACAGCGCCGACATCTCTTCATCGAGCCGGCTCAATCTCTGGCTGTCGCAGATAGCAAACTCGGCGGCCAGCCGGGCCTTTGAGCAGTCAAAACTCTGAGCGGTGGCGCCGGATGCTCCGAGGCCCAGGAAAACGGCAGTGAGTATCGCGTAACGCATTCACATCTATCCATGACTTCAGAGATCGAGCAACATCCGCTCCGGGTCTTCCAGGGACTCCTTGACGCGCACAAGGAATGTCACCGCCTCCTTGCCGTCAACGACGCGGTGATCGTAGGACAGCGCGAGATACATCATCGGGCGCACCTCGATGCCCCCGTTCACCGCCATCGGCCGCTCCTGGATCTTGTGCATCCCGAGGATACCGGACTGCGGCGCGTTGAGGATCGGCGTAGACATCAGGGAGCCGTAGACGCCTCCATTCGAGATCGTGAAGGTGCCGCCTTGCATTTCCTCGATGCCGAGCTTGCCGTCACGCGCGCGCTTGCCGTACTCGTTAATTTTCTTCTCGATATCCGCGAAGCTCAAGGCATCCGCGTCGCGAACCACCGGCACGACAAGGCCGCGTTCGGTGCCGACGGCCACGCCAATGTGGTAATAATTCTTGTAGATGAGGTCGTCGCCGTCGAGTTCGGCATTTACGGCGGGCACGTCATGGAGCGCGCGCACGCAGGCTTCGACGAAGAACGCCATGAAGCCGAGCTTGACGCCATGCTTCTTCTCAAACGCCGCCTTGTGCCGCTCGCGGGCCTGCATCACCCCGGACATGTCGGCTTCGTTGAAGGTGGTCAGCATCGCCGCGTTGTGCTGCGCCTCCTTCAGCCGCCGGGCGATCGTCTGGCGCAGCTTGGTCATGCGCACCCGCTCTTCGCGCGCGGCATCGGCGTCGGCGACCGGCTCACGCTCGCGCTTGGCCTCCGCCGGGGCTTCGGCGGTAAGCTGTCCGGAATCGAGGGCGGAGAGAATGTCGCCTTTCAAGACGCGGCCGCCCTTGCCGGTCCCCTCGATCTGGCTGGTATCGACGCCCTGCTCCTCCGCCAGCTTCCGCACGGCAGGAGACTCGCTCCTCTCGCCTTTGTCCGCCTCCGCACGGGCCTCCGGCTGCGCTTTCTCCGGTTCGGCCTCCGCCTCTTTCGCGGTTTCGCTCTCTTGCGCAGGCGCCGCGGCAGCGCCGGCTTCCTCCTTGACCTCGTCCTTCGCCGCTGCGGCGGAGGACTCGGCACCGGCATGGGCCCCCGCCTCGATCGCGCCGAGCAGCGCGCCTACCTCGACGGTATCGCCTTCCTGCACGGTAATGCTCGAAATCACCCCTGACGCGGGCGCTGGCACTTCCACCGTCACCTTGTCGGTTTCGAGCTCGACCACCGGCTCATCCTCATTGACCTGCTCGCCGGACTTCTTGAACCACTGGCCGACCGTGGCTTCGGTCACGGACTCGCCAAGCGTCGGTACGCGGATTTCCTGTGCCATTGTTCTTGTTCCCATTGGCCGCGGCGCCGTCCCGGCCGCATCGTTGTCTATAGTGTCAGCGCGTCATCCAGGAATGCGTTCAACTCGGCAGCATGTTTGGAGGACAGCCCGGTCGCCGTTGCCGCCGAGGCCGGCCGTCCAACATACCGCGCACGCTTATACTTCGCCTCGATATGATTGAGAACCCATTCGATATTCGGCTCCACGAAGGTCCATGCGCCCATGTTCTTCGGCTCTTCCTGGCACCAGAGAATTTCGGCGGTCTGGAAACGGCCGAGCTCGTTGATCAACGCGCGCGCCGGGAAGGGATAGAGCTGCTCGACGCGCATCAGGTAGACGTCGTCGATGCCGCGCTTCTCGCGTTCTCCGAGCAGGTCGAAATAGACCTTTCCCGAGCACAGCACGACGCGCTTGATCTGTTCGTCCGGCAGCACCTTCTTCGCACCGTTCTCGCCCTTGTCGCCATCGTCCCAGAGCACGCGGTGGAAAGTGGAGCCGGGGCCGAAATCCTCGATGCGCGACTGCACGCGCTTGTGGCGCAGCAGCGATTTCGGCGTCATCAGGATCAACGGCTTGCGGAACTTCCGGTGCAACTGGCGGCGCAGGATGTGGAAATAGTTGGCCGGCGTCGTGCAGTTCGCAACCTGAATATTGTCCTCCGCGCCCATCTGCAGGAACCGCTCCAGCCGTGCCGAGGAGTGCTCCGGGCCCTGCCCCTCGTAACCGTGGGGCAGCAGCAGGACGAGGCCGGACATGCGAAGCCACTTCCGCTCGCCCGAAGTGATGAACTGGTCGATGACGACTTGTGCGCCATTGGCGAAATCACCGAACTGGGCTTCCCACAGAACCAGCGCATTCGGCTCGGCGAGGCTGTAGCCATATTCAAAGCCGAGCACGGCGAACTCGGACAGCATCGAGTTGATCGCCTCGAAGCGCGCCTGGTCCTCCGCGATGTGGTTCAGCGGGCGGTAATGCTCCTCGGTTTCCTGGTCGACGATCACCGCATGGCGCTGGGAGAAGGTGCCGCGCTCGCTGTCCTGGCCGGACAGGCGCACCGGGAAGCCCTCGTTCAACAGCGTGCCGAAGGCGAGCGATTCCGCCGTGGCCCAGTCGATGCCTTCGCCGGCCTCGATGACCTTGCGCCGGTTGTCGAAAATGCGCCGCAGCGTCTTGTGCGCGTTGATGTGCTCGGGAAGGGTATTGATCCGCCCCCCGATCTCGCGGAGCGTCTCGATCGCCACCTCGGTCTTGCCGCGGCGCGCGCCCTCGTCGGCGAACCCGATGCCGGCCCATCGTCCGTCCAGCCAGTCGGCCCGGTTCGGCTTGTACGCCTCGGCCGCCTCGAATTCGCTGTCCAGCGTGTTGCGCGCCGCGCTGCGCATCGCATCGATCTGTTCGCGCTCGAAAAAACCTTCCTTCGCAAGCTGATCGGCGTAGATGTCGACGACAGGGCGATGATCGCGGATGCGCTTGTACATCAGCGGCTGGGTGAAGGATGGCTCATCGCCCTCGTTATGCCCATGCCGGCGATAACAGAACATGTCGATCACCACCGGCTTATGGAACCGCTGCCGGAACTCTGTCGCCACCTTGGCCACATGCGTGACGGCCTCGGGGTCATCACCGTTCACGTGGAAAATCGGCGCCTCGACCATGCGCGCCACGTCGGACGGGTAAGGCGAGGAGCGGCCGAAACGCGGCGCGGTCGTGAACCCGATCTGGTTGTTGACGATGAAGTGGATCGACCCGCCCGCGCGGTGCCCGCGCAGGCCCGACAGGCCCAGGCATTCCGCAACGACGCCCTGCCCGGCGAAAGCCGCATCGCCATGCAGTAGCAGCGGCAGAACCGTGGACCGGTCGGAAGCGTGATGCTGGTCCTGCTTGGCACGCACCTTGCCGAGCACAACCGGGTCGACCGCCTCGAGGTGCGACGGGTTCGCGGTAAGGGACAGATGCACCTCATTGCCGTCGAACACACGGTCGGACGATGTCCCGAGGTGGTACTTCACATCGCCGGAGCCCTCGACCTCTTCGGGGTGCGCCGAACCGCCCTTGAACTCGTGGAAAATGGCGCGATAGGGCTTGCCCATCACGTTGGCAAGCACGTTCAGCCGGCCGCGATGCGGCATTCCGATCACGATCTCGCGCAGCCCCAGATGTCCGCCGCGCTTGATGATCTGCTCAAGGGCCGGGACGATCGCCTCGGCGCCGTCCACACCAAAGCGCTTCGTGCCGGTGTATTTCTTGTCGAAGTATTTTTCGAAGCTCTCGGCATCGATCAGCTTTTGCAGGATTGCTTCCTTGCCGCGGCGTGTGAACTGCACTTCCTTGCCGACGCCCTCGATGCGCTCCTGCAGCCAGCGCTTCTGATCAGGATCGGAAATGTGCATGAACTCGATGCCAATCTTGCCGCAGTAGGTGCGCCGCAGCACCTCCACGATCTGACCGAGGGTGGCCGTTTCGAGCCCAAGCACCTTGTCCAGGTAGATGCGCCGGTCGTAATCGTCTTCGGAGAAGCCATAGCTCTCGGGCTGCAACTCGGGGTGTTCCACCGGCGGGGTCAGCTTGAGGGGGTCGAGATCAGCCGCGAGGTGGCCGCGCACGCGGTATGAGCGGATCAGCATCAGCGCGCGCACCGAGTCGCGGACCGCGCGCATCACCTGGTCTTCGCTGAGTTCGACGCCCTCGCTCTGCGCCTTTTCGCGGATATTGCCCTCGACCTCCTGCGCCGTCCCGGTCCAGTCGCCTGTGAGCGCGGCCAGCAACTCGCCATCGCCATCTGCCGGAAGGTGCTCGGGTGCCCATGAGGGACCGCGATGCTCTGCGCGGACCGTGTCGGGCTGGTCCTTCAAACCGGCGAAAAAACGCCGCCATTCCGCGTCCACTGCACCGGGATTGTCCTGATAGCGCGCGTGGAGATCTTCCACATACGCCGCGTTGGTCCCGTGAAGAAACGAACTCAGGGCAAAGGTGTCGTTGATCTGCTGCTTGCGCATGTCCCTATCCGTGTCTGCTATTCATGCCGCGTGGCGCGCGGCAGTAAAGACTTGTGTTCCGTCCATGTCGTGTGGGCGCCCACCGAAATCATGCCACGAAGCTGCAGCCCGCAGGACACATTCGCGTGACCCCAACCCGCCGGCGGGCGTCGTTCCTGCTCTCATCAGGCTTTCTGCAGGAACTGAACGAGTGTCGAGCCGAGCGCGGCCGGGTTATCGGCGACCGCGATGCCGGCCGAGCGCATCGCCTCGATCTTGTCCTCCGCGCCGCCGCTGCCGCCGGCCACGATCGCCCCGGCGTGGCCCATGCGCCGTCCTGGCGGCGCGGTCAGCCCCGCAATGAAGCCCACCGTCGGTTTCTTGACCGGCGCCGATTTCAGGAAGGCCGCAGCCTCTTCCTCGGCCGCGCCGCCGATTTCGCCGATGATAATGATCGATTCGGTCTCGTTATCGGCGAGGAACATCTCCAGCACGTCGATGAATTCGGCACCTTTCACCGGGTCGCCGCCGATGCCGACGCAGGTTGACTGGCCAAGTCCCGTGGCGGTGGTCTGCGCGACGGCCTCGTAGGTCAATGTCCCGGAGCGCGACACGATCCCGACAGAGCCGGGCTTGTGAATGTGGCCCGGCATGATCCCGATCTTGCACTGATCCGGCGTGATCACACCCGGACAATTGGGGCCGATCAGCCGGGTCTTCGACCCCTGCAGGGCACGTTTGACCCGCACCATGTCGAGCACCGGGATCCCTTCGGTGATCGCCACCACCAACGGCACTTCCGCGTCGATCGCCTCAAGGATGGCGTCCGCGGCAAACGGCGGCGGCACGTAGATGGCCGAAGCATTCGCGCCCGTCTTCTCGACCGCCTCGCCAACCGTATCGAAAATCGGCACGCCGAGATGTTCGGTGCCGCCCTTGCCTGGCGTCACGCCGCCGACAACCCGGGTTCCATAGGCCAGCGCCTGCTCGGTATGAAATGTCCCGTGACTGCCCGTGATGCCCTGGGTAATCACTTTCGTATTGCGGTCGACAAGCACTGCCATGTCATTGCTCCAATGGTCTTTTTTTCTGCAGCCAGTATCCGCGCCCTGCAGATCCAGAGATTTTGCGCTCGCTCGCTGCGTTATTCCGCGACTGACATCCTGCTATTGAGCCCAAATGAACTTTCTTTGTCTGAGTACTCGTCTTCAAACTCGTATCCGAACGCCTGAATCTCCCGCGAATACCAATTTGCCACGAGTTCGCGCGTCTCATACGAGTAGTAGCTAGAGTAGTGAGGCCGATCAGCCGCGTATCTCCGCCTCACGGGCAAATCTACAGCGCCTGACAGGCCGAGCGATCGCGAAAGCCGCTGCAACTCATTGGACAAATCCTCGTAGCGCAGCACTCTGTCCGCCACGATGGTATCGCCGATGGCGTAGATCGACCAGTTGTTCAACCGGGTGTATTCCGTGAGTCTGTAAAGCGTGGACCGCATATCGCGGTCGAAGTTGGCATCTCTGTTACCCTTCTTCCATTCGCGGTGAACGTAAAGCGATACCTGGCGGTCCCAAGGGTTTCGTTCCACGGAGAACTTGAAGTAATTGTCGAATATCTTCTTGCCCAGAACGCGCCGCGCCTGCCGAGCCGTTGCATGGGGATGAAGGCCGAACAGATCGGGCATCTGCCGCTTCAACGCTCCGTGATGGATCGGCGAGTACTTCGCCCAGGCCGGTCTGCGCAAACCCGTGGAAAACCCCTCCTCGCCAACCATGTCACGCAGCGCCGCGGTCAGGCTTGTGCTGGCGGTTTTTTCCGTGCGCAGGAAAATGAAGCGATGTTCGTGGCATACGATCATCAAGCCTCGCCTCGAAGTTTCGCCACGATCTTCTGGGCGGCATCGGCCAGATCATCGGCCGGGATGATCGCCAGGCCGGATTGGCTGAGCATCTGCTTGCCAAGCTCGACATTGGTGCCTTCCAGCCGCACGACCAGCGGCACGCGGATGTCCATCTCCTTGGCAGCGGCGATGATGCCTTCGGCGATGATGTCACAGCGCATGATCCCGCCAAAGATGTTCACGAGGATGCCTTGCACGCTCGTGTCGGAGAGGATGATCTTGAAGGCGTTCATCACCTGCTCCTTGTTCGCGCCGCCGCCGACAT
>CAYFTI010000102.1:0-8176 GCA_964346065.1 uncultured Hyphomicrobiaceae bacterium
CCGGACCAGACCGCGTGTCGTGATCAATAACGTCATCAATTCCGAAGAACTCCGCTCCGCCGACAACCTCGAGGGCGTCAAGGGCTTCATGGATCTGCTCGAAGCGCCGGTGATAAACCCTCCGGAGCAGGCCGCGCGATGCACGCGACAGATGAACGCCGCGTACCTGGCCGACATTTCGGGCCTCACCGTCCCAAAAGTGCATCGCTTCCAGAATGACAGGAGTCATCTCGGCAACCTGCTAGCCGAGATCGAGGAAAGCACCCGCTATCCGCTTATCATACGCAGCACGACGGAGCAGGAGGCGCGTAACATGACCCGCGTTGACGGGCGCGCCAAACTCGAGGCGGCATTGCGCGCCCTGCCCGAGGGCCAGTTCTACTGCATCGAGTACATCGGTGAGCCGCGCCGGGACACCCACTTCCGTCGGATCCGCGCTGCCTTCATCGACGGCACACCGCTGATCGTGCGCGCCGACTATGCCGAGGACTGGATCGTTCGAAGCAGGAACAAGATCCCGCTGGAACTCTATCGAGGGCGGCCCGACCTGCTGGCCGAGGCGAACGCGATCATCGAGGCGCCGGAACGTGAGCTTGGACGGAACGCCATGCAGGCGCTGGAGGCTGTCGGGCAAAAAATCCCGCTGGACATCTTCGGGATGGATTTTGATGTGACTGACGATGGGCAGGCCATTTTCTTCGAGGCCAATGCCTCGATGAATTTCTTTTCCAACGCGCCGAAGGAATTTCCTTATCCACCGCAAGCCGAAGAGATGCTTTCCGAGGCGCTTCAAGCCGCGCTGGATAAAAGGGCCGCCCTTTAGGCCCTCCGATGCCGCAGCATGTCCGAAGGGGGGCGAGGCGCCGGCGCGTCGATGCCATGGTCCGTATTCACACTTGACGAAAATCAATTGCTTGGGCGTCACCGGCGGGGTCTCTCATGATGCTGTGTCAAGACGCGCGCCTGGCCGGGCAGCAGCTGTTCAGTGCGCCCCGTCACATAGTAGGCTAGCAGCCCCGCCCACTCTTTCGCCGCCAGATCCACCCGGCGCAGCCCTTCGGACGCACGCGGAAACAAGCGCCAGGCGTCCGCCGCCCCGCGCGTTCGATAGTCCACCGGCCACGGGATCACCTCGAACCCGACCGCGCGGAAACAGCCGACCGCGCGCGGCATGTGAAACGCCGAGGTCACCAACACCCAACGTGCGTCCCCTTCCGGCTGCACCAATTCGCGCGTGAAGGCCGCGTTCTCGGCCGTGTTGCGCGAGCGGTCCTCCAGGACCAGCCGCTCCGGCGCGATGCCCAGCCGCGCGAACAGCCGCCGCGCGCCCGCGGCCTCCGTCGTTCCCTGATACAGGACCTCAGCCGACCCGCCGGAAAACACCAGCCGCGCCCGCGGAAACCGCCTCGCCAGAGCAGCCCCTTCCACCAAACGCTCGGCGGCCTCGTTCAACATGGTGACTCCGCGCCCCCCACTCACCAGCGTGTCCACCGCGCCGCCCAGCACGATGATGCCGTCGACCGGCGCGGTGAGTTCCGGGCGGGGGAAGCGGTCTTCCAGCGGGATCATCAGCCAGTGCCCGAGCGGGGAAAACCCGGCGAGGAGGTAGGCCAGCGCACCGAGCGCCGCCAGGCGAAGCCCCCAGCGCCGCCGCCAGACAGCCAGGACCAGCCCGCCGGCCAGAAGGATGGCGATGAGGCTCGACGGCTGAACGGCCAACCATACGAGTTTCGAGAGGTAAAAGAAGAGCCCGCTTCCGGTCATCGGGGCATCCCAAGGGTGAGAGCGGGTCAAAGCCTACCCGCTCCCGCATCGATGAGACAAGCGCGCACGTGCCCTTGCGCCACTGCACGCCGCTCAGTAGTCTGGCGGGGAACGTCCCCGCTCGCCCGCTCAGCTCTCACGAGAAGGATCACTGCCTTGACCGTCATGCACAACGCCCTGCAATGCATCGGCAACACGAGCCTGATCCGGCTCACACGCGCCAGCAAGGAAACCGGCTGTGATATCTACGGCAAGGCGGAGTTTCTCAATCCCGGCCAGTCCGTGAAGGACCGTGCGGCGCTGTTCATCATCCGCGACGCCGAAAGGCGCGGCCTGCTGCATCCCGGCGGCGTCGTCGTGGAGGGAACGGCCGGCAATACCGGGATCGGGCTGACCATGGTCGGGAACGTGCTGGGTTATCGCACCGTCATCGTGATCCCCGAAACCCAGTCTCAGGAGAAGAAGGACACGCTGCGCATGATGGGCGCCGAACTCGTCGAGGTGCCCGCGGTGCCCTACCGCAACCCGAACAATTACGTGAAATATTCCGCGCGGCTGGCCGAGGTGCTGAACGAGCGCGAACCCAACGGCGCAATCTGGGCCAACCAGTTCGATAACACCGCAAACCGCGACGGCCATATCCAGACAACGGCGGAAGAGATCTGGGAGCAGACCGGCGGCAAGGTCGACGGGTTCATCTGCGCGGTCGGAACGGGCGGCACGCTCGGCGGTGTGTCGATGGGCCTGAAGGCCAAGCGCGAGGATGTCGTCATCGGTATCTCGGACCCGATGGGCAGCGCGCTGTATCACTATTATGCCCACGGCGAGTTGAAGTCCGAGGGCTCCTCGATCACCGAGGGCATCGGGCAAGGGCGCGTCACCGCCAACCTCGAAGGCGTCACGGTCGACCGCGCCTATCAGATCGATGACACCGAGGCGCTCAACATCGCCTATGCGCTGCTGAACGAAGAAGGTATGTGCATGGGCGGCTCCAGCGGGATCAATGTCGCCGGCGCCATGCGGCTGGCGCGCGATCTGGGGCCGGGCCACACCATCGTGACCATCCTGTGCGACTATGGCCAGCGCTATCAGAGCAAGATTTTCAACCCGCCCTTCCTGCGCGAGAAGGGGCTGCCGGTCCCCGGCTGGATGGAGCCGCGCGAGACCAGCGTGCCGGACGTCTTCGTCGAGGCCGAGTAGCGCACAATCAATCCATAGCGGGG
This sequence comes from uncultured Hyphomicrobiaceae bacterium, assembly GCA_964346065.1. Taxonomy (GTDB): domain Bacteria; phylum Pseudomonadota; class Alphaproteobacteria; order Rhizobiales; family Rhodomicrobiaceae; genus Dichotomicrobium. Next base: position 2,988 of record CAYFTI010000102.1, read on the forward strand.
AAACGCCATGCCGCAACCGACCCGGAACTGGCTGGTCAGCACCGACTGGCTGACCGAACACCTGGACGCGCCGGACGTCAAGATCCTGGATGCCAGCTACCGCCCCATGCCTGGGCTCCCGCTGGACGCGCATTACCAGCAGGAGCACATCCCCGGCGCACAATTCTTCGACATCGACGAAATCGCCGATACCGCAAACCCGATGCCGCACATGCTGCCATCGCCGGAGAAGTTCGTCTCACGGATGCGCAAGATGGGAATCGGCGACGGCGATAAGGTGGTCGTCTATGACGATGCCGGCATGTTCAGCGCGCCACGCGCCTGGTGGATGTTCCGTGTCATGGGCCATGACGACGTCGCCGTGCTCGATGGCGGGCTGCCGAAATGGAAAGCCGAAGGCCGGCCGCTGGAGAGCGATCCGCCTCCACCGCCGCAGGAAAAACACTTCACCGCGCGGATGCAGGCCGAGCTTGTGCGCGATCTGGAGGACATGCGCCGTGTTGCCGAAGCCGGTGGGGCGCAGGTGGTCGACGCCCGCTCGCCTGAGCGCTTCCACGCCATCACGCCCGAGCCCCGCCCGACCGCGCGCGCCGGCCACATTCCCGGTTCGCTCAATCTGCCCTATGCCGCGCTGTTGAATGAAGACGGGACGATGCGCGCGCCCGAACAGATCCGCCAGCTTTTCGAGATGGCACAGGTGGACCTGAACAAGCCGGTCGTCACGACATGCGGCTCCGGGGTCACCGCCTGTATCCTGGCGCTCGGCCTCGCGACGACGGGCTACGAGCGCGCCGCCGTTTATGACGGGTCCTGGACGGAATGGAGCACAGCGCCCGATACGCCGGTCGCGCCGGAAGATACGGCCTCCTGATCACAGGCTCACGCCAGCGGCAATTCGAGCTGGCGCGGCGCAACATCGTCCCGTGCCTGCTGCCGCGCGGATGGTTGCGGCCCGCGCCGCTCGTAAGCAGCCGCGCCATGCTCTGCTTCGGCGTCACGCAACTGACCGACCGCTGACGCCCGGGCCTCGCCCGCCTGGCGCAACACGCGATCCGCGAGCGCGCCCAACGCATTCCACTGCTGTTCCACAACTCACTCCAGCTTACGCAAGTTACCCTTACAACACGGCACAAGCAGAAACTGGGAATGAAGTGTGGTTTTTTCGAGATCATTGCCAGTTTGCAATGATCAGGCCACCACCAGATGCCGCCGCGCAAAGCGGTGAAGCCCAACGCCGGCAAGTGCCGTCAGCGCCAGCGAGATCACCGCGTTCCACCCCGCGAAGGAAAGGGCGAGAAACCGGAACGCCGGCTCGTCACACCGCACGACCTCGTTGTTGCGCAGGCTTTCGAGCAGCGCGCCCGTGTCACTGGACACCTGCGTCCCGCCAGAACAGCCCGCCGGGCCCGGCCACCATCCCCATTCCACGCCCGCATGATGCACGCCCAGACCGGTGTTGAGGAGAAAAGCGACCCCGGCAAACGCCAGCGCGCCGGCGGCGAGCGCGGGGCGGTGGCGGGCAAGGAGAAAGGCCAGGAGCGCCGCGGGAATGCCGACGTAATAAGCCCAGCGCTGGCGCAGGCACAGTTCGCACGGCTCATAGCCGCCGACGTGCTCGTAAGCCAGCGCAGCGAGGATCGTGACGCCGGCGAGGCCGAAGACCCCGAGCGCTGCCTCGCGCATCCCAATCTGCCCGATAATGCTCTGCATTCCTGACTCCAAGCCACGTCACAGATATCTGAGCGCGACGAAGCCACCGAACAAGGCCACGAAGAACGCCAGCGTGACCAGTCCAAGGCGGCGCTCGATGAAGCTGCGGATCGGCGGGCCGAACCAGTAAAGCAGGGCGGCGACGAGATAGAACCGCAAGCTCCGCGCAACCAGGCTCGCGAGCATGAACAGCGGAAAGCTGAGCGCGGTCACGCCCGAGGCGATGGTTATCACCTTGTAGGGAAACGGCGTGATGCCGGCGAACAGGACGATCCATGCGCCGTAGGTATTGTAGCCAGCGGCGAACTCGGCGAAATCGTCCATCTTGCCATAAAACTCCAGGATCGGCTGGCCCACCAGCTCGAAAAAGAAAAAGCCGATCGCGTACCCGGCCGCGCCGCCCAGCACCGAGCTGATGGTGGTCATCGCCGCGTAGAACCATGCCTTCGCCCGCCTGGCCAGCACCATCGGCACCAGCATCACGTCCGGCGGAATGGGGAACACCGAGCTTTCGATAAACGACACCAGCATCAGCCACCACAGCGCAAGCCGGTGGGCAGCCAGGGCCATCACACGATCATACAAATCTCTGAGCATGGGGCTTGCTTATAGGCGGCGGCGCAGTTTGTCCATCAAAGCCGCGAGATGCGGCAGCATTCTCGGAAACGGTCTCGTGGCCTCTTATCTTGACCGCACGAAGGCCTCGTTTATGATCGAGCGCCAGCGGAAGCAATTCCGCGACGGCCCCAGTGGCGGAACCGGTAGACGCGGCAGACTCAAAATCTGTTGCCCGTTAAGGGCGTGCCTGTTCGAGTCAGGCCTGGGGCACCAAAACACCGGCCGCCGCTGCGCGGATCGGTTTTCAGATCAGGGATATCCGGCGACGCGAGGGAGGCGGCGATGCGTCTGGGGGGTTTATTCGGCGCGCTCTTTTCACTTCTGATACTGGCAGCCGGAATGAGTCCGCTCCGGGCGGCGCCGGCGTTGGTAATCGATGCCGAGACGGGCCTCGTGCTCTATGCCGAGGATATCGACCGGCGCTGGCATCCGGCATCGCTCACCAAGCTGATGACCGCCTATCTCGCCTTTGAGGCGATGCGCGACGGCAAGCTGTCGATGGAGGACAGCCTGGTCGTTTCGAAGACAGCCCATGCCCAGCCACCGAGCAAGATCGGCGCGCCCATCGGCACGGAGATGAGCATGCCGACGGCTCTTCGCGCCCTGATCATCAAGTCGGCCAACGACGTAGCGGTGATGTTCGCAGAGAAGATCGCCGGCAGCGTCAAGGCGTTCGCCGACAAGATGAACGCGACGGCAAAGCGCCTCGGCATGACGCGCACGCGCTTCGTCAATCCCCACGGTTTGCCAGACGGGCAGCAGATTTCGACCGCGCGCGACATGGCGATCCTCGCGCGCACCCTTCTCAAGGAATTCCCGGAATACGCCTATCTTTACTCCGAGAAGTCATTCCGCCTCGGGCGGGCCTACATGCGCTCGCACAACAAGCTCCTGCGCGTCTACCAGGGCGCGGACGGCATGAAAACCGGCTTCATCTGCGACTCCGGCTTCAACGTGGTGGCAAGCGCGACACGCGGCGACCGCCAGCTCGTCGCCGTCGTCATGGGCGCTTACAATAGCCGCGCGCGGACCGAGCGAGCCAAGGCGCTGCTCGATCATGGCTTCGAGGTCTATGAGTGGAAGACGCTGTTTTCCTCGCGGCTGGAGCATTACGGCTACGGAAGCGGGCTGGACGCGGCCGCGCCGAAGCTGCGCCCGCTGGTCTGCGGCGCCCGCGCAACCGCGCTTCGCAAACGCAAGGAGCGCCGCGCGCGTCGCGCCGTCGCCACGATCGACTAAAGCCGCCTACGCCACGGCCTTTTCGTCAGGGTCGTAATTGAGGATCGGCGCGAGCCAGCGCTCGGCCTCCTCAACGCGCCAGCCCTTGCGCCGCGCGTAGTCCTCCACCTGGTCGCGGTCGATATTGCCAACCCCGATATAGTGCGCCTGCGGGTGCGCGAAGTAGAGACCGGACACGCTCGCCGGCGGCGTCATCGCATAGCTCTCGGTCAGCGCGATCCCGGCCTGCGTCTCGGCGTCGAGCAGGTCGAACAGCGTGCGCTTCTCGGTGTGGTCGGGCTGGGCCGGGTAGCCTGGCGCGGGGCGGATACCGTCGTATTTCTCCGCGATTATGTCTGCAACGCCGAAATCCTCGTCCGGCGCGTAGCCCCACAACTCCTTGCGCACCTTCTCGTGCATCCGCTCGGCGAAGGCCTCGGCCAGCCGGTCGCACAGCGCCTGCGCCATGATGCGCGAATAGTCGTCGTTGGCGCGCTCGAACCGCTCCGCGATCGCCATCTCGCCGATGCCCGCCGTGACCGCGAAGCCCCCAATATAATCGCTCACGCCGCTGTCTCCGGGCGCCAGGAAGTCTGACAGCGCGGTATTAGCGCGGTCATTGTCCCGCGCGATCTGCTGACGCAGTGTGTATAGCGTCGCGAGGCGCTTGCTCCGCGTCTCGTCGGTATAGATGGCGATGTCGTCATCCCCCACCGTGTTCGCAGGCCAGAAGCCCACGACGCCGTTCGCGCGCACCCACTGCTCATCCAGCATCTGCTTCAGCATCGTCTGCGCGTCATCGAAGAGCTGGCGCGCCGTCTCACCGTAGCGCTCATGCTCCAGGACGGCCGGATAGGTGCCCTTGATCTCCCAGGTGGCGAAAAACGGCGTCCAGTCGATATAGCGGGCCAGCTCGCGCAGATCGAAATCGCGGAACGCGCGCGGCCCGATGAATTCCGGCTTCGTCGGCTCATAAGCCGCCCAGTCGATCGCGAACTTTTTGCGTCGCGCGTCTTTCAGGCTCATGCGCTTTTTCTGTCCGCGCCCACGCTTATGCGCCGCCGTGACTTTGGCATAGTTATCCCGAATTTCCTGCAAGTAGGTTTCGCGCTCCTCCGAAAGCAGCCGGGAGACAACGCCCACCGCGCGGCTCGCGTCCGAGACGTATATAGCCTGACCGGCCTTGTAGTTCGGGGTAATCTTGACGGCCGTATGCACCTGGCTGGTGGTCGCCCCGCCGATCAGCAGCGGCACATCGAATTCTTCTCGCTCCATCTCGGCCGCGACATTGCACATCTCGTCCAGGCTCGGCGTAATCAGCCCGCTCAGGCCGATCATGTCGGCGTTGTGCTCGCGCGCGGCGTCGAGGATCTTCTGCGAGGGCACCATCACGCCGAGGTCGATCACCTCGTAGTTGTTGCACTGCAGGACCACGCCGACGATGTTCTTGCCGATATCGTGCACGTCGCCCTTCACGGTCGCCATGATGATCTTGCCGGCAGCGGGCTGGTCCTCGATGCCGAGTTCGCGCTTCTCCTGCTCCATGTAAGGCATGAGGTAGGCGACGGCCTTCTTCATCACGCGCGCCGACTTGACCACCTGCGGCAGGAACATCTTGCCCTCGCCGAACAGGTCGCCAACCA